>JALZHU010000146.1:0-11276 GCA_030860695.1 Actinomycetota bacterium
CGATTCCGACCTGGCCCGCCACCACTGGCAACAGGCGCTCACCCGCTACACCGATCTCGGCATCCCTGACGCTGAGGACGTCCGCACCCACCTAGCCACACTCAGCCAGGCAGTGGCCGACAACGACAACGGGTACTGACCGCGGAGGATCGATCAGCGGATTTGGGGGTACACCGGACACGAGAACGCGACATGCTGGCTTAGAGATACTGGCCGGTGCCTCGGGTTCCGGGCTCTACTGGCTGCCCGCTGGGAGGATGCATCCCGGGTGGCATCGTGCCGGCGGGTAGGCCGCGGCGCATCTGTTCTAGTTGCGCCCGGGCGGCCATCTGCTGGGCGAACAGGGCGGTTTGGATGCCGTGGAACAGACCTTCGAGCCAGCCGACCAGCTGTGCATGCGCGATCCGCAGTTCGGCGTCGCTGGGCGTGGAGTTCTCACTAAACGGTAGGGACAGTCGCTCCAGCTCCTCGCGTAGGTCCGGGGCCAGGCCCTGTTCCAGCTCGCGGATCGAGGACTGGTGAATCTCTCGTAGCCTGTTGCGGCTGGCCTCGTCCAGCGGCGCTGCGCGCACCTCTTCCAGCAGCTGCTTGATCATGGTGCCGATCCGCATCACTTTGGCGGGTTCCTCGACCTGCTCAGCGATGTTCTGGCCGCCTTGCTCGTCAGAGTTGCCGTCGGAGGCCATGTCCGGTGGCACTGGCATGGCAGGCACCGGCCTGCCGTCCGGCCCGACCACGACGATCTGCTGCTCATCCGGTTGGCTCATGACTCCATCATGCGCCCCCCACCGGGAGTGTTGCGCGCTCATGCGCGGTGTGTCGCTGACTGATGCACGGACAAAGCCCTATCTGGTGCTCAGGCAAACCCGCTTAGCCGCGGGTGGTCAGCAGGATCTTGCCGACGACACCACCGGCCTCGAGCATCTGGTGCGCCTGCGCTGCCTCGGCCAACGGCAGAGTTGCGTGCACGATGGGCTTGACCCGACCGTCGGCGAACATCGGCCACAACCGGGCGACGGCGTCGGCGCAGATGACAGCTTTTCCGTGCGGACCGTCCACCGGTCGCCCGCGCAGCCCGATGGCCGCGACGCTGGCCCGCTTGGGCAGGAGGGCGGCGAGATTCAACTCGGCGGTGGTGCCGCCCTGCAACCCGATCACCACCAGCCGGCCGTCCGGGGCAAGCGCGGTGAGGTTGCGGGCCAGGTACCTGGCACCCATGTTGTCGAGAATGACGTCGGCGCAGCCGGCGAGTTGCTCAGCAAAGTCCTGGTCGCGGTAGTCGATCAGGATCTGGGCGCCCAACTCCGCGCAGCGGGCCAGCCGCGCCGCCGACGCCGTGGTTGCGACCTGCGCGCCCAGCGCCCTGCCGACCTGGATCGCGTGGGTGCCGACGCCCCCCGACCCGCCGTGCACCAGCAGCAGCTCCCCGGCGGCGAGCCCAGCGTGGCGCACCACCGTCGACCATACGGTGCAGGCCACTTCGGGTACGCCACCCGCAGTGATCAGGTCGATTCCCGGCGGCAGAGGCATCACCTGCCCGGCGGGCACGGCGACCCGCTCGGCATAGCCCCCACCGGCCAGCAGTGCACACACCTCATCACCCACCGCGAACCCTGTCACTCCCTCGCCGAGCTCGGCCACCGTGCCGGCACAGTCCAGTCCAAGGATTTCGCTGGTTCCGGGCGGAGCGGCGTACCGGCCCTGCCGCTGTAGCAGATCGGCCCGGTTGACCGATGTCGCGGCAACGTCGATGAGCACTTCGTCAGGGCCGGGTCGGGGATCGGGCTGTTCGGTCAGCCGCAGCACTGCCGGACCGCCGTACTCGGTGATTGTGATCGCACGCACGGTGCCTGACGGTAGTCGCCGCGTACGTGGCACCGTTGCAGTTATGCCTGACCCGTGGCCGTTGCGGCATCTGGTGCTGCGCACCCCGCGTCTGACGCTGCGCCCGGACGACGATGAGGGCTTGTACGAGCTGGCGGCGTTGGCGCTGCGTGGCGTGCATCCGCCGCAGGAGATGCCCTTTCAGTCCCCTTGGACGGACCAGGCCCCCGACGATCTGGTGCGCGGCACCCTGCAGCACTTCTGGGGCGCACGCTCACAACTGATCCTGTCGAACTGGCAGGTCAACTTCCTGGTTCGCTACGGCGGCCGGGTCATCGGCACCCAGGGACTGTCGGCGAAGGAGTTCGCCATCACCCGGGAGGTCTCGACCGGCTCCTGGCTGGGCGTTGCATACCAGCGCCGCGGGTTCGGCACCGAGATGCGCGCCGGCGTGTTGCTGCTGGCCTTCGACCATCTCAGTGCCACCGTGGCGCGCTCCGGGGCCTTCGTCGATAACCCGGCTTCACTCCGGGTCAGCGAGAAGCTGGGTTACCACAGGGACGGCGCCAACACCCGTGTCAGGCGTGGCACGGCGGTCACCGAGATCCGACTGGTACTGCAGGAAGCGCACTTTGTCCGTCCGGAGTGGACGTTGCAGGTGGACGGGTTGGACGGCTGCCGCGGGTTGCTCGGCGCTGATTAGGCGTCGGAAGTGGTCCCGGGACGTCGTCGGTTAGCCTGCGGGAGTGAGTGGGGGAAGCGATCAGCCGCGCTGGCTCAATGCCGAGGAGATGCGCGCCTGGCGTGCCTACGTGGTCGGCAAGGCGCTGCTTGATGCCCAGCTGAACCGCGACTTGCAGGAGGAGCACCAGCTAGCGCTGGCCGACTACGAACTGCTGGTCCGGCTCTCCGAGGCACCCTGCGGCCAGGCCCGGATGAGCACGCTGGCCGAGCAGGTCGCGTCGTCCAAGAGCCGGATCTCCCATCAGGTCGGCCGGATGGAGAAAGCCGGACTGGTGCGCCGCCAGGAGTGCCCGGGTGACCGCAGGGGAGTGTTCGCTGTGCTCACCAGTCACGGCCGGGAGGTACTGCGCAGCGCGGCTCCTACGCACCTCCGTGGCGTCCGCGACCACCTGGTGGATTTGCTGTCTGACCAAGAGCGATTCGTGTTGGCCGAGGTATTCGAGCGGGTCGTGAGCCAGCTGCGTGCACAGTGATCAAGTCCTTCGGGTGCATTACCAAACCCTCCCGGCGGGCGACCAAACCCCTCCCGGCAGCCTTGCGCCGAATGGCGTAGTAAGTTCCCCGAACTCAGCCCGGCGTTGAAGCGCGGACGGGCATCCTGGCGGCGAGTGGTGGAGTTCATGACAGATCCAGCAGCAGGGGTAGCAGCCAATGGGTTGGGCACCGATAGCGCCCCCAGCGAAGACGCAGTCGAGAACCCAAGAGAAGGTGTCGATGGCCCAAGAGAGGGCACGGTAGAGGGCCCAGCGCTGGTTCCGGAGCGAGCACTATCCGGGGAGCGTTTCGGCCCCCCGCCGCCCCGGCTGCGGGTACCGGGCCAGGTGCCCGAGCTCAAGCCGGATACCGCGATGCAGAAGGTCGTGTTGCCGGGGCTGGTGGAACTCACGCTGGGCAACGTGGTGGTTCCAGGCCGATTTGACCCGCACCGGATCGCTGGTTTCGTGATGCGGCTCGAGGACGTTCCGGCGAGCTCGGCGTCAGAGCTAGTCCGGCGCTTCGGGTTGAACGAGGTGGCTGGCTGGCCAGTTACCGACGAGCTTTACGTGCTGCGCTTCTACGCGCACAGTCCCCAGCTCTACATCAACCCGTTCGAGCGCAGCGTCTACCAGGTTGATCTGGTCGAGCTTCCCGCCGGCACCGAGCTGTGGCGGATTGATTCCCGGGGTGACGAGCAGCGGGTAGGGGCCTACCTGAATCGGCAGGTCGGGTGGGTCAGCACCGGGCCCGCGATGCTGGGTCCGGCTTGCTGGAACCGGCCGCCAGTACCGTTACGGCCCACCGTGCGGCGCGGTCTGGTCGCGCAGTACCACGGCGGGGACTTCGACGCCGACTTCGGTCCCCGCCCTGGCGAGGTGACCCTGCACCCGCTGCCCGGCAAGCGACCGCCGGAGGAGCTCATCAAACAGGCTGGTGGCTACCCGCTACCGGCAATGATTGACGATCTTGACTCGCTTGATCTGGTCCGTTGGCGCGGCGGGTGGAACGGTCTGCCCGTTGAACTGGTGGAGGCCGGGCCGGAGCAGGCCGTGATCCACTACATCGGGGAGAACGGTCCACGGGCAGCTGATCTCGGTCTCGCGGAGGTCGACTACCGGGTCTGGCGGGGGTGCGTGCCCCGCAGCGAGCTTGCCGACGTGCAAGAGCAGCGCGTAGCGCTGCTGCCGTGAGTGACCCTGCTAGTTGGCGGCAAGCCAGCGCCGCGCATCGCACTCACGGGTACCCGCTAGGGTGCGTCAGGTAGCTCTTTTGGGCGCGGTCGAGTAGCGGAGTCTTGGGTGCTCCCCCAGCCTCCCGAACTCGACAGCAGAGCTGTTCGGCCGACAAGAGACTTGTTAAGGGTACCGCTAGGTAGGGACGTCCTGGTTGTGACGTGAGGGTCATAGGGTCAGGTCCGAGGGGCTGCCGGTGTCGCGTAGTAGGCCGGCGAGGCGCTCAAGTAGCGCGGGGGTGGGGCGTGGGGCGGTATCCACGACTTGGCGGATGTATTGGTCCAGTGGCTGGATGGGGGACTGGCGGGTTGGGTCGGTCTTGGTGGGGATGGTGCCGGGTTGGTGGAGGGGTTCTCGCTGGGGGGTGGTGGAGCCATCGGGACGCGGTGTGTGGTCTTGTCGGCCGGTGGTCGCTGGCCTTGATCTTGGGGTTATCGTGGCTCCCGGTGAGGTTTGCCCTCGGGGAGGGAGCCGCGCATGGGTGGTGGCGGACTTTCGTTTCTGGAGGTTGCTGCTCCTTGTCGCGAGGTTCCTGTTTGCCTCCCCGAGCGGCGTCTGCGCTGGTCAACGTGGGGGGTTTGACGCGGGGAGGTGCCGGGGAGAACTCCCCGCCTTCCTGATGCCTCCCCCGCCGAGTCCCCGCGTTTTCCGTCCTCGTCGGATTGGCGGGCGCGGGCGGTAAGCGCGGTTGTGATGTCGTTGGCGCGGATGACCATGACGCCGTGCGACTTGACGGGTTGGATGCCGTGCGCGCGAGCGCGCTGGACAGGTCAGCGAAGGTCCAGCCGTCGTATTCGCTGGGGTTGTGTGTGGCGAGTTGGGTCAGCACGGTGTGCGTGCGGACCCGTCGTTCACCGCCGATGACGTGCGCGATGTCGGCGAGGTGATCGGTCCGCGACACCTCGTCGTTGGGTTCGGCCGTGACCGTCAGTTCGCGGCCTTGCTCGGCGATGAGCGCCACCGCGCGTGCGACGATCGGGGACACCAGGTCGATGCCGTCTTCGAACGGCACGTAGAAGGTGCGCACCAGCTCCCATGGCTCGTCGGTGATGCCGACGGCGACACAGGTACCCCGGTCGGTCTTCATTCGTAGCTCGGTAGCGCGGATGCCGGCGCGGTAGCGGCCAGCCCCGAGTAACCCGTCGTTGGCGATGTGGTCGGCGACCGCGAACGCCACTCCGCAGGAAATGTTGCGGGTGACCTCCTTGGGGATGCTGTCCTTGGTCGGCGACTGCGTGGCCAGTAGAAGGATGATCCCGTACTTGCGGCCTCGCTTGATCAACCGCACGGCCAACTCCTCGGCTTGCTTGCCGTAGGTCTTGTGCTGGAACAATTCGTGGCACTCATCGATGGCCACCACCAGCGGATGCAGTCCGAGTCCGGCACGGTCGGCTAGCTTGCGCGAGACCTTCGGCGGCCGACCAGGTTGCGCGCCTAGCGTGCGGCCGCGTCGCCCCATTTCCTCGGTCAAGTCGGCGAGTGCCTGCACGGCGTCGGCGGCCACCGCATCGTCTATCCCCATCCGATAACGGCTCAGCCTTGGCACGAAGGGCTCGAAGTCCGGGCTTTCACCCATCACGAAAACCCATAACTCGGTGGTCGGGTCGAGCGCGGCACCGAGCAGCAACGTCCGCACGGCTGAGGTCTTGCCCTGCCCCGGTCGCCCACCGATCAGCCAGTTGGACTCGATCAATGGGGCGTTGATGATCAACCCGCGTTGCGTCAGGCCGAAGGGCACCCCGTCGAACAGGTCCACGGTCCCGTCATGCAGCAACGGCCAGTCACCGGCTCCGCCGCCGAGCTTGCCCTTGTCGGCGATCCACAGGTCAAGCACGCCGTCCTCGTCGGCCTTGGTCGGCCAGGTCTCCAACGACGCGCGACCAAGGTTGGCCGCCAAGGTCGCCCGACGATCGGCCACCATGTCGGCGGTCACCCCGAGCGGCAACCGCACCCGCGCGAACGTGCCGTCTCCGTCCTTGCGCGCGGGGGTGAGATAGACCAACTCGCCACCGTCTTTGAAGAAGGAGTTCAACGGCGCAATCCCGAGATGCGCGAGAGCGCGGGAGATCATCCGCTCGTCCACCCACGAATCCGCGTCGTCGCGGTCGGGCTGGGTCAACCACCGTGCGCCGGGCGTGTGGTCCCGGCCTTCCCACACCGCCGCCGCGGCCCAGCCGACCAGCCCGAGCGTGAGCAGCCACGGCGCTCCGACCGTGATCGCCGCGCCTAGGAAATCGCGCATCTGGTAGATGGTGACCAGCCAAGCTGGCATGGCGGCTCGGTCGAATACCTTCTCAATCAAGAGCAGCACCATCAACACGGCCAGTGCCGCAGCAATACTGATCGCCATGCGGCGCAACGCAATTCCGAACTTGGCCCAGCGTGCCTTGGCGTTGGCACGGATGGCTTCCTGCGCCTCCCGGCGTGCCTGCACGTCCCCAGCCAGTCGGGCGGCGCGGGCGTCGGCGCGCAGATCACCGTGGGTGGCCCAGGTCCATCCCTTCGCGATCCACCGACCGTGACCACGCAGCAGGAACCACACCAGCCGGACAAGGTCGCGCGGCGCCTTCCGCGCCCGATACGCGGCCACCGAACGCAGCCGCACGACCTGCTCCGATTCCTGCACCCGCCGCGCCACGTACTCGGTGCATTTCACTGCCACGCGCACCACCGACCCAGACGAACGGCCGCCAGATGTGCTGTCGTTGTCGGACACCAAGTCGGCGTCGTAGATCTTCGGCACCAACTCAGCGGCCTGTTTCCGGTTCTCGGGTGTGGTCATCGCCGACCACCCCGCCGCGTGTCCACAGTGGTGACCGTCAGCGCGCGCGTCAGCGTGTAGGAGGCGAACAACGCCGGCAGTCCCAACGCGGCGACCCGTACCAACCAGTGCGCGTCGGGATACGTGAACGCCATCCACTGCACACCAGCCAGCACCGACGCACCGGCCAGCACGGCCGCCGCGCGGCGCACCGAGGCACGCCACACCCACAGCAGCACCAGTAACACGGCTAGGACGCCGAATAGCTGCGTTGGGGTGAGGGTCAGGTGCATCACCGACCCCCTTCCCGACGCTGCAACCACGCCAGGTAGGTGGCCCTCCGGTCATCTTCGGCTAGCGCACCCCACACCCCGAGCGTGGTGAACCCGGCCGTGCGGAACTCCAGTTCCAGACACTCGTTGGGCACCAAGCAGCCCGCGCAGATGTTTGCGGCCAACTCGCGGTCGCTTGCCTCATTGCCTGTACACATCGGTTCCTCAGTGCCGATGTCGATCCACATGCACGCGCCCTCACGAGTCACTAGGTCGAATAACGTCCCGGTTGGCACCTCTTGCAGGTCATCCAGCCGGGCGGTCACCTCCTCAAAGAACTCCTCGTCGTTCATCGCGCCCTCCCCTGGCCAGGGGCGGACAGCAGCCGCGCCAGCGCATGCCTGGGCACGGCCAACCGAGACCGGCGACGAATCGTGGGCAACACACCCACACGGATCAACCGGCATACCTCGGATGCATCCACACCGAGAATCCACGCGGTTTCCCGGATCGAAAAGACACCGGACGAACCGGCGCCGGGAATAGAGGTACTCATGACAAATGTAATCCTTTGACTCGATGGCGACTCAGCGGATCGTGGGCCGTGCCATTGAGTAAAAGGCCGCGACAACCGCGAATTCAGGAAGGCCGTGCATACCTTCTATGCGCACCCGGAATGGATGCTACCTATTTCGCGCATAGATGGTATGCGTGGCGAGCATCACAACGCGCCGGCTGGCGTGCTAGCTAGTCAGAACTTTAAGTAAGTCCGAAAAAGAGCTGGTTAGGCTGTCAAGTGCGGCCTGTCCCTTCGCCGCACTTGCAAGGGATGGCCTACCGACGATTCCCCTCGTCGCATAGGCTCGTATTCCCGTGATGAGGAGATGAGGGCGGTGCGGTGCGTCGTGGTCGTTCTGTGAGTACGTCGAACGAACGAGATGAGGGTGTGAATGCAGGAGTATCAATGTTTCCCATTCGCCGCCGTGCATGTCCTCGCTGGTGGTGGTCTCCATTCCGGCGTGCTCACGTGCGATTCGAAAGTCTTCGCGACCGGGAAATAAAGCTACTCTGTGCTCAGTGACGTTCGCTTCTTGTGTGATATTAGACAGTACGTAGTTACCGCCGTGGCCATTGACTAGTACCAGGTACTTGATTCCAGACCTGGCCAAGGACGACTGGACATCCTCGATGATGGTGATCAGTGTTCGAGAGCTAATGCTTACGGTTCCGTCGAAGCCTTCGTGCTCGTGTGAGCATGACATAGTTACGGGGGGAAGGAGGAGTAGGTTATATGTTGTCGCTAGCTGGCCTGCGATAACGCACGCAACGATGGTGTCCGTTGTTAGCGGCAGATGGTCGCCATGCTGCTCGAAACTTCCCACCGGAAGTAAGGCGACCCTCGCGCCACGCTGAGCTTCATCGGTCGACGTCGCGGCGGTGATCAACATATCTTCGTCCTTTCACGACTTCAGCGACCGGATTCTCTTGTCAAATCGCCGAGCTTCGTCCCCAGCGCCTCGCGCTATCAGCATGCCTGGGATCCGAGCAAGCTGAGCTTCGATGCGGAATGATTTAGTGTCACGTGCTATTTCCAGCGACCGGTCGGCAACAATTAGTGCGTTCTCGATCTGGTCACTGCTCACATGTGCGAGTGCCAGGCGGGCCAGGCAGAGCCCTAGGTCGCGACGAAACTCCGGTTTCCATTCCGCAAGGCTGCGCTGCAATATACCGATAGCATTATCTGCTTGCCCGAGTTCGACCCAGCAGTGCGCAGCTTCCATTTCAACATACTCGGGCGTACAGTACCGAGCTAGATCTTTCTCTGAGTCGGCGCTTCGCTCGGCGAAATTGAACGCTAGTTCGATGGTGCTTGCACAATCATCTGGCTGGTTAAGCTGTGCAAGTGCATGTGCGCGTTGGCGTAGGGCGACAGCGCGATGACGCGAAGGAAGGCGGGTTGCCTGGCCCAATGCGGCGTCCACAAGCTTCAACGCCAGCTCGGGTCGCTTCGCATCAGTGGCGATGTTGCTACGCCGCATCAAGATATACGAGATAAGCATCTCGTCGCCAGTTTCTTGGGAGTCTAAAGCACTGCTTGACATCTGCATCGCACTGTTCAACGCACCCGTGTCCTGATAAACCCATCCAGCAAACTCCGCATAGCGCGCCGCTACATACAGAAGCTGTTCACGATCTTTGCCGCCGGCATTCGCCAGGAGATCTTCGACGAATCGTAGTTGCTGTGGTGCTATGTTTATCAGAAATTGTGGACCGGCCAAATTGTCCATGTTCGAGTACAAATCGAGCGTTCCTAGCAATGAATCGGCCAGCGCCGACTCCGTGCGCAAGCTGGTAGCAGCAACTAACGGGCCATCGGGCAACGCGAAGACGTCACCGGATCGCTTTGGAGTCTCCTCTTTCTCCTCGGGCAGCTCGAACCATAGTAGGTCGGCTGGCATCTTGAGCGAGCGCGCGTAATGTATGAGCTTGTCAAGAGTATCTACCCGGTTGCGCCCAGACTCGATCCGACTAAGCTGGGACTGCGTAATGCCGAGCCATCGACTCACGGTCTCCTGCGGAAGCGGCTTGTGTCCATGTGCCGCATGGTATCGGTAAGCTCGTACGATCGTTCCCATGTCACGAGACTCGAATGAGTCTCGCATTTGGTCTGTGTACCAGAAGTCCGCTCCGAAGTCAGGGGCATGGTCGGACCCGATCCCGCTCAGTTGGCGACATGGCGCGCACATGCTCGCGCCGCTGTCGCGACTCAAGCGACTGCCGCACCTCATGCAGTACCGAGCAGCAGCAGTCATGCCCGGTCCGTCACCGGACCGCTTGCCATCGGATGCGCTCGACTCATCGTAACCCGCCCTCTCACCAGCCGGTATGCGCGGCGCGCATAAAAGTCATGCGTCAGGGGGGCATCGTACCCGCATGTCCGCTCATAAGTTCATGCACGGCCACGGACGGGCCCGGCCATCCCGTCCGTGGTCCGACGCCCCTTCGGAGACAACGTAGACAAAAATGAGGTTTGGCCAGGATGAACGACGATGTTCTCGACGTCCACCGTCGTGCACTTTCCGATTACAGAATCGCCCTGGGCCTAGAGCTGCATTCGCGACGCAAAAACGCGGAGTACTCGCTCGAAAAACTGGCATCACACTGCAACATCCCGGCGGAAACGCTACGCTCCTACGAGAAGGGTGCATCTCTTCCTCAACTTGTCAGACTGGTTGATATCGGAAACGTCTACGGGGTAACCGTGTTTGACATTTTAGAGTCAACTGCGGAATACGTTTATCGTGCAAGTGGTGAGCCAGCACCCCATCGCGCTAGTACCTCGGTTGACGAAATTACACTCCGCGCCGTCATCCTGTACTGCGGCGTTACACCTGCACAGTTGCAGATGATGGAAGTTCACCCGCATCATCGAGAAACTCTCTCAGAGGACCTCTTCAGAGGATAGCCGTAGACATCACCAAGGAAGTAGGGAAGTCACGATGAAGTCGCGTAACCGCACGGTGATATCGGCAACCTGTGAGGTGCACGGCGGCTGCAGGGGTTACACCAATCTCTTGGTCAGTAGGCGTGAACGTGACGGGTCGATCGTGCTTGACCCACACGTGGACGGTTCCTGCGTGCTGTCTCTCGCTGAGGACGGAGCTACGGCGCTGCGCGACACCCTCACGGAATGGCTTCCGCTGAACAAAACGCGACCGGTAACCGCGCCGCGCTCGGACACAGCACAAGAATAAGGCGAGGTGACGACGATGCGGGTGCGCGGGCTGTGGGCGTGGTGGGTCCTGCGACGGCGGCCCGCCGATGGCGGCTCCACCTGATTTGGCAAACCTGCCGCCGATGCGGAAGCTACGCTTACCTGCCAGCCGGTGTGACCCAATCAGCGAAGCTGCCGGCAGCCTGCAATAACAAGAAAGTCCAGGAGGAAACGAATGCCGCGACCACCGG
>JALZHU010000146.1:11286-13255 GCA_030860695.1 Actinomycetota bacterium
CGGTTTGAGCGAGCGGCCCCCGACGCTCGCTCCCGACGGCCAGCCGGTTTCCCAACTAACGAAGGAGGGCCAAGAAGGGCGTTCGCAAGTCTCGTTGTCGAGAATCGGCTCGCCGGGCAGATGACTCCGCTACTAGCGTCCATAGTGGACGATCCCGAGTGCCACCCGCAGGGCTGACCCGGTTAGTGTGGGGCCGGATCCTCACCGATTTGTTCCGCTGACGCCAGACTGTGGGGACCTGGCCGGACTACAGGCTAGCGGCGGCAGGGCGTCGCCGCAGCTCGTTCGCATCGAGAAGGTCAGGGGTTCGATTCCCCTCAGCTCCACACCATCTCAAAGCCCTTATCGGGCGATCTTCGAACCCGGCCTGAAGCGCTCGTACAGCAGCAAAGTACAGCAGCGCGTCATCCACTGAGGCTGTCTCCTAACCGCTTCAGTGCAGACCGGGTGGCCTTGGACGATGCTTGGGCGTAGATCTCCATGGTTACTGCGATCTGCGCATGGCGAAGAATCTGCATGACCTCGCGGGGATGCACGTCCAGGTCGACTAACAGCGTCGCGCAGGTGCGGCGTCCATCGTGCACTGTGATCTTCCGGATGCTGGCCTTCGTGCACCGGGTATCCCAGGCGCGGTTGAAGTTGCGCGGCTCGATCGGCGTGCCCCACCTGGTGGTAAAGATTAGTTTGCCGCCTTGCCACGCCGCCCCTGCTAGTTCCCTGGCGTACGCTTCCTCGGCCTTACGTAGCCGTAGGGCGGTGCTACAGATCTCCGGCAGAGGCAGCGTTGCATCGGAGGTGGCGGTCTTGGTCTCCCGGTGGAGCAATTGCCGGCTCACGCGTTGCAGCTGGCGACCGATCGACAATTCGCCCTCGTCAAGGTCGACGTCATCCCAAGTGAGGCCAAGCGCCTCACCCTTGCGCAGGCCCAGCACAAGGATCAGCACGTAGACGCGTAGAGCGGATCATGATCCGAGCGTGCAGACTCCAAGAATTGCCGGGCTTCTTCGCTGCTCCATGCTTTGCCTTTCCGCTTACGCACGGAGGGGAGCTTGATTGAACTCGCCATGTTCTTCGCGATAATGTCCTCCGTCACCGCTTGGGATAACGCTGCACGCAGGCAGGCTCGGATGTCGCCGACGGTGCGCGAAGAAAGCCGATCCTCGCAGCACTTGCCTACTGCGCAACAACGACGTTTCTCCTCAGCGCGAGCGGCGTCCTTGCCCTGTGCGCAGCACTGACACGTCCGAGCCACTTCATTGATCCACGTTTGGACGTCCCGCACACTCAACCGATCAAGCCGTCGAGCACCGAGCACCGGTGTGATGTGTCGACGAGCAAACATCTCATAGTTGACGTATGTGGCGGGTGCCAAGTTCGGTTTCACTACCTCCTCAAGCCAGTAGACGAGGAACTCGCCGAGCTTGGGGACGGTCGTTGCTATCGGTCCTTGCCGTGCCCGCTGCTGAAGCTTCAGCAACTTCTCATGAACCTCCTCTCGAGTCTTGCCGTAGATATATTTGCGTTGCCGCTGCCCATTGGGTTTAGAGACCCAGACGTAGGCAGCGAAACCGTTGCGGTAAGGGAAGATCGAGCCTTCCCCGTTCGCCCGAGCACGACCGGTCATGCTGCTCCTTCCTTGACTCGACGTTCGATGTACTCGTCCACCCATTCGGGCAAAATACGGCGATGCTTGCCGTCCTTTAGAGAGCGCAGCTCACCGGTCGCGACGAGCATCTTCGTCTTACTCAGGCCGAAGCCGAGCATCTGCGCAACCTGAGCGACGCTGTACCACTTCGGCGCGAATCGCGGTCCAGGCCGCAACTCTTCGTCCACTCGTGTTTGTCCCTTCTTTTTGCTGGGGCGGTCTCAAGTGGTGGGGCGCGACACCCCTTGACCTGGTACCCTCGCGAGGGCTCACATCGAGCTTTGCGGGCAGGCCAGGGGCGTGCCCGATGCGCCGGGCCAGCTT
>JALZHU010000414.1 GCA_030860695.1 Actinomycetota bacterium
AGTCTTACGGCGACGCGCCCACTGCGCCAACGTCACCCGCTCGTTGTCGGTCAGCTCTACAGCAACAGGTTTCGGACCTCGCATTCACCCACTATACCGCCTAGAAACTTACGACTCAGAACACTAGTTCACCCAATGCGCCCAGTACCTGGGCGAGGTTGTTCAGGGTGCCGGCGACCTCCGGGTGGTCGGGTCCGTCGGCGGCCTCGTGGGTGCGCAGGTTTCGCTCCAGCAGGGGTCGGGCCGCGGACGGCTCGCCTAACTGAAGTAGCGCTAAAGCAAGATGGTTCAGGCTGGCGACGACCAGGTAGTGCTCGGATCCGTAGGCGGCCTCGGCAAGCTGCAGGGCCTGCTCTGCCAGGAGCCGGGCGGCGGCTGGCTCCTGCAGCTCAAGTAACGTCCAGGCGAGGTTATTCAGGGTGGCCGCGACGTGTGGGTGGTTGTGTCCGTAGGTGGTCTCGTCAAGGTGTAGAGCCCGCTCGAGCAGGGGCCGGGCGGCAGTTGGGTGCCCGTGGGTTCGTTGGTAGGTCGCGGCGCGGTTGAGTAGTCAGGATGTGGCGCTAGCGGCGGTCGGGTTGGCGTCGTCATGGTGGTTCGTCGCAGCCAGCACGTGGGGAAGTAACTGTCGCCAGCGTGGCCAGTCCTCAGGTGTGAACACAATCTGCTCGGGGAGGTCTGCGGAGAGCAGGCTGAGCACGACCGGCAGCGGGCGCGGGTCGTCAACCTGGCCAGATCCGGATTGGCGGATGACAGCTTGGACCAGTCGATGCAATAGCAGACCGGCGCCGGTCCGGCGGGCCAGGGAGTAGTCGACCAGGGCGCCGACCGTCTCGGCGAATGCCAGCGGATCGCGCGCAACCTCTTCCAGGGGGGTGGGCAGCTGCTCGGGATGACCAGTGAACAAGTCGAGCGGGATGGGTTCAGATGCCAGAAACGCGCTCAGCCGGAGCAGCTGCACCGCAGCTGGCTGGCAGGCCCGGAGCTGGTCCAGGGAGAGAGACCACAGCGTGGCGAGAGTGTCCTTGTGGTCCGCAACCCGACCCCGGGCATACATCTCAACGGACCGGGTGGAGAGCAACTGCAGGTAGTCGGCGGGCGGCAGCTGGGTGTGGTCTAGGTAGGCAGCGGCCTGTTCCAGGGCGAGTGGCAGATCCCCAAGCAGCTCGGCGAGGGCGTGGGCATGGACGTCGGCGAGTCCGGGTGCTCGACGGCGCAGAAGAGTGATGGCCTCGGAGCGGGGAAGTACGTCGAGGTCGAGTACTGGGCCGAGGTAGCCGAATCCGCCGCGGCGAGTGGTGATTAGGACATGTCCGGGTCCGCCGGGAAGGACCGGCCGGATATGGCCAATGTCCTCGGCATTGTCAAAGATCAGCAGCCAGCGGTGCCGGCGGCGCAGCTCCGCGCACACGATCCGCACCGCGACCTCCGGGTCCGAGCTGTGCGCCAGGCCGAGCGGCTCGGCCAGCGCGGCGAGCTGGCTGGTGATCAGGGCGGGCTGCTCGGCGTTGATCCACCACACTAAGTCGTAGTCAGGGGCGTGCCGGTGGGCATACTCGACCACGAGCTGGGTCTTGCCGACCCCGCCCAGGCCGTGCACCGCCTGCACCGCCATCACCGCCCCTGTGTCCAGCCCTGCCCGCAGGGTGTCCAGTTCGGTGTCCCGGCCGGTGAAATGCGAATTACGGCCTGGCGCCGTGAACACCTCTGGCAACGCACCCGGAAACCGCGGCTCCACCGGCACCGCGCGCCGCGGAAACGGTGAGGGCAAGCGGGGTTTGGCCCGGCCCCGCACCGCGGCCGTGATCTCTCACGCAGCCGCCGCCGTGCGTCAGCCTCGGACAGTCCCACCAAATCGATACCCACCACGGCGGTGAGCAGACCCGCCGGCCAGTCCCCGCGGATCCGCACGGTGAGCAGCGTGCGCTGTTGTCCCTGCGGGTCGCTAGCCCACGCCGCCTGCCACTCTGCGTTGCCGTACACCGAGGACAGATAGTCGGGGGATAACACCGCCACCGTCCGCGCCGCGCGCTGCACGCCCTGGTCTATACGACTGATCCAGTTACTGCCCGCCACCAGGTCCCAGGCCTGAACCAACACCCGGTACCCGTCCTCCTCCAACAGCCACGCGATCCACTCCGCCCACGCATGATCGATCTGCGTATAGGACACAAAGAAATCCCATCCAGGCCCACTCCCAGCACCCTCGCGCACGCAGCCAGATTCCCATACAAGTGGCATCACCAGCCGTTGGAGGCTGATCACCACGGACTAGGCCGTGTCGGCCTGAACGCGGCGGCCTGGGCCAGCGCAGCCCCATACTTCATCTACGTGCACATTTGGGATGTTTGGATCAGAAGGAGAAGTAGGCATCGTGCCCCCGACAACGACAGCGGCACTAATTGGTACAGCCGGTGTGCTACTGGGCTTAGTGGTTGGTCGATTTTGGGATGTGAGATCAGAATTAAGAAAATGGCATCGGGATCAGAAGATCCAAGCGTACCAGCGGCTTGCGGAAGCCTTCTTCACTATGCGAGAAAATTTACGTGCCACGGCCGAGGCTGAACCTGAAACATCGGATGCGGAAGAAAAGAAGGAGCGTGTAACCCAATGTGGCGTAGAACGGAACGCTTCTATCATTACCACTTGGATATTCGGCTCAACGGCGGTTCTTCAGAGAGTAATTGAGCTTGACGGTGAGATAGACAGGCTCTTTGCTTTTGCTTTGGAAAAGCGGCACAGTTTTCCTGATTGGCATCGTGCGCGCGAACCTGCACAGCGATACTTAGAACAATTTATCGAGGAAGTAAGGAAGGAACTCTCCCTTCCTCCCGGGCCATATGTAAGGTTTGATCTTCCCTCTGCGCTACGACGTCCACGGTAGTAGTGTCAGCAACGTCTGGTCATGGGTGGACGATCTCGATCTTGAACTGGAAGGCTCTCCAAGGCCACATCGACGGGCGATCAGGTGATCATCGTCAGCAAGCCGTCAGCGGAAGCGACGCGACGAGTACGCACGGGTTGATACACACCGACACGTAGTCCCAGTTCAGGGGTACATAACGACACTCCCAGGCACGCGGACGCACAGTCAACCAGCGTTCACACATAAAGTGCGCCCGAGTCGATGAGCCTGGTCATGCTCACCCCGATTTACCAGGACAGGTTATGGGCCGCGCGCTGGGTGTCGGGATGGTCGCCGCCTAGAACCCGGCGCAGGCGGGTGAGGGTGTCTTCGCCAAGCTGGCGAGCTTGCTCATACTGTCCCAACTCCCGCAGGGCGACGGCAAGGATGGAGGCGGGGCGCAGAGTATCGGGGTGGTCGTCGCCCAGGACCCGACGGCAGCGAGTGAGGGTGTCTTCGCCAAGCTGGCAAGCCCGCTCGTAGTGCCCCATCTCGCGGAGGGTGGCGGCGAGTTGGGTGGCCGCGCGCAGGGTGTAGGGGTGGTCGTCGCCCAGGACCCGACGGCAGCGGGTGAGGGTGTCTTCGCCAAGCTGGCGAGCCGG
>JALZHU010000147.1 GCA_030860695.1 Actinomycetota bacterium
CGCCGTGCTGGTCACCGCGCCCGGGCCCGAGCCCCGGCTCGGCGTGCCCACCGTCGCCGGCACCATGGCCTTCGTCACCTTCGTGTTCTTCCAGGCGTTCAACCTGCTCAACGTCCGCGACGACCGACGCAGCGTATTCAGCCGCGAAACCCTGGAAAACCGCACAGCCTTCATCGCCACAGCCGCCGTCGTCGTGCTGCTCGCCTTCGTCGTCGAGATGGACGTCCTGCACGGGTTCTTCACCACCACCGACCTCACCTCCAGCCAGTGGCTGACGTGCGTGGCGATCGGCTCAGCCGTGCTGTGGGTGGGCGAGCTCGTCAAGATCGTACTACGCGCCCGCGCCCGGTAGAGCGCCGCATGAGCCCGGCTCAGGGACGGGAGCATCGGCACGGACACAACTACGTTGACCTGATGATCGAAGGCTGGGTTGCGGAGGCTCCACGACTGGACCGACGCTATGGCCGTGCGCGTCGAGCGCAACGTCGCTCCATGATCCAGCGCCTTGCCAGTAGACGCTGGCTGCCCCTCGCCGCGACGTCCAGTGTCCTGTTGGCGTGGAGCA
The DNA here is from genome assembly GCA_030860695.1 of Actinomycetota bacterium. Classification (GTDB taxonomy): domain Bacteria; phylum Actinomycetota; class Actinomycetes; order Mycobacteriales; family Pseudonocardiaceae. The sequence goes on from JALZHU010000147.1 coordinate 566, forward strand.
CTCTTGTTGTTCCGCGCCTGCCGGCAAGCGCCGAGGTACGAACCGTCGCCAACCTCGGTGCGACCCTGGCTCTGGTGCTGGCAGCCCGCGGGGCTGGGCTCACCTGGGGGGAACTAGGGCTCCGTCGTTCGACTTGGCGGGCGGGGATCAGGTGGGGTGGGACATCCCTTGCGGCGGTCATCGCCGGCTATGGCGTGGCTCTGGAAATCCCGGCGCTTCGGACCGTCCTGGCAGGCCACTGGGTCGAGGGGATATCGACGGGTCAGCTTCTGATACGCACCTTGCTGCTGATCCCCCTGGGCACTGTCCTGTGTGAGGAAGTCGCCTTCCGCGGTGTCCTGCTCGCGATCGCGTCGCGGGCGCTACCGGTTCGACCCGCTGTCGCGATCACCTCAGTGGTCTTCGGGTTGTGGCACATCAGCTCGCCCTTGGGCCCCGCCGGGGCTGGCGGGTCACCGGTCCCCCAAGGCGCATCGGTGGCCGGGGTCATTGTGGTAACCGGGATGGGTGGGGCGGTCTTAGGCTGGCTTCGACAACGCAGCGGCAGCCTGCTCGCCCCGATCGGGCTGCACCTCGGAACCAACAGCGTGGGCCTGCTCGCGGCCGCAGTGGCGCGGACGCCGGGCTGAACGCGAGGCGGAGTTCTTTGGCTGGCGCTGAAACGTAGCGGGTGCCGTAAGCACAGATGAAAGCGCCGACGCCGGTGGTCAGCAACGGTTTCCGGAGCAATCCACCCACGCGCAGAGCTGCCTCCACGGCGGTCGTTGGGTCGTTGATGGCCGGGCTGAGAGCACGGAGCCCGATGTTCACCAGCTGCCGGATCGCGAAGTCGACGTCTTCTTGCATGGTGCGGTTGTCCGCCACGGCGACCGTCGCCGACAGCCGCCGCACCACCTCGCGGGGGTTCGCCGGTGTGGGCCACAACGTGACCAGCGCTTTACCCTCGTGGATGTATGCGCCAGTCCGCGTCTCAAGCCGCACGGTCGTGTCAGGCGGTACCGCCTGCAGTATCCGCTCGGCAAGAGCCTGCGTCACCCAACCCGCCTGCAGTGCGGGAACGACGTACCTTCCCTCCGCGCCGGCCCGAACCCGCGTGGCCGGGCGCTCGTTCCCGCTGGCACGCAGCATGCCTCCAGCACCTCTTCGCCCTCGCGAAAGATCGACCGGACCACCTCTCCCCCCTGGAGCCGGCGTGCCAGGCGATCCAGGTGAGCGACGATTAGGAAAACCGTCACCATGGTCAAGGCCACGGCGACGGTCAGGGAGATCTTGGGGGCCGGCGCGGTCGACTCGGCGCTGATGTGCCGCAACGTCAGCACGCTGTAGGCGAAAGTGGCGACCAGCAGCCCGATGACGACCTGACTCAACCGGTCCCGAACGAACGAGCGCATCACCCGCGGCGAGAACTGGCTGCTCGCCAACTGCAGGCTCACCACGGTCAACGAGAACACCACCCCCGCGGTGGTGATCGTGGCGCCCGCCACAGTGCTCAACAGCCACGTCGCCGCGTTGCTGTTCATCTCCACGGTGCCCCGGACCGCCGACCGCGGGCCCACAGCGCGGTCCAGAGCCCCGGCGATCTCTGCCAGCCCAACCCCGCCGAGCACGATCGTCGCCGGAAGCAGGAACAAGCTCTCCCGGAAGCGATACACCACAGCCGCCACGGTAAGTTCCGGCAGCAGCGCCGGGCGCGTCCTCATCCCGCTATCGTCCACGGCCAGTCCGCCCCGTGCCCTCGGCGGAGCGTCACCCACTGCAGGAAGAGGCCGCCACTAAGCGCTGTAGGTCGCAGCTGAGTCGGCGTCAGCGTGGACCTCGGGATGCTCCTGCTCGCGGCGGCGTTCCAGATGCTCACCATTCCGGTCGCCGCGTATATGGTAGGGCGAGTTGTTTACCGCACAAAACAGGTCAGCTCGTCGCAATCTTGTCATCGACGACCTCAGCGAGGCCCAGCGAATGTCGCCGGGACATCACCACGTGCTCGCATCGCACTCTGACAGCGCCAAGCACCTGGGTGGCTCAGCTCACTGACGGTCCAAGCGCCGGAGCGCTCGGCCGATCCCCGATACGGTGGCTGCATGGACCATCCAGTTGTCGTGGGTTACAACGGCAAGACGCCGGCTAAAGAGGCTCTTGTCTGGGCAGCAAACGAGGCGACCCAGCGCGGCCTCCCGCTCGTCGTCCTCTTCGCCGCGAACTACCCCGGCATGACGCTGCCCCCGGGCGATGGTCTCCTGGAATTCTCGTCGGACGCGCTCGATGCCGCCAAGGAGGTGACGGCACAAGGCGTCGTTGAAGCCAAGGCCGCACACCTTGACCTACTAGAGGTCTGGGGTGAGACCACGGTGACCAGCCCGACGCAGGCTCTGGTCGAGGCCTCATCGCGGGCGTCCTTGGTCGTGGTCGGTTCTCGAGGCCGAGGCACCGTTGTGGGAGCCCTCTTGGGCTCGGTCTCGTTCGCCGCCGCCAGGGCCGCCTGCCCCGTGGTCGTGGTCAAGCGGGAGTCGGGCATCCGCCTCGTCGGGCCCGACCACCGTGTCGTCGTCGGGACGGACGGGTCACCGCCTGCATCCGCTACGGTGAGATTCGCCGCCGACTTCGCCAGCAGCAGGTCGGCCGCCCTTCACGTGATCTGCAGCACGGGCGATGATCCGCTATCGATTATCGATCAGCAACAACTGCAACACTCAGCCGAGGAGATCCTCCAAAACGCCTGCACCGACTTGCAGGCGGACTCACCCCCAGCTCACGCCGGTCACTCATGTAGCAGACGGAGCACCGGAGCAAGCCCTCATAGACGCGTCAACCGACGCCGGCCTCGTCGTTGTGGGATCACGAGGCCGAGGGGCCTTTCAGGGGATGGTCGCGGGCTCGGTGTCCTTCGCGGTAATCCACGGGGCGCAATGCCCGGTGGCGGTGGTCCGCGACACTGTATCCCCGGACGAATCTGGCTCAATGCGGGCGGCGGATCGGACCGCCCCGGGCCGCCACACAGTGAGAGCGGGAAGGGAGGAGATGGCCGACGTTAGAGTGCAGGTACAGCGTCTGCCGGGGGTTGGCTGGCGGTACACCGTGCCGGCCGACCAGGGCAGGCAGTTGATCATCGTTGTGGAAGACGCCGGGCCCCGGCATTTGGTGCTCGTCGATCCGTGGCTCGACAACCCACTCGCTACGGTGCGGCTGAGTGACACATTGTCCAGCGTGGTCGCCGCGCTGCTTGCCGGAGCGCGGTTCCACATCGAGTACCCGCATAAGCAGGTCACCAAGGACCGTGAACCGGACCAGGCCGTCGTCGAAGTGCTGGAGATCCGCAGCGGCTCGCCGGCAGTGGGTCGTCTCCCCGACGATGTCATACGAGAGCTCGGATTCGACGCCGCCCTGCTCATTGTCACCCGCGACCGAACCGCCGAACCGGTCGAGACAAACGCGCAACGGCCCATCGAGGTCGGGGACAACTGGTCGTCGCCGTCCGCCGGTCACGGGTGGACTCAGTTCGCTCCGCGGTCTGACACGAGTTTGAGAGCTTGGGTTCACGCTGGTGAGCCTCATCCACGAGTGTCGCACGGCGGCGCAGGATGAGGTGGTGACCATGTTCTGCAAGCGCATGGCAGCCCTGCATAAGAAGCGCCGCGAACGGCTGGATGAGTTGCGCGAGGCGCACCGGGCGGAATCTGAGCGGTTGGTGGGGGCGTTTGGGGACGTGCCGGCCGCGGCCTGTGAGGCGGTGCCGCCCGCTGGGGAGGATACAGAGGCGGATGCGCCGGTCGGCCGGGTGCCGCCAGGGATGGGCTGGATCCAGACGCCGACGGTGGGATGGCCGAACGCGCTGCGCGGCTGGTGCTCAAGACGCTCGACGACGCCGGTGGCCTGGAGGATCTGACCGCCGCGCACGAGGCGGTGTCGGCCTACCACGGCAACAACTACCTGTCACTGATCGAGCGGTTCTACCGCTCGCACCGGCCGGCGTTCGGGCGGCAGGTCACCGTGAGCGTGGACATCGACGCCTTCGCTGGGGAGATGTGACGCAAGGTGCTGCGGGACAAGCGGCGGCCGGGGATGCTGGCCCGCCGGCATCTGGAAGTGCGCGTATTTTCCTACCTCGCCGCGGAGCTGCGCTCGGGGGATATCGCGGTGGTGGGCTCGGACTCCTACGCCAATCTCCATTCCCAACTGATGATGTGGCAGGAGTGCGCGCCGCTGGCCGCCGATTTCTGCGCCCAGGCCGGCATCCCCACCGAGGCTGCGGCGCTGATGTCGTTCTACAAGCGGCAGCTGGCCACCACCGCGGTCGGGGTGGACACCGGCTACCCGGCTAACACTGACCTGGTACTCGATGGGGGCAAGCCGGTGCTCAAGCGCCGCAAGGGCGCCGAACGCCGCCCCTCAGCGCTGGCGTTGGAGGCGGCGATTCACCAGCGGCTACCCGAACGCAGCCTGCTGGACATCCTGACCCGCACCGCCTACCTGACCGGCTGGCACCGCCACTTCGGCCCGGCCTCGGGGTCGGACCCGAAGATCCGTGACACGCTGGGCCGCTATGTGTGACCACCTACACCTACGGCGCCAATCTCGGGCCGGCCGAAGTCGCCCGGCACATGCGCGGCCAGGTCAGCGCGCACGAGCTGCACACCGCGGGCCACAAGCACGCCACGCCGGACAAGGTCCACAAGGCGTCCACGGATGTGATCAATGAGTTCGCCAAGCTGACGTGGCCGGCATCTGGGTTGACGGGCAGGTAGTCGCTGTCGACAGCTCACAGCTGCCGACTTGGGACAACAACCTGGTCCGATGCCGGCTGGCAACACCTGAAATCGGAAGGGCTAGCCGTATCACGGTGCTGCTGTGTTCTGCTTCGGGCGCGATGTCAGCTCCAGGCGTCCTACGATCCGAGGGTGTCGGATCCCGCGGCTACGGTCACCAGCGAATCGTCGGTGCGTCCTCGGGTGCCTGGCGGAACCGATCGAGCGGAGCGGCCCGAGCGTCGTCGGGTGCGGCTGCATCCTGTGGGATTGGCGGTCGGAACGGCGTGGGCGGCGCTGGCCATGACACCGTCGCTGGTGCCCAGGGACTGGTTCTTCCAGGGTGTCGTTTCTGGCATCTCTGCTGCGGCGGGCTACGGGGTTGGGGTTATCCTCGCTTGGCTCGCACGGCACTCGGCCCGGTGGCGACGCGTCTGGGATCTCGTCTGTCACCGCGCGCCTCCGTGGGGACCCGCGGCTGGGTGGGCCGTCCTGCTGGTCGCGGCACCGGTCCTGTTGGTGACGATGCTCGTCGTCGCCGCGTCGTGGCAGCGTGAGGTCGCGGCCCTGATGTCGATGGAGCAGACCACGACCAGTGGTTGGTTGCGGGCCGGTCTGCTACTCGTCGTCGTCGGAGTCGGGCTGCTGGCTGCGGCACGTGGCATCCGCTGGGTGGCCCGATTCCTTGCCCGCGCGCTAGGCAGGTGGGCGCGGCTGCCCCGGCGACTGGCCAAGGCAATCGGCGCTGCCCTGGCCGGTCTCCTGGTCGTCACGGTGGTCAACGATGTGCTGCTCAGGCGCGCACTGTCGGTCGCCGACTCCGCGTTCAGCAGGGTCAACAGTGGCACGTACCTGGGAGTGGGGCAGCCGCAGCAGCCCACGCGCTCCGGCTCCCCCGCGTCCCTCGTCCCCTGGGAGACCCTCGGCCGGGAGGGGCGCAGCTTCGTCGCCGGTGGCCGGTCACCCCAGGAGTTGGCCGAGGCCGGGGTGCGCCCCCCGCTGGATCCGATCCGGGTCTATGTCGGGCTGCAATCCGCCCCGACCGTGCAGCAGCGCGCGGACCTCGCCGTGGGCGAACTGGAGCGCACCGGGGCCTTCGGCCGGTCGGTCCTCGCGGTCGTCACTGCGACGGGGACCGGCTGGGTCAACGCGCCCGCGCCGGAGAGCCTGGAGCTGCTGTACGGCGGCGACACCGCCATCGTGGCAATGCAATACTCCTACCTGCCCAGCTGGCTGTCGTTCCTCGTCGACCGCTCCCGCTCCGAGCAGGCCGGTCGGCTGCTCTTTGACGCCGTCCACGCCCGCGTGGACCAGCTGCCCGAGGGGGACCGTCCGCGGCTGCTCGTGTATGGCGAGAGCCTGGGATCCCAGGGGTCGGAGGCCGCCTTCACGACACTGGGCGACATCCGGGCTCAGGCCGACGGGGTGCTCTGGGTGGGGCCGCCGAACTCCAACCGGCTGTGGAGCAGCCTTGTGGAGCGGCGCGACCCCGGCAGCCTGGAGATTAAGCCGGTGTATGCCAGCGGGCTGGTCGTGCGGTTCGCCAGCAACTTGGCGGATCTGGCGCAGCCACCGACGCCCTGGATAGCGCCGCGGGTGCTGTACCTGCAGCATCCCTCCGACCCCATTGTGTGGTGGTCCCCAGAACTGCTGTTCCGCCGACCCGACTGGCTGGAAGAACCGCGGGGCGATGACGTCTCGCCGGCGATGAGCTGGTACCCCGTCGTGACGTTCTGGCAGATCACCGCCGATTTGACCCACGCGCAGTCGGTTCCCGATGGGCACGGGCATAACTACAACGACCTGATACTCGATGCCTGGGTCGCCGTTGCGGCACCGGACGGCTGGACCGCGGCCGACACCGTGCGCGTCCGACAGGTCATCACCTCGTGAAGCCCACAGCGGTCAGCGCTGAGACTTACACCCGATGAGACGAAGGTGGTCCTAGGACCGGACGAATCACAGGAGTGATCGATGCCTGCACTGATCGAGGACTACGGGATGATTGGCGGCCTGCAGACGGCCGCCTTGGTGGGCCGGGACGGTTCCATCGACTGGTTGTGCCTGCCCAGATTCGATTTCCCGGCGGTCTTCGCAGCGCTGCTCGACGCTTTTCGGCACCTCGGTAAACACCCCGGCGTTCAGCCACGTCGGGATCATCAACACCGCCCGACATCTATCGACTCCCGCGGTCGGCAGCGAAGCCCGCATCACCGGTCGGTCTGAAGAGTGCCCGACTCGGATCTGCATTTCGCAATAGCTGGCGTCGGTAACCTGCCCGGTGTGGCGGAGGTGGGCGGTGAGTTACCGTGAGCGCCTTGGTGGCCGGGTTCGACGGCTCGAGCTCGGCCAACGATGCGTTGGTCTGGGCGCTACGGGAAGCCCACCGGCACCGTCTCGCATTGCAGGCCGTGACTGTCTGGTCCCTTCTGGAGACCCGCAGGAGAGACAGTGGCTTGCCGCGATGCAGTCCGTGTCGGAGTTGAAGCGCGCCATCGGTGGCGAGCTCGACGGCGCCGTGGCGGCCACCGTGGAGCACACGGGCCAACAGCATTCTGCTCCAGGGAATCGCACATGTGGTGTTGCTCGACGCCGCCGCGGGAGCTGATCTGCTGGTGGTGGGGTCCCGTGGCTGTGGAGGCTGGACGGGGCTCTTGTTGGGATCGGTGTCGCTGCGCTGCATCACTCTGTCTCCGTGCCCGGTCGCGGTCATGCGTCGCTCACCCGGCGAATTCGCGGACCGGCAGACCGGGCACCCCGACGACCACTCGGAACAGTGAGCCGGCCAACGGATCGGCACCGGGCTCAAGGCCTTCGCGTGACGTGGTGATGAACAGCTGGTCCAGATGTGGGCCGCCGAATGTGCAGGCGGTGACTTTCCTGGTGGCCACCTCGACGACCTCGTCGAGCACACCGTCGGGGGTGTAACGGCGCACCGTGCCACCGCCGGAGAGCGCCACCCAGACACCGCCCTGCGCGTCGACCGTCAAGCCGTCGGGGCGGCCGACTTCCGCTGCGATCTCTGCAAACGGACGGCGCCCGGTCAATCCAGATTCGGTGTCGTAGTCGAAGACGTCGATGCGGTGGGTCGGTGTGTCGTTGTAGTAGGCGCGGGAACCGTCTGGGCTCCAGTCAAGTCCGTTCGAGACAGTGACATGTCTTAGCACCACGCACACGGCGCGGTCGGGATCAAGTCGGTACAGCGTGCCAGCGCCCGGACGCTGGTCATAGGCCATCGATCCGCAGTAGAAGCGGCCGTCGGGATCGCAGCCGCCCTCGTTCATCCGCACCTGGTCGTCGGTCCACAACGCGTCCAGGTGTGTGAGCGTCCCGTCGACGTCCTCCAGCGCGAAGCCACGCTCTACGCCGATGACCGCGCCGCCCTGGTGGCGAGGTCGAATGGCGGCGGCGACGTTGCCGACATGGCGCCGGCTGATCGCACCGGTGGCCGCGAGGGACAAGACGTCACCGGCCAGCATGTCCACCCAACGCAGACCACCCCACCGCGTCGACCAGACCGGCCCTTCACCGTGATAAGCCACGGGATCGGTCACTTGTTCAGCCCGCATAATCGCGCCTCTTCATTGACGGCCAAGCCTGCTCCATCATGCGCCAGGGGACGCTCGCTGTTCACCCAGCCGTCACCCGCTGGTTCGGGCGCCGCGGCCCCGCCGGTGACGAGCCTTGGTGCGGCCACGGCAGCGCTGGCGAAGGCGGGGACTGCCCGCCTGCGTTTGCGTGACACTACGTTCGTGAGGCGGCGTCTGGCCGCACGGAGGGCGCGACATGGCAACCGGTATCGCCGCAATGCCGACCTGCGAAAGCCCGCTGACCGAGGTCTCCGCAGAGGGCCTGAAGGTCAAAGGGGTCCCGGCGAGCCGGTCAGAGATCTCGCCGCCCGATATCCGGAAGGGGCAGGCGGCGGGCGCCATGGTGGAGCGAGCGTGAGATTACGGCGGTGGCTGGGGCATGCCGGTGAGCTGCGACGGCGGATGGTGGACGCCTGCTCTCGAGCGCTGCGGAGGTTGGCCGCTGACGCATGGCCGTTGCTGCAAAGGACGGCCGCGGCGGTGGCGGCGTGGGCGATCGCGAGGTACGGCGTCGGCCACCCCGAGCCATTTTTCGCCCCAATCGCCGCGGTTGTCGCGCTCAACGCGTCGCTGGGAGAGCGCGGCTTGAATGCGGTGCGGATGCTGCTGGGAGTGGTCGTGGGAATCGTGGCGGCAGAACTCGCAATCAGTGCTCTAGGTGGCGGTTTGGGTCCACTGGCCCTGGCCACCTTCGCTGCGATGGCCGTCGCCCGCACATTGGGCAGCGCCCGGATCGTGACGGCTCAGGCGGCCTCCAGCGCGATCCTCACCGTCGTCGTGGCCAACGGCGAGGCGGGGCCACAGCGGCTGGTTGACGCGCTCGTCGGCGCCGGCGTGGCGCTGGTGTTCAGCCAGCTCCTGTTTCCCCCGGAGCCGGTCGCGTTGATGCGCCACGCGGAGGCAGCGGCGCTCACCGAGATGGCCAAAGGGCTCGCGCTGGCCGCCCGGGCGCTCGAGCACGACAACGACGAGCTGGTCGAGCGGTCCATGAGCAGCCTGCGTGATCTGCGCGACCGCCTAGTCGAGCTGGACCACGCCAGACGTGCCAGCAGCCGGGTCGCCCTCCACTCCCTGATCTGGCGTTCTCGCCTGTCGCCGGTGCGGCGCGAGAAGGAGAACGCCGACCGCCTCAACCTGCTCGGCGGCAGCTGCCTAATGCTCACGCGCACCGCCCTGGCCACCGGCTCGCCCGAGCGTCGGAAGCTCGCTTCTAGCGTCCGCGAACTGGCCGGAGTGCTCGCTGACCTGGCGACTGAGCTCAGTGATCGCCGGACCGGTCAGCGCGCGGCTGATGCCGCGCTGGCCGTCGCTCACCGGCTCGCTATCAGTGATCCATCGGCCGAACCGACGCTGGCTACCCCGATCGTGGCCGTGCGGATGGTCGCCGCGGATGTCATGGCGTTCGCCGGTGTCGCTCCCGGGCAGGTCGACGACGGGGTGCCGGACGGCAAGAGCTCCCCCCGCCCCGCCGCCGATGCCTGATTGCCGTCAACTCGAACCGTTGGCGCCGACGTCGTGACGACCCCTCGCATCGTCGGCGCGCGGTCCGTCCGGCACCGCTCCTCAGTGGGCGACCCGAAAGCTCCTCATGCGGGCCGCCCCACGAGCTCGTGGGAGGCCAGACGTGCCACGTCGACCTCGTCGAGCGAGGTGACGACGAGGTCGGCGTTCGCGCCCGCCAGCAAGTCCTGGTCATCAGCCCGGGCGACGCCCAGCGCGGCCATCCCGCCGGCCTTGGCGGCCTGAATTCCGCTGACGGCGTCCTCGACCACGAAGCAGTGCTCGGGCGCGGCACCGAGCTCGGTGGCTGCGGTCAGGAAGATCTCCGGATCCGGTTTGCCCCGCGCGAAGTCCCGCCCGGAGGGGTCGGCGTCGAAGAAGTCGAGCAGGTTCAGGCCCGGCCGGGAACACGGCCGGGCGGCGACCGGCCAGCCGCCGGGCCAACTGCCCGCCATCGTCAAGCGCATGGGGAAGGTCACAAACGTCCTCGACGCCTACGCCGAACACGGCGACGTTGAGACCTGCTGATGGTGCCGTACTTCACCGAGGCCGTGGCCAACGCGCAGGACGCGTGCGGCGCGTGGTCGCGACCGCGACGCAGCAGGGCGTGGCGATCCCGGCGTTCGCGAGCTCGCTGTCCTACTACGACGGCTACCGCCGCGAGCGCGGCCCAGCCAACCTCATCCAGGGGCTGCGGGACTACTTCGGTGCGCACACCTACCGGCGCGTCGATGCAAAGGGGTCGTTCCACACGCGCTGGTCCCAGGACGGCACCGAGGTCCGTACCGGCGCCTGAGCGATCCGATCCCGGCCCGCCCCTGGTGACCGGCGTTTCCAGCGGCGCGTTCTCTGTGATGTCGAGCCCCGTCGGCGTCGATCAGGGGCGCCGACCGCCGATCTTGTCCCGGCACGCCAGCATGGGCACTATGAGGGGCGTGGTCGCCACCGAGTCCGCGCTGGCGCTGCACCCGGACCGGTTGTTGCCGGTGGAGTCCGGCGAGCGCGCGATCGCGCGGCGGGTTTATGATGCCGTGCGCGCCCTGCCGGTGATCTCGCCGCACGGTCACGTCGATCCGCGGCTGGTGCTGGACGACGAGCCGTTCCCCGACCCGGCTAGCTTGTTCGTCACGCCCGACCACTACGTGACGCGGTTGCTGCACGCCGATGGCGTCGAGCTGGACGCGCTCGGCGTCGGCCAGGGCCCGCTGTCGGAGGACGCGTCCCGCCAGGTATGGCGGCGGCTCTGCGAGCGCTGGCACCTCTATCGGGGCACGCCGGTTCGCTTCTGGCTCGAGGCCGAGCTGGCGGAGATCTTCCACGTCACCTTGCGGCCGTCGGCCCAGACAGCGGATGCGATCTATGACCAGGTGGCCGCGCGGCTCGGCGAGGACGCTTATCGGCCCCGCGCGCTGTTCGAGCGTTTCCGCCTCACGGTCCTTGCCACCACCGATGACCCCGCTTCGGACCTGGCCGTGCATGCCGCGCTGGCCACCGACCCGACCTGGTCGGGGCGGGTGATCCCCACCTTCCGCCCGGATCGCTACCTTGAGCCCGCCCAGCCAGGTTGGCGCGAAGCGGTGGCGCGGCTGGGCGAGGTGGCGGATGTCGACACCGGCGACTACGCCGGTTACGTGCGGGCGCTGGAGGAGCGGCGTAAGTATTTCATCGCCCACGGCGCGACCTCGGCGGACCACAGCCACGCGGATGTGCGGACCGACCCGCTGGAGCCCGGTGACGCGGCGCGCATCTACCGTGCCGCGCTGACCGGCGCGGCCACCCGCGACGAGAAGGTGGCCTTCCGCCGTAACATGCTGCTGGAGATGGCCCGGATGTCGTGTGAGGACGGGCTGGCCATGACGCTGCATCCCGGAGTGCGGCGCAACCACCATCGGCCGACCTTCGAGCGGTTCGGGGCGGATACCGGCCATGACATCCCGATCCGCACCGAGTTCACCGACGCGCTGCGCCCGCTGCTTGAGCGCTTCGGGACGCACCCGGGATTCCACCTCGTGGTTTTCACAGTCGACGAGACGGTGTGGTCGCGCGAGCTGGCGCCGCTGGCCGGGTTCTACCCGTCGGTGTACGTCGGCGTGCCGTGGTGGTTCCTCGACGCACCGGACGCCATCCGGCGGTTCCGCGCCGCGGTGACTGAGACTGCGGGTTTCTCGCGGACCTCAGGCTTCGTGGACGACACCCGCGCGTTCTGCTCGATCCCCGCCCGCCACGACATGTCTCGCCGCGTCGACGCGGGCGTGCTGGCGCGGCTGGTCGCCGAGCACCGGCTCGACGAGGAGGAGGCCGTCGAGACGGCCATCGACCTCGTGACCGGACGCCCAACCGCTGTGTTCAAACTGTGAGCGCCCCTCGCCTGTCACGAGCCGCAGGGCATGGCCGCAGCGCCGCACCGGTGCGGCTCGTGCACCTGGGGCTGGGGAACTTCTTCCGCGCCCACACGTGCTGGTACACCGAACACGCCCCGGACGCCGCCGACTGGGGAATCGCGGCCTTCACCGGACGCGCCAGCAGCCCCGTCGTCGAGCAGTTGAACGAGCAGGGTGGCCTCTACACGCTGGTGTCGCGCACAGGGGACGGGGACCGGTTTGAGGTGCTGAGCAGCCTCTGTCGAGCACACGTGGCGCCCGATCACGACGCCTGGCTTACCTACTTCGAGGCACCCGAGCTGGTCGCGGTGACGATCACCGTGACCGAGGCCGGCTACCTCCGCGGGGCCCACGGCGGGCTCGACGTCGAGCGCCCGGAGGTCCAGGCCGACGTCGAGGTGCTGCGACGTGACCCCACCGGGCTGGTGCGCACCGCCCCGGCGCGCCTGGTCGCTGGGATCG
>JALZHU010000415.1 GCA_030860695.1 Actinomycetota bacterium
GCTTTGCTCGGCCCGCGTCATCAGCGCGGGACATGCCTTCGTCCAGAACATCCGCCGAGGCCACTACGAACTCAGCGTGGAACTCGACCCACAGCATCGGCTTCCGGCGGCCTTCACTGAACTCGCCCTCGCAATCTGACCGGGGCACCACGCCGATCAGCCGTATCCACTCCCCATCAACGCCATCAATGCCACCTGCGACCCCTTGACCCCCAGGCACGGACGATGGGCCTGATGAAGTCGGACGGAGTCGAACGGGGAGCCTCTCACCAGCGAAATCACCCTAACTGAGTCGTGGCCCGTCGGAGGAAGTTTGACGACATTGGCTCCCGGATTTGCTCCCGTGGCTCCTCTTGGGCGGGAGAGGCGACCCCCATGGCACCTTCAAGACGAAGGTCATGGCTCTCCAGTCATCGCGACCCCTGCGCCGAGGTCACTGGCCACCCCGACCCCGCAGGCCAACTTATGGAGCCCCACACGTCCATCGAGCCGGCACACCCGCGCCGTGACCTGACCGACGAGCGCTTAACGACTAACCTCACCTTATGGCTGCCACCGCTGTGCAGATCCCCTACGCCGACGCCTCCCCAGCGGAGCTGCGGGAAGCGATCCTGCCCGAGGACGTCGAGAGCTTCGACGAACAGTTCCAGGCCGCCCTCGACGCGGCCGCCCAGACGAGACGGCTGGACAAGCTGGAGGCGTTCCTGGAGCAGTGGCGGCGCATCGCCCGCTCGGCCAACCACCGCGGCCACAACCACTGGCGGCAGGTGCTGGCCCGGGCCGACCACACCCTGCGCACCGGGGACGTGCCGCCCGGTGCGGCGTCGGAAGAGCAGATGGCTGACCTCATCGCGGCCCGGCTGGGCCAGTAGGTGTACCGCCTCGTCACTCACAATCAGGCGCGCGAGCAGGTCACCGCCCTTCCCGCCGAGGCCCTCTTGGGCTACGCAGAGACACTGGGGGTGATGAAGCTGATGCTGTGGAACGGCAGACCGCTGAACGAGGCCAACCCTGACGGGCCGATACGGCAACTGGTCTTCGGGCCAGGCGGCTACGGGCTGGTCACCTACCTGATCATAGAACGCGACCGTCGGGTAGACGTGCTCGAAGTCCAGTGGGCAGGCGAGTGACCGTACCGCTCCGAAAGGCACTGTCAAGTTAACCTTGATCATGATCTACTTTGCTAATGCAATCACAAAATAAGTAAGCGTTCGGCGAACATGGCCGCCACATCTTGTGTTTGTGTAGCAAAGTAGATCATGATCCAGGTTAACTTGACAGTGCCCGCTGAACCAAGCAGCACCACTCAGGCCATTACCACCCTCTGCGTCGCCACCCCAGTATCGCCTCCAACGCGCGATCTGCTCGGTGGACTGATCCACGAATACGCCCTGTGGGGTTCCAGAAGTCGGCCACCTGTGCTGGGCAGCGGCTTCATGCCGCTCGTTCGTACTCGTTGATCAGGCCACCCAAAATGGGGCGACGCGTGGTGCGTTCATGGCTGAGGTCGACCACGGGGTGAGTCGGTTGCGGTGGGCGAAGGTCGTGGGCGCGGTGGGGTCGTCGGCCGTTGTAGTGCCGGATGTAGGTCGCGAGCAGCACACGCAGGTGCCGCTGGTTGAAGATCAGCATGCGGTCGGTGAGTTCGGCTCGGAGGGTGCGGACGAATCGTTCGGCGAAACAGTTCGCTCGGGGGCAACGCGGAGGAATCCTGACCACGCGGATGCCCACATCGGCCAGGACAGCGTCGAACGATGCTGCGAACTGGCCAGCTCGGTCTCGGATGAGGAACCGGAATTGGGTGACGCGATCGCCGAGGTCCATCACGAGGTTGCGGATCTGCTGGGTGGTCCATCTGCCGTCCGGGTTGGTGGTCGTGCCCAGGAGGTGCACGGTCCTGTTGCTGACCTCCAGCACGAAGAACACGTAGATCCGCTGGAGCGTCACCGCGCAGTCCACGTGGAAAAAGTCACAGGCCAACATCGTTGACGCCTGGGTGCGCAGGAACTGCCGCCAGGTGGTGTCGGTGTCCCGGACCGGCGCTGGGGGTATCCGTGATCGCTTCAGGACGCGGCGGATCGTCGAGGCCCCGACGCGGTGACCGAGTTTGAGCAGCTCGCCTTGGATTCGCTGGTATCCCCAGCTGGGATTCTCCCGGGCCATGCGCTCGATAAGCACAGCCACAGCGTTCTGGATGGGTGGGCGTCCGATGCGGTGGGGGTACGTCCATTTCTTGGCGATCAGGTGACGATGCCAGCGCAGGATTGTGCCCGGTGTGACCAGTCGATGTCCCCGTAGCATCTGCGGCAGCTTTCGGACGAGCGCGGCGAACACCGCTCGGTCCGTCCAGTTCAGGCGGGGCTTGAGGTTAGCTCTGCGTAGCACGGCGACTTCGTGGCGCAGCACCAGGAGCTCGACGTCCTTGGACGCCGACGAACGGCCAAGCAACAACAGCAGGTTCACCAGCTGAAGGAAGATCAGGTAGAGCAGACGCAAGGACACGGCTTATGATCATGTCGTGACGGCCGGCGTACCAATCACGCAGATCAGAGGCACAGGCCGACTTCTGGAACCCACACGCTGCTCCGGCTCCACCAGCCTCAGCAAGGCCGGCAGCAGCTCAGAGCCTTGCTCGCTGGCTCGCTTGCGTCCCCCGCCTGCCCTGCGGACCCGACCGGCCGGCAACGGATCCTCACCGCGTTCGAGTTCCACAACGCCCTTACCCACGGTGCTCTGGCTGACCCCAGCCGCATCCGCGACGGCCCGCAACCCGCCGTGACCCAACAGCCGGGCCTCGGTCGCCAACGCCAGCCGCTGCTGACGCTCATTCAGATGCGGCAACAACACCTCCAACCTCGCGGCAAGCTAACCACAGACCTCACCCGGAATGCCCATACCAGATCAACGAGGCCCAACCCCGAAAAGAACACCTTGATTTTTTTACGGCTCCCCGGCGGCGCGCAGCGGTTCCTCTCGGCATTCAGCGGTATATCACCGCACTTCCGACCCCGCCGCCACCGACTCACCGCAGCCCAGCACCGACACGAGATGAGCACCGATTCACCGCTTGGAACGAGGTCGTCGGGCTGCGTACCACCGCCTAACCGCGAGCACTGGTCACACTTCCCAGGCCAGGACCTCCGGCCACCCCTCGACCGCCAAACAACCTGACAATGCCGGTGGTAGAGCCACAAGCAGTGGCTGATGATCTCCACCGGGAAACGGTGGCCCTTGTACAACGACAACGTCGTGGCGTCCACGAAACGCAGGATGTCCCCCTCACGGAGCGACCGAACACCCCAGCCCCGTCAACTTGACAATGCCATCGGGAGGAGCCCCGTCCGCCTCGCAGCGTCCACCTATCACTAGCCCAGGGTCCCGGCAAAGTCCTCTCTTAGCTGGTGAGGAGTAGTTCTACGGGTCTGAGTGGGTCCCATGCGTGATGTCGTAGGGCATGGGCGATGTTGGTGGCGCCGGCCAGGCGGAGGAGG
>JALZHU010000148.1 GCA_030860695.1 Actinomycetota bacterium
GTACCGCGCCTTCCTTGAACTGCTCATCGAACTTGCGCCGTGTCTCCATCGCCGCTCTCCCTTAAGGCGATGTCTCCACGGTAAGAGGGGAAGCCCAAATACGCCCAGGGCCGCATGACGTGGATAACCTATTCGGCACCCACAGTCACTCTCGCTCACAGACACCGCTGTACGCTCACGTACGCTTTCGTACATGGACCAGCTCAGTGTCAGCGAAGCCCGGGCAAGGCTCCCAGAAGTCTTGGACCGAGTGGCTGAGGGTGACGAGATCACGATCACCCGGCATGGGCAACCGGTTGCTGTCGTGGTCCGACCGGACGCGTTGCGCACACGGCGAGCCGAGACCACGATCCGCCAGGCCCGCCAGATCGGTGAGCTGCTATCCACCGCGGCAACCCAACCCCTGGCACCTGCCAGCCTGCCGGCTCAGCGAGCCGACGAGCTCATTCGACTCCTCCGCCAGACCCGTGACCGATCGTGATCGACGCCTTCGACGCCGACGTCCTCATCTACGCAGCGGTAGACGAACACCCGCTGGGCCGCCGGATCAGAGCCCTGTTCGCCACCGAACCGGGCTCCACAGCCGGGATAGGCTCACTCCTGCTGCTCCCAGAGATCCTCGCCAAACCGATGCGGGACGGACACACCAGCGAACTCCTTGCGCTGACTAGCCTGCTCAGCCGACTCCAACTACGGGTACTCGACGCCGTGACCGCCGAGGTTGCCACCTCCCTGGCAGCATCACACTGCCTGCACGCAGCCGGCGCAGTTCACTTGGCGACCGCCATTGTCGCCGGAGCGGACAGGTTCATCACCAACAATTGGCGCGATTTCCCCGACACCCTCACCGAGATCGACATCCTCTACCCAGACAAGCTGCCCGACCCATAGTTCGGCTGACGACATAAACCGCGGCTGACGGCATGAACACTGTGCGGACGCCCTGGTTAGCCTCACCACGAAACCTCTCCTTCACGGAAGCTGCAACTCAACGCGGTGAATCAGGGTGGGAATATGGGTGGACTTCGGCGGTCCACCAGGTGGTCGTACTCAGGTATGCCAGCGCCTGAGAACCGATCGGCGCGCGGGCGGATCGGCGAGGGCCTGCTAGGTGGGGAAAGCACGGCTTTCACAGGAGCCTCCGCATCGGTCCCGGGCTCAACGGCGCTGATCACCAGACAACAGACGCGTTGGTGCAGGCAGGCTTCGAGCCGCCCGGTTTGGGCGAGTGTTCACTCATGGGCGTCGGAGACCACCCGATCGACGGCGAAAGTTCCTGCCGAGACCATGTCGAACTGGTGGGCCTCAATCTCACCGGGATGGATTGCGGCGTCGACGACCTCACCGAGCTGCACAACCTGGCTGGCGATGGGGTCACCGCAACCGACCAGGTCCTCTACAACCTCACCCGGCGCGGCCCGGAGTACGACCTGCTGCCCTGGTGCCGCATCCACGAGCTGCCGGTGATGGCCTACGCGCCGATCGGGCAGGGGCGGATGCTCGGCCACCCCGCGTTGGGTGAGGTCGCCGACCGGCACGGGGCCTCACCGGCACAAGTGGGCGGGCATGGGGCTTCCGGAAGCGACGCTACCGGTTGACCTCGCCGCCCAGGTCGTCGCCAGTGGATGTCCGCCCAACCCGGACGTCCTCCTCGGGTCGCTGCTCCAGGTTTTCCGGGGCGCGGTCGTCCACACCGAGCGCGTCTTCGAGCAGATCCTCGTCGTCGAGGTCGGTGGCGAGAGTCTCGGGTGCCTCGCCCATCTCCTCGGCGGGTAGCACGTGGACAGCGGCCTCCTCGGCGGTGGCGGCGCCTCCCGAGACTCCCACGTCCACCGCGTCCAGCGACGCCGCGTTCCAGGTGTCGGGTGCGTCGACAGACGCCTCCAGCCGGCCCGCACGATCACTTTCGGCGTCAGACGGTGCTGCGTCGAGGTCGACGTCGGGGCGCTCCCGGTGCAGTCGCTCCTCCAGCGTGTCGCCCTGCCTCGCACCGCCCGTGGTGACCTGATCGTCATCCAGCGCGTAGGGCCGATCCGGCGGCACGTACCCGGCATCGTGCAGATCACCGCCGGGGGGACCGGCCATGGTGTACTCCGCCTGTTCATCCACAACCGCTCCGAGGTCGGGCGCCACGGGCTGTTCCTCGTACTCGCGCTCCGGCATAGGCACTCTCCTTCGCTCGGGCACCGTCGCTGCGGCTTCTTGGGGACTGGTCTCGTGCACGACACTGAGTCACAAGTGTCTACCCCGCCGGCGCGCCTCCCATGCCCGGCCCGACAGGGTGGTTTCGCATGCCACCTCTCGTGCTGGCAGACCGAGGCGCCGCCGGGGTCCGCGCGCGCACGATGGCCGATGGCAGGCCGGAGCAGGCGTCTACCCGCACGGCCTGATCGCTGCGAGCCGACTTCGACAATCAGACCGATCCCGAAAGAAACTGATCATGAGTCGAACCTTGATTTCCAATCCCCTGGCTGATGTTGACAAGCAGAAGACCACCGGTGGCATGCTGCAGGATCCCCTGGTTGATCTTATCGGTCTCGGGCTGGTCGGCAAGCAGGCCCACTGGAACGTGATCGGGCCCCGCTTCCGCTCTGTCCACCTGCAGTTGGATGAGCTCATCGCGCTTGCCCGCGAGCACACCGACGGCGTTGCCGAACGGGCCACATCCATCGGTGTATCGCCCGATGGCCGCCCCGCCACCGTGGGCCGGGACACCGGTGTCCCTGAGTTCGGCGCGGGATGGCGTACCGACGACGACGTGGTGACGGCCGTGGTCGAGATGCTCGCCGCACTCATTGCACGATTCCGGCATCGGGTGGAGGAGACCGAGGAGACCGACCTCGTCACCCAGGATCTCCTGATCGCTATCACTGCGGACCTCGAGAAGGCGCACTGGATGTGGCAGGCGCAGGTCGCGAGCTGACGGTGCACCACAGCCCGAGCACGGAAACCGCCCCGACGAGACGGAACTGCGGCTCCGGATTGGTCATGCGGGTCGAGGCTGAAGGACCAACCGGTTGACACCCTGGGTGAGCACAGGCTGAAACCAATCCGGACCGGCGAGCAATTCTTCGGCATCAACGTATCCAACGGCGGCCGAGTGATGATTTTCACCGGAGGGATCCCACTGCGCGCCGGCGGCCAGGTCGTCGGGGCGGTCGGCGTCAGCGGCGGCTCGAGTGAGCAGGACCAAGCCGTGGCGGAATCCGCCGCGGCCGCATTCTGACCAACACCGAGCAAGGAGTACCCCATAACCCACGCCGCTACCGATCAGCCGCTTGGCACCCTGGAGACGGTCGCCACCTTCAACGGGCCCATGCCGACGGAAGTGACGGTGTCGCACTCCGGCCGGATCTTCGTCAGCTTCCCGAAGTGGGGCGACGATGTGACGGCCACGGTGGCCGAGGTCCGCGATGGCGAGTCCATGCCTTTCCCTGACCAGGTGTCGAATTCCCCATCCGCTGATCACGATGCTGGTGCGTTCGTGTCGGTGCAGAGCGTGGTGGCTGACCCGATCGATCGGCTATGGGGTGCTCGACACCGGCAGTCCCGGGTTCCAGCCGACCACGGTGGGCGGTCCGAAGCTGGTGTGCGTTGACCTGTCCACCGACACGGTGGTGCAGGCGATCGTACCGCCGCGTGAGGCTGCGCTGGACACCACCTACCTCAACGACATCCGGTTCGACCTGCGTCGAGGCGAGGCGGGCACGGCGTTCATCACCGATTCATCCGATGGCGGTGCCAACGGGATCGTCGTGGTGGACCTGGCCTTGGGGGAAGCTGGCGGCGGCTGCACGATCATCCGTCCACCAAGGCTGAGGGCCCGGCGACGTTCCGGCCGCTGATCGAGGGGCGGCCGTGGATGGAGCGCCCGCCGGACGGGCCACCGAAGCCGGTTGGAACATCTGACGCGGGAGCCCCCGGCTCAGCGCTGGCGCTTCGCATTGCTCTGGTGGAACGAAGCAGGGCGTCGATTTCCCCCTAAGGGGGGCAGGCGATGGTCCCGGCCATCTGCAACGGTGGTTGTCGCGGGGACCCGACCCCGTGCGGTTGCTCATCCGTCCTGGCGACTTGCTGGGACGGTGATAGCGGTCCGGTTGGAGACGGACGGGACCGGCCCTGTCCGCGCGGATGAGGAGTTAGCTCATGGCCGACACCGAAACCGACAACGCCATCGACCGGACCCGCCAGCGGCTCGAGGAGGAGCTGGCACAGCTTCGGGCTCGACGGCATGCCCTTGCCACCGAGCTCGACGAGCGCGATTCCGTTGGAGACCGTGCCGACCACGCCGACATGCTGGAACAGGCCGACGACGTCGCGTGGCTGGATGAGCGGATCGCCGAGATATCGGGATTAATAGCGCGTGGTGGAGTGCCCGAATCGGTGGACGGTCAGCTGCTACACGGTGCTGAGGTCACGCTCCGCTTCGATGACGGGGAAGTCTCAACGTTGCGTGTGGTCGCCATTTCGGAGGAAGTCGCCGAGGACGACGACGCAGTGGTGACCCTCGACAGCCCGCTCGGCCGTGCCCTCGCGGGCAGCAGGGTGGGTGATGTCGTCCAGTACGAGACGCCGTCGGGACCGGCGCTCGTCGAGGTTCTCGCGCTCCGAATGCCGAGGGAGTAGGCCCCGGGGTCACGCTCCAGCGCTGAGACCCGCTACTTTCCGGGCGGCGAGCACATGATCTTGGTAACCAAGGTTTCGGTGATGCCCAGCCCAGGCGTGTTCTCGCGGGCCCGTTCCACGATCTGGCGGGGAGTCAGCCCCATGCCGTTGTACAACCGCACGATCTTTTCTTGCTCACGGGTCCACTGACGTTGAGCAGGTGTTCTCCGAATGACTGAGCCGCTGCGCCTGGGCTCCTTGTAAGCAATTGCCGGCGCGGTTCGCGCGGACCGGTAGTTGATCCCGAGGCCGCTGTCCTTCTTGCCGAACTCGCCAACTTCTCCTCGTTTTCTGATCTCCTCCTGATCACCGATAACGAAGGTGTCAGCGCTCTTGTTCACACCTATCGCGGTAATCGTCAGTCCTTTATAGTGCTTAGCTTGACACTGCTTCTTCGTGCAGTACTGGTAGCCCAGCTCTACACGCTCGGGAAGTAGTTCGTCGCCGCACTCGATGCACTTCACTGCCAGTCCGCATTCTCTACTGCCTTGCCCTGCCGGCACCGTCGCAGGCGGGCGCACGAGTATCAACCGGCTTAGCAGGCCGCAAATTCCTGCAGACGTGATGAATCATGCCGCCACCTTGGACGCCATCAAGCCCGCCCCAGCCAGCAGCGACGGCTGCCTCGAATGCATTCAGATCGGTTCATGGTGGGTGCACCTGCGCCAATGCGCTACCTGCGGGCATGTCGGTTGTCGCGATTCGTCACCCCACCGGCACACCGCCCGCCACTCAGCGCCCAAGATCGGCCGGTACTCGGTGATGGAGTTCTCCGACACGATATGCGTCGGGGTCACCCGAACCAGGAGGTTGCCGGGTGCGCCGTTCAGCTCGCCAAGGCGATCGGCATCATCAGGAGCCTCCCGGGCTTTGGTCCGGCGGTGCGAGCTGCGCTGTACCTGTTCGTCCTCCGGGTCTGGCGTGCATCCACTCAAGGACCCCGAGGCGGCAACGACCGGGATCTCAGCGATCCGCGAGCACGCGGAATGCCGTGACCGTCGCGATGCCGTAGATTAAGATGGGCGCTGAGGTCCTTCCACAGCGCCTCCGCGTCGTATTCCCACACCGGCTTGTAGAGCGACGCCGGCACGAGCACCGCGTAGGACGCCGCCCACACGCCTGCTCCCAGAATCAGCCCGTGCCACGTACGGCGAGCTGGGAACGAGCTGCTCACCAGGCCGAATGCGGCAGCCTATCTTACCCCGGTCGCCCAGTGCACGATGTTGTTCACGAGGCGAGCCCGCTCAGCTGGTAACTCTCGGTGGAGGACCCCTTGGATGAGGCGCCTGCCGAACTGGGCTGGGGCGGGAGCTCCGTCCCAGCTGTTGAGGCCAGCCGAGAACTCCCAATCGATGAACCCGCTGTTCCCACCGTTGTGCCGGTACCGGGAAAACCAGAGTAAATCCATCGCAGCGGTGCCAACCGCTCCCGCCGCCGCGCCTCGCGCGACCACGCCGAGTGGCGTCAAGCGGGCCCGTTGTTTCATCCTCGAATCGTACGACGTTGTCGAGAGGGTGATGGAGCTCGACGGGTGGCGGCCTGGATCCGCTGCGAGCAGCCCTCAAACGCCTTCGGATCACCCTCCAAGGTCTTATCGTCCCGTCAACAACCAACTAACCTTGCAACGGCACATGCTCAAATTTGAGTACGATTTACCGGGCTGGTGGGATATGGCTGCAACGCGGCTCGGTCGTGCGCCGACGGTGCGCAGGAAAAGAGCCCGGCCGAATGGCCGGGCCCTGAGAGGTAATGAACCTGTCTTGATTCCGATGTACGCCGAAATGTCGCGACGACCACCTCCATCTCGACCGTTCCTTAACCTCCTGTGGTCCCTTGTGCAGCTGCTTTGCGCTGCTTCGTGCGAGCGCTTCTGGACTGTCCCCTGTTATTGGCAGGGCCCTTTCTAACACCCGCAGCCAGCGCTGTCAAGCAGATGCGCTACGCATTCGCCGCGGTGTCCGAGACGCTGCCGGCCGTGGCGGCTGGTGCTCGGGTGCGCAGCGCGCTCGCCGCCGCCCTAGCCACCGCGGCCTACGGGCTGGCGTCCAGCCCGGTGTGGCAGCTCAGCGGCGCGATGAGCACGGTCCGCCTGTGGGCCGCCACCGTGGTCTCGCTCGTCGCGATCGTCTACTGACTGATCCTGAACCACGGACTGTGGCAGCAGCTGAAAGGAACCGATCCGCGCGAACGTCGGTGGATCCGTCTCTACAGCGCGGCGACCCTGTTGACACTCCGATCGGCGTCCTGGTCTCCTACGCCGTACCGTTCGTCGGCAACACTCTCACCGGCTGGTTCGTGGTGGTCCCGGAGGTGTTCTCCGCTGCGATAGGCCGATCGACGGCGTGTCAGAGGCGCCCGCTGATCCAGTCCCAGGCGTGGCGTAGTCGAGCCTGAAGAGGACTCTCCACGGGGTTGTCCGGGTCGGTCTGCCGCGTGGACTTCTGGCTCGGATCATGAAGTTCGTCGCGATCAACCGACAGCAGCACTCCTCGCTCGTGCAGTGCCCCTATCTGGTCCCTGTTGGCGAACAGGTGACGACCGGGTAGCGGCAACGTGTGCACGATCAAGCCCTCAAAGATGTCTGTGGGCTCATCGACGACCACGTGCTCCACGACCCCCACCCGCTCTCTAGTTCGGTCATAAACCGGGGTGCCGTCCTTGAGGGCGAGGTAGGCGACCGGCTGGCCGAGCTCAGCAGAGTTCATATCCTCCTGTCTCCGTTCGCTCATCATCAATCCCAGATACCACGAAATTAGTCGTGCTTCAGCTGCGGGACGAGTATCGGGACGTTACGTCGTCCAGCCTTCCAACGACAACATCAGCACAGCCTGCTGCGCGAGCAGCTAAACCGTGGTCAAGGTGTCCTGGCAGGGCTATCGGGCGCGGCGACTCAACCCGGGGGTCATGGTGACGAACCTATGGCGCGAAGGACCATTGGATGTGTGTCGGATGGATCTAGTTGTGGGCATCCGCCGAGCAGCAGCCGTGGTCAAGGCAATAGGATGGTCCTGGTAGTGCCTTGGCCAACCAGCGCGGACGAAGATGCGCAGGTGGATATTGCTATCGACGAGGTGCCTGGAACACGCGGTTCGAATCATCGAACTGGACGGTACCACTACCCTGGTGACCTTCTTCTCTGAACGCACGGAGCACTGAGGTATCCGTCGATCCGCGGCACCTGATGTTGCACTCTGACAGCGTCAGCCAGGGCCTTTGTGACCTGCCTTTCGCTGCAGGACGGATTGCGTCGATCAGCCGACGTCCAGTCAAAGCATATCTGGTGGAAGGGAATTCTTCGGTGTCACCACCGTAGGGAGAACTGCCGAACCACCGGCTCGTTCCGAGACGGTTGCAGCAGCCGGAGTGCAAGGGGACGGACCGTGAATTCGAGCGGCGTGTCGAGCTCGGCAGCCTCACCGTCGACCCCGACAGGGATAGAAGGCGTGTCGGTCGTCATCGTTTGCTGTGTCGTCGGCCATGCGGCAACCAATGCACGGCCGCTAATAAGCCGACCCGTCCCCCGCACGAGCCTTGCCGGTAAGGGACGGTTGGCTCCCGGCAGGCCCAGGAGGTAAACCCACAACATGCCCTCGTCAAGGCGAGGACGCAGCGCCGGACCGGGCGCCACGCCCGGGGAGTACGCGTTGTTGGACACGAGAGTGACCAATACCTGCTCGGGGGCCACGACGCGGCGAGGTACCGGAGTGCGCAGCGACGCGCGCCGCCTACCCCAGAAGACCGCACGCCGGGCGTACCGCGCCGCGACACGTATACGGCGCCGGCGATAGTCCGGATCGCGCACCATCGCGGCGTAGAACCCGACCGAGACGTTGTCCACGAAGACCCGGCCGTTGACCGTCCCGACGTCGACTCGTATCTCGTGGCCGTCCTCGATGGCAGCAAGCTGCGCTGCAGGGTCAGTGATGTCCGCCCCGCAATCCTTAGCGAAGTGGTTACGCGTGCCGCAGGGAATCACGACCAGGGGGATTTCGTGCTGGACTGCTACCTCTGCGATGGCACTCACTGTTCCGTCTCCCCCCGCGGCAACGAGCACCTGAGCGCCATCGTTCACCGCGTCCCGTGCGAGCGCGCCCGCCCCGTAACCCGGACGAATCTCCCGGACATCAATCTGCCGGGCCCAGCGGCCCGACGGACGGTGGGCTGGTGCGCGCCCGAACCCGACGTGGGGTTAAGAATGAGACTGATGGACGGAGAGGCCATCGATAAGGTTCACCCCAGCACGGTCGCAGCTGGCAACGATCCGTTTTCGGCACCGTACCTGTCTGCCGTTGCCGGTCCTCTGGGCACCTGGGAGCGTCTGCTTGTGGCCAAGCCGAAATCAGCACGTTCAGACGAAAGCCCGTGCGCCGAGGTCCCGTTGCGGGTGAGTGACCTATTGCGCCTGCCCACCGGCCCGGTGGACCTCAGGGCGATAGCCACGCGGACAACCCCCGGCTTCACAGGCTCGGGCAAGACCGACGCCACAACGGCGATGCGCCACCTTGGGCCCCACCTGGCGAACCTGCAAGAGCAGCTTTACGCCGAGGGGCACACCGGTGGCCGGCGCAGTCTGCTGCTCGTGCTGCAAGGCATGGACACCGCCGGCAAGGGAGCCACGGTCAAGCATGTCCTCGGCCTCGTAAACCCCATGGGTGTGCAGCATCACGCGTTCAAGAAGCCGACCCCCAAGGAGCGTGAGCACCACTTCTTGTGGCGGGTCAAGCGGCGATTGCCACCACCTGGCATTGTCGGCGTCTTCGACCGCTCGCACTATGAGGACGTAGTGGTGGTTCGGGTACATGAGCTGGTGCACCCCGAGATGTGGTCATGCCGCTACAGCATCATCAACCGCTTCGAAGCGAAGCTGGCCGCCTCGGCCACTCGAATCGTGAAATGCTTTCTTCACATCTCAAAGGAGGAACAGAAGAGGCGGCTGATCGCACGGCTCGACGATCCCACGAAACGCTGGAAATACAACCCCGCCGACGTCGACGAGCGTGCCTATTGGGACGATTACCAGCAGGCGTACTCGGATGCGCTCAAGAAATGCAACACCGAGGCTGCTCCGTGGTATGTTGTGCCCGCTGACCGCAAGTGGTACCGCAATTGGGCGGTCACGAAGATTCTCACCGAGCAGCTCCAGGGATGGCCCTTACCTGGCCAATCCTTGAAGGCTGGGACTTCGAGGAGGAACGCGCGCGGTTGGCGGCGGATCCGTGACCTGCGTCCGCCGGGAGAGGAGCTTCGTGACGTGGTCCATCCCGCCGTGGAGATGTTCCGCGGCGAGATCGGCCACGAAGCGTAGCGGAAGTTCGCGGGGCGGATTCGGCCCGGCTATGCTGCGGCGAGCCTCATGGCTGGCCCGGTGGTCCTGACGAGTCGGCTAGTACGGCCCTTCTTCACACTCTCGGGACCAGGCTTGGAAAACAGCCCTTCTTGAACAATCACATCCGCGCGGTGGTGCGATGCTGGCGGCTAGGCTGGCCACGGACCCGGTTGGCGAACGGTTGGCCAGCGACCAGCGAGCAATGAGCAAGCAGTGAGTGGAGAAGGATAGGGATGTCACTGTTGAAAGTCCGGTCCGTCGGATTGAGCGACTGACTTAGCGGACGATGAGGAATAGGCAAGGGCCACGGCCCATCCCGAAGCCCCGTCTCCTGCTGGCGGCGGTACTCGTGGCCGCTCTGCTCGGGGCCTGCTCTAACAGCGAACAACCGGCTCCACCTCAGTCCGCTGAACTCCTGACTCCGTCGCACCCCGACTCCCGCACGCCCGACCCGGCGGTAGCGTGGAGCGAGCGACTCTGCCGCGCGCTGCTGCCCGTCGCACACGGCGCAGCGAACCCGCCCAGCCTCGATGCCAGCAACCTCGAAGGCACCCGACAGCGCTTCCACACCTACCTACGCAATCAGGTCGAGGTCCTGAGTGCCGCGCTCACTCAGATCGCCGCAGCCGGACCTGCTCCAGTGCACAAAGGCCCGCAGGTGGACCAGGTGTTGATCGCCACCCTGTCCAAGCGACGCGACGCGCTCGCCGCGGGCTTCGCTGAGCTTGACGCGGTCCCGCGGAACCAGCGTGACACTCTGTTGTACACGCTCACTGGGGTCACCTCCCTGCTGGCGCCGACCGATGGCAGGACCCTGTTGGACCTGTCCGTGCCGATCGGTTTGCAGTCCGCGGTCCGGCAGGCACCGAGTTGCCAGGCACTTGGCGCGTCCGCGGGCACGACCGGCTCGCCCGCACCGCCCAACCCGATTCGCTGAGATCTGGCACATCACGCAACGGCGGACGCGATGGCGTGGAGCTCAGCGTGCCACGCCGTTCAGGCGTACGCGGGCCCGCGCAAGGTCTGGGCCGGGGGCAGGCCGTAACGCCCGATGTAGCTGGTCGCGAACCGGGCGGGCCGCAGGAAGCCCCACTTGAACGCGGTAGCGGCGACCGTCGTTTCCCTGGCGCATGCTCCAGCAGCTCGAGGTGTGCGTGAGCGAGCCGGATGTTGCGCAAATAGCGCATGGGCTGGACGTCCCGGTGCCGGCGCCAACACTCGTCAAGCACTCGTACATTCACGCCGGCGTCGGCTGCAAGCGCGGCCATGGTCAACGGCCGCTGCGGGAAGGCATCGATCGTGTCGACGCCGCGGCGCACCGTGCCCGGCCCCCACGACTGTACGGGTGCATTCAGGGCTTCCCGGTACGGATGGTCGATTGCCCGCAGCAACCCGTCCAGCAGCGAGTCCAGCAGCGGCTCGGCAATCACCGGGTTAGCCAGAAACCCGCCCGGCACGGCGGCGTCGACGATGTAGCGGAGCAACGCGGCCCATCGGCGCGGGCGTGCCTTCAGCGTTTCCTAGGCTCGGCGGGCCTGGTGATCGTGCTGGTTACGGCCGCCGGCTGCACCGGCGCGAGGGCCGACGGTTTCAGCCCACCGTCCATTGGCCGAAGTGTCGGGGCAGTCCCTGGAGCAGGACTTCACCCGGGTCATGAACGAGTCCTTGCCATCCATCGTGGAGATCACCAGCGCGAGTGGGATCGGCTCCGGAGTGATCTTGGACAATAGCGGCAACATCATCACCAACGCACACGTGGTCGGCACGTCCACCGACTTCCAGGTCCGGATTTCCACCGGCACCCAGCAGTTCCCCGCCACTCTGGTGGGTTCCTACCCGCCCGAGGACGTAGCGGTCATCCGGGTCCGGGGTGCGCCGAGCCTCAAGCCAGCGAGGTTCGGGCGGTCGTCGACGCTTGAGGTGGGCGACATCGTGCTCGCCATGGGTAACCCATTCGGCTTAGACGCCACGGTCACCGAGGGGTTGGTCTCGAAACTTGGCCGGACCGTCCAGGAGCCGGCCCAAGGAGACCAGCCCGGTGCGCTGCTGCGGTCGGCCATCCAGACCAGTGCTCCGATTAATCCCGGAAACAGCGGTGGCGCTCTGGTGAACTTGAACAGCGAGGTCATCGGTATCCCGACGCTGGCGGCCGTCAATCCGGTGGTCGGTGGAACCGCACCCGGTATCGGCTTTGCCATCCCCAGCGACACCGCAACCGACCTCGCCGTCCAGATGATCAACCACGGCCGCGTGGTCAACTTCAGACGCGCCGCACTCGGCGTGGCGATCACCACGGTCACCGACCTGAGCGGCAAGCCGATTGGGGTCGGCATCTCCGGAGTGGTGCCTGGCGGCCCGGCGGCCAACGCCGGGTTACAGAACGGCGACGTGATCATCAAGGTCGCTGCTCAGCCGGTGGTCACCGCCCAGCAACTGCAGGAGGTGCTCGCCACGCGCAAGCCCAGCGAGAAGGTGCACATCACCTTCGTCCGACCACCCGGAGGAGCCACGACCGTCACGGTAACTCTCGGCGAGCTTCCCGCCAGTTGACCCACGGGAGAGACCCAGTGATCACGGACATTGCGGTGGAACGGGTGGAGTTTCGCTGCCCGAAGTCGCACTGGCAGTCCGTGGTCGACTACGACGTTGTGCTCTACGCCGACGCCGAGGGGGACACCTGGGAGTTCTTTTCGGTTGACGGGGTCCCGACCCTGTCCCCGTACACCGTCGACGGGGCGCCGCTTTGCCCCCCTATGCCACCTGGCGGTGCTTGGAACGCCAGTTGCTCGGCGCTTCATCCCGGTGCCGCCCGGAGACGACCGCAGCCCACGGCAGCCCGTATCTCATCCGGGAACGCACCGGGGGCAGCGGCGCGACGTGCCGTTGCTGTCGGGCACATCAACGCCTGTGACCAACCAGTCTGCTGATCCGGATCCTCAAGGAGCACACCATGTCCCACAGTGAGGGAAGGGTTCCCCGAGCAACCGCGGCCGGGATCACGCTTGTCTTCGACCCCAAGATGATGTGGCCGTTAATGGCACTACGCGGCGTGCTGGCGATCCTGTTCGGGATCGCCGCATTGGTCTGGCCCGGCATCACCGCGCTTGTGCTAGCGCTGCTATTCGCCGCATGGGTGGGTGGGCGGTGTCAAGTGGTGAATGCACCACCAGCCTCGACCAGGAATTTGTTGAGAACTTCGGTTGGTTTGAGCCAGCCGAGTGTCTGACGTGGACGGTTATTG
>JALZHU010000416.1 GCA_030860695.1 Actinomycetota bacterium
GCCGACCACCACGTGCGCCGCAGATCGATCCTCGACGGACTTACCAACGAGTACCAGATCGCAGCATGATTGAACCAGGCCCGTAAACCTGCAAGTCAAACCCACAATCCTATATTCGAGCCCCACAGCACCGGAACCGCCCGCTGCGCGGTCACCGCGAGTCGAGACCTGTGCCCTGAGAGTGGCTGCACCCTTTCGGCTACGGCCGCATGCTGATCAAGCAGCACACCGGACTACATCTGCACCAGCTGCGCCAAAGCGCTACCGCGCACGCGAAAGATTCGGGCTAGGGCGCATTGCGTATCAACAGCTCGACCCCGGTCCTCTTTTAGCTCATGAGTCGTTCGTGGCTAAACCCAGCTATGACCATCCCCACGTCGGCTCCGTCACTGCCCATGTTGCCGGTGGAGCTTGGCCGCGAGGCCTGGCGGATCTGTGGACAGAGCATGCGGTACGTGCGACATCCAAGCCTTGCAACACATCGAGGAGATCCCAGCGATGAACGGATACGGCGTGTTCGAGCTGCCAGCGCCGGTCAAAGCGCAGTTGCGCACGGCGCCCTGACCGAGGCGGCGTTCAATGCCTGACATACACCGCGATCGCCCAGGAAGTCGATCGGTACGCCGTGCAGTGGATGGCAGCAGCTACCGCCGCGAGGGTCAAGCGGTGGGGCTAGACGTGATCGGCGAGGTGTTCGCCGAGGCGATGAGGACGTTGCTGGATCTGTCGTCGTGGTTGGGATCCCAAAGCCGCACGCAGCGGCTGATCAACACGATTCTGAACATCACGCAAGGGGTAGGACATGCTGAGGGGACTGGCTATCGGCGAGCGTGAACGACACAAGGAATCCGACGATAGCCGTTGTTCTGGCGGGCAGGCTTTGCTTGTCGATGCGCCCACCCGGGATGCCCAGATTCACAATTATCTTCAGATGCAAATGGCGACAGGATCGAGGAGAACATGACTACCATTACGCTCGAAACCGCTGACGGACCGATCGAGGCACTATTTGTCGTCCCCACCGGGGGTGAGGGGCCATGGCCAGGTGTGGTGATCGTGCACGACATATTCGGCTTGACCACAGACGTGCAGAACATCGCCCAGCGCGTAGCTGATGCCGGATATGTCGTAATCACCCCGAATCTGTTCTCCCGCGGCGGACCGGCTCGCTGCATCATCAGGGTATTTCGCGAGCTGATGGCGCAACGCGGCCAAGCACTGGAGGACCTACAGGCCGCAAAGAGCTTTCTCCAGGGCAGAGACGAGTGCGCCGGACCAATCGGAATCGTCGGATTCTGCATGGGCGGACAATTCGCCCTCGTGATGGCGCCCCAGGGATTCGCTGCTTCGGCACCGTTCTACGGCGTGCCGCTACCGCGGAATCTGGACACCGTGCTGCAAGGAGCATGCCCGGTGGTGGCGAGTTTCGGATCTCGCGATCCCCTGGGAATCGGGGCGGCTAACAAATTGCGGCGCGTGCTCGACAACAAAGGAGTCACCAACGACGTCAAAGTTTATCCAGGAGTGGGGCACAGCTTCGCCAACCGTGCGCCCGCTCAGCCGCTGATGCGGATCATCGGCTTCGGCTACGACGAGGACGCCACCGAGGACGCGTGGCGTCGGGTATTCGAGTTCTTCGCCGAGCACCTGGTTCCAGATTCCGACAGAGTCTGATTCTGGCCGACCGCGGGACTGGACACCCAAGACGAGACGGCGCTGATACGTTGCGTAAGGACAAGGTCAGACAAGCTGTGCTGATGCGTCGTCGCTCCCGTCGGGTTCCTCGGTGCGCTGTGCGCTGCTAGCTGCGCTACGCGCTGTCCTACCGAGACGTGGAAAGCTACTGGCCCAACATGGCATCACCGTCGACCAGGCTGGCCACCGCCCGCCTCGGGCCGGCACCACGCCGAGCAGACACTGGCTCGGCGGACCTTCCTGCGCGCTGAGACCACCGGGCTGTCGACGGCACCTGAAAACTGGATCTGGATCTGGCCCACTTTCCGTGATCGAGTTGGCCCCGGGGTCGTCATGCGGCGAGGAGGACGCTCTTGCGGAGTAGGTCGAATTTGGCTCGGCCGTACATCTGTCTTTGATCATTTGATGCGGTTGACGTTGCCTTCCACGGTGCCCGAGTTGTGGTAAAGCGAGAGGCCGTGGCGGATTGCTTGGTAGTCGCGCCGCAGTCCGGTGACGAAGCGGTGCAGGTGGGGTAGGTCATCGGCGTCGACGGCTGCCATCCAGGAGTCCAGGCGCTCACCATGGCGGCCGGTGAGCATCTCGGCGAAGGTGGCCACGTGAGTGGCGGTGGCGTCAAGGTGGGGGCAGGCCGCCAGTACTTGCTTGAGTTGGAGTTGTTTTTCGGCATCGAGGTCCTCGGGACGGCGCAGCATCCAGGAGGTAATCTGGCCGACCTTGGGTGCTACTGGTGTGGACGGTGGTGCGGCGCCGAGTGCGCCGAAGGGCGCGAGGTAGGCGGTGACGGTGCCTTGGCTGCCTCGATAGCCCTGCTCGGTGATCTCCCGGTAGAGCACAGAGGCGTTGGTGATGCCGGCGTTGCAGCGTTGGTGAAGGGAGAGCTTATAGTCGTCCAGGACGCTGGGCCGGCCCGCGTACGGCTTGCCAGTAGTTCCTCGACGCTACCCGCACAAACCACCGGTGCGATCGGCGCGGCCAAGAGAGGTCTGGCCACACACCTCCACCTCACCGGACTACCTTTGCCGTTTGGGCCATATCTGCACCAGGTGATTCACTGCGCCGCGCTGCTCCACGTTGGGCGCTTGGCCGAGGGGCGTGCATTGGGTGAACTCGAATACGACAAGGCCGTCGAGGAAGACTCAGTTGAGGCACGGTCCTTCTTCTCGTTGTTCCTTGGCTGGGGCGCGCTGACCGAAGGTCGGGTAGCGACTGCGGCGCGACTGACCGGGGAGTCGGCCGGGGCCTTCCGCGAGATGGCCTGGCCACTATGGGTGCGCAGTGCCTTGATGATCCGCGCGCACGCCTTAGATCAACTAGGTCTCCGAAACTTTGACATTTGAGTCAAGTTTTCTCGCGGCGTACCTTGGGTGTGCCCGCTCACATCTGCAGACTCGTTGTCTGACCAGCCACTTGAGGTGGCACGGCCGGTCATCAAGCATGATCGGACTTCGGCGCAGCGGGTGGCGGCGGTCTGCTGATCATGACCGCAGGTCCCTGCGTGAGCTTGGCCAAAATCACGTCAGTTACAGAAAAGCCCCAGGTCAGGTCCCTGCTTGGCGGTCCGAGGCGACGCCTCACTGGCACTGCAGGGTGACGTCCAGACAGCCCGTGCCGTGCTGTCCGAGCTGGATGCGCTGCGGGTACCTCCGTTGGAGATCGGTGGGCCAGAGGTGCCGCGGGCCCGGGCCTGGACCGAGGTTATGGGTGCCGAAAACCTCATCCGTGGGCTGTGACCTGTACCTTCTCGGCCCCGCCGAGGACCGCAGGACAGGGCAGGCGAGGAT
>JALZHU010000417.1 GCA_030860695.1 Actinomycetota bacterium
GGCTTCAATGGCATGCTCTTGTCCCATCCACCTTTCGGCTTCCGGTAAGCCATCAGACCCAGAAACATTCCTCCAAGTTCCTCCCTACTGAGCAGGGAATACAACCAAGCGCCACACGGCGCACGATGTACACGCGTCGGACCGGCAGCGGATCCCAGGACGCGCGCGAGCGGTGCACCCGCACCACCAACGCCGCCCGGTCCGGCGAGGACAACGCGATCTCGCCGTCGATCCCGGCCGTCCGACGCCCGGCATTGCGCTGGGCCACCTGTCGCACGCACACCAGCGTGTTCGACCAGGACCGCAGCATCATCTTCTGCAGCGACCGGACCGTGGCCCAGTCCTGCTCCCGCGTCGCCGTGAAGATCCTGCGCCGCAGCCGGGCTACGTTGTCCTCGTGGGCACGCCAATCCACAGCGTCCCAGTCGAGCACGTCCTCGGGTCCGTTCACCGCGATGGTGTCCAACTTGCCCCTCGGTTCGCCAAGCTCCTGGCCTCGGTTTTTCACGGGCTCACCTGCCCACGTCAGCGCCCTTTCGGGCCCGGCCGCTCGGGCCGGCATCCGGCCGGTTCCCCGCAGCGGCCGACCTGGAGCAGCAGCCTTTCTGCCACGAGTCCCGTCGCCTTTCAGCCGCCGGCATCCGCTTGTTGGGCATCCTGTCCCGCCGAGGGCTTCCGCCCCTCTCACGATCGGCCTACCGGAGCCATTACGGCCCGGACCCCGACGGGGTTTCCACGTTCCACGCATGCAAGACACGGCCGGGGTGGGCGCCCCCTATACCCCGGGGCCAGCGGTGTTCACGCGACCGACGTTGGGTCTTCGGTCGCCGCTTGCCGCCTCCACCAGCGGCCAGGCCCTACCACCCGGGTCTTCGTCCCGCCGTCCAAGGCTCACGATCACGAGGCATCATCAGGGGTTCACTCACGTTCACCCGTCCGGCCTTCCCCTCGCCCGGTCGCTCCCCCGGACGAAACGGGGGCCCTTAGGCTTCTTCCTCGAGCTTCGCACGCCCGACCAGCAGGACCAGCCAAGCGCACGTCGAGGCGGGACCGATCTCGAACACTGATCAGGATCTACGCACCCGGCATAACCGGCCTCCAAACTGCGCATTCACTCAACATGCGCGACCTCGTGTCGCACCCCAGCGCTGGTGGTAGGCGGTGGCCAACTCGTCGGCTCGGGCTGCGTGGTCGCCGTTGGGGTCGGTGATGGTGGTCAGCAGCGCGATCAGCTCGCCGGTGCCGTTTCCGTCCCGGTTGGGCACCTCGTACTCGATGACTCTGGCCAGGTGGATGACGGGCAGTCCGCGCTGGTCGAATGCGTCGGGGACGGCGTTGATGTCGGTGAGATCCTTCCCGGCGCGGGCGGCGGCCAGCAGCCGCTCCCGACGGCGGCCGCGGATGGTGGACGCGACCAGGGCGCTGAGGTAGGTCCCGTCGGAAAGCACCCGCACGACGGGCAGCTGCAGCTGGGTGGGGGCTCGCCACAGCAGCGCCGCGCCGGTCGCGGCGGCGGCATCCCAGGCCGGCCAGGAGTAAAAGTCCCGGTCGGCGGTGAGTAGTTCGTCGCCGCGCAGCCGCGGGTACAGCCGCTGCGCCAGGGTTTTCTCCCCCACCCGGTAGGCGTCGACCTCGGCGGCCACGAACGCGTGGGTGCCGCACTCGGCCAACGCGACCACACGTGCTTTCGGGAACGCCGAACGGTTGTCCCCCGACCCGGCATAGCCGAACTCGGCCGCGTTGGCGTCACTGTCGGGCACGTCGATCTCGAACCCGTCGATGGCCAACAACCGCCACCGGCGCAGGAACGCCCCCCGCGCGGTGCCCAACGCCACGGCCCCGGCAGTCGGACCGGCCGCGCCGGCGACCGGGCCGCAGCTACGTTCGAACAACTCCGGAAACACCTCGCGGCCCAGGCGTTTGCGGGCCTGAGTGATCGCCGAGGCGGTCGGCACACTCCAGCCCGCGTCCCAGCAGCCCCACCGATCCAACGACCCGGTGACCTTGGCCACGACCTCGGTGTAGTCATCATCGGGAAACAGGCACAACGCCAACGTCAAATACGTGACCACGTGCGCAGGCAGCTTGCCGTCCGAGCGTTTCTCCCGCACCCCGCACACCGCGACCGCCTCATCGACCGCATCCCGGGGCACGGCATTGACCAGCACCCCCAGCGAGACCTGATCCGGCCGCACCACCCCACCCTCGCCCATGATCAGCAACCATGCCAACCAGCCCAGCGAACATGAGCACGCCACGCCGACCCGATCAAGAACTACCAGCTCAATACCTTGATCAACTTAAGCTACGTGGCATTGCGCCAAGCCCCGTCCACGTCCGTGACCTGCATCCCAGCATTGATCCGAACGCCGCTGAACGCTGACGAACACATGCGGATGAGACCAAAGATGAGCCCATCACTTGAACCCCCGGCTAGCTGTGGCTGAAGGAGGTCCTCGGTCTCAAGAGATGCCCGACTTCTCATAGCCTCCTGCTGCCCAACACCTGTCACCACCTCAGCTCACTGCTCGCCGAACTTGGCCGCCATGACAAGGCAATAAAGGCCCTGGTCGATGTAGCGATAGGTAGGGGTTGCCAAGGTCATCGGCGGTAAGTTGGCCAGCGAGGATCGCGACCTGGGCCAGGTCGCGCAACAGTCGGCTCCGCTCATCCGCTGGTTCTTGGCGCAGGGCATCCTGAGCCAGGCGCTCGTGGGCGGTGATCGAAGTCAGCAAGGCCAGCGGGGTCGGCGGTTTCGTACAGGGCGTGGTAGCGCTCAACGAGCTCCTTCAGGTCGGCCACGGTGGCCGTCGGGGCGTGGACGTGGCCAGCGGGAGTCGGTGGCGCTGGGGTCGAGTAATCCGCGCATGGTGCGGCGGGTTGTGATGGCGTCTTTCCATGCGTGGAGCATGTGCGGGCGAACGCGGTTCTGGCGGCGCCAAGCTGGTTGAAAGGAAACTTGTCTGATGGATCAGCCGTCAAACTAGGTGATCCGTCCTGCAGATGGTCCAGACAGCCTGCTCGCAGGAAGGGGTATGCTCCGCTGGGTTATCCGGTCGCCTGGTGACGCTGGTGGTGACCGCAGTGCACTCTTCGTAGCCGTGTCACATCGGAGGTCACTCATGTTACGCCCTAGTGCTGCTTGGATCTGGGCTGGTCGCGGCGTGGCTACGTTGATGGTGTTCGGGCTGGCGGGGTATCTGTATGTGGTTGGTCTGGACACTGCGAATAAGTTCGGCAGTGCGGTGGGGGGTCTTGCTGCGGTGGTCGCGCTAGTGTAGTGTCTCATTATTGATTTCCACCTGCTGGAGAGCGACTCGCCCACGGGCGACCTTGGCGAGGATCTGCTCGGCAGTGGCAGTCCAGACGAATGGTTTTGGGTTTTCATTGTTAGCTTTCAGGTAATCCTCGATCGCGGCGATGAGGTCATTCACGCTGTGGAACACTCCCCGGCGGATGGCTTTGTCGGT
>JALZHU010000418.1 GCA_030860695.1 Actinomycetota bacterium
TGGTGGGTGGCCGGCTGTCGGACTGGATCTCGTTGGGCTTGCTGACCTCGTCGGTGCCTCGGGACGTTGTCGATGAGGTGGTGGCGGCCACGGGGCGGCAGGCGCGGCGTTCGGATGGCACGCTGTCGCCGCGGATGATGGTGTACTACGCGATGGCGTTGGCACTGTTCGCCGACGATGACTATGAGGAGGTCGCCGCCCGGCTCGGTGAGATGCTGGCGTCGTGGGGGTGCTGGGATCGCGAGTGGACGGTGCCGACCTCGGGCGGGATCACCCAGGCGCGGGCATGGCTGGGCTTCGAGCCTGTCAAGGAGCTGTTCGAGCGGGTCGCTGTCCCGGTGGCCGATGAGCTGACTCAGGGGGCGTTTCTCGGCCCGTGGCGCCTGATGGCCATCGACGGCTTTGACTGGGATGTGCCGGACACGAAGGCCAACGTTGAGGCATTCGGGCGGGCCGGGGTCGGGTGTGGCCGTCTCAGCGTTCCCGAAGGTGAGGGTGGTCACCATCAGCGAGTGCGCCTTCCACGCGATGGTCGCCGCGCGGATCGGGCCGTACACGGGCACCGGCAGCGGGGAGCAGTCCCTGACCCGCGAGCTGTACCCGCGGCTGGAGCCGGACTGGCTGCTCATCGCCGACCGCAACTTCTACAACTTCGTCGACTGGTGCGCCGCCGCCGACACCGGCGCGGCGCTGCTGTGGCGGGTCAAGGCCGACCTGCGGCTGCCGCTGCTGCGCTTGGAACCCGACGGCTCCTATCTGAGCGTGCTCATCGACCCAGCCGTGCGAGGCCGCTCCCGGGAGCGCCTCATCGCCGCTGCCAAGGCCGGAGCCGAACTCGACCCGGCCCGGGCCCGCTACGCCCGGGCGGTGGAGTACACCGTGCCCGACCGCGACGGCGAAAGCGAGCTGATCTGCGTGCTCACCACCATCCTCGACATCCCCACCGCGCCCGCCCAGACGCTGGCCGAGACCTACCACGAGCGCTGGCAGCACGAGGGCGCCAACGACCAGATCAAAACCCACCTACGCGGCCCCGGCCGGGTACTGCGCTCCAAGAGCCCGGACATGGTCCGGCAGGAGATCTACGGCTACCTGCTCACCCACTACGCCGTCGCAGCCCTGATATGCCGCGCCGCCACCGAAGCCGACATAGATCCTGACCGAATAAAGTTCAAGCGCACCGTACGTATCCTGCGCCGCCGGGCCACCGATCCGGCGGCCTTTCCCCCCTAAACACCAACAGCGCACCCTGACGACGTTGATCGCCAACATCACCGCCAAGCGCAACCTCAATCCCCACCGCCCCGACCGCACCTACCCCCGCGTCATCAAGCGCGGCCGCCACAACTCCTACCGCATCAAGAAACCCAGCGACACCGGAACCCGCCACTATGGGCCACCCACCATCCAACTCGCCAACGTCGGACACATCAGCACCAATACTTGATCAACTCAGTCTAAGTGGCATTGACTCATGCGCAGGCCTCGGCGACTCGGCGGGCGACGTATTCGTCTACCCATTCGGGCAGGATGCGCCGGTGGCCGCCGTCCTTGAGTGAGCGGATTTGCCCGGTTGCGACGAGGAGCTTGGTTTTGGAAAGGCCGTAGCCGAGTTGCTCGGCGACCTCTGCCACGCTGTACCACTTGGGTGCGAATCGCGGTTCGGTCCGCAATTCTTGCGGTTGGTTCACCGGTGCTGTCCCTTCCGATGTCTGGTGGCTTTTCTTTATGCGGCGTCGCGGGCGGCTTGTCGTTGTGCGCGTGCTCGAGCCGCGGCGAAGAGGGCGAGCATGGCGTCTCCGGTGGTGAGATAACCGATTCCGGCGAATTCCCAGTGCGGGATGACGAGGGTGGTGTCCTCATCGAGCAGTTCGCGGACCTGCTCGGCGGCTTGGCGCTGGCGGTAGGTGCGGCGTTCGCGGCGGAGGGCGCCGAGGGTGGTGGAGTAGCGGCGGCTCTTGGAAGCGAAATGCCCGGCAACTCTTCGCCATAGGTAGTAACGTCCCGCCTGTGATCGAGCGTGGTCCGGGCATGGCGATACGAGCAGCCTGCGGCACGGTAAGGGGCTGATGGGCGCAACCGCCGGGATGGGCAGGATGGTGGATCTGCATGTGCGGTGGTGGCTCAACGAGCTAGCTGTGGGGGTTCAAGTCGGAGGAGGGACTTGCACCAAATGCCTATACGCACGGTTGTTCGCCGAGTTCGACCTCGCAGGGCAGAAGTAAGTGGCGCGGCGAATCGGTGGATCAAGTCGACCACAATCGGGTGCGTGGCCTTACAGCGATCGGCGTGAGGGAAGGACTCGTCGTGTGTGAGCCGCGGTGGCTGTCTTGCGCGGCTGGCTGTGGTGGTCGGCGTGCTGGCTGGCGTGGTGCACCAGGCCGCCAGCCTGCTACCGGGCCTCCTGACAGTTATCCGGACCGGACTCACACCGGCAGGCGACGACGAGCTTCCGATCAGGTCATGACCGCCGGACAATCACCTCCTGATCACTGGGCGCACCAGCTGCCGTACTAGGACGACCTGCTACTGATGCACGATGCTTGTGGGTAATGAGTACACGGCCGCCCAGGAGGCCTGATGCCGAGTCCTAGACATAGAGGGAGGCGAGCCGTATGGGCTGGCGTCCTCGTTCTGGTGGTGCTTGCCGCGACGGTGACCGCTGTGGTCAGGGCGTGGTTGCCGGCTGCAGTGGGGACGGGAGTCGCGGGAGTTGTCGCAGCGTTGGTCGGGTTATGGACTGCGCGGGGAACGAATGCATTGAAAGAACGTGATGAGCACGAGCGTGACTTGTCGCGGTTAATTCGATTGAACAATCGGAATCGTCTTCCTCGTGTTCGCAAGATCGACGATCCGGTGCTTCTTGGTGTGCATCCTGCCGCCGCTGTGGGGCAGGATGGCGCCCGGATGCGGACTCCCCCGTTTATCGTCCGTGATGTCAGTCGAGAATTAGAGGAGACGATTCGACGGGTTAGATTTGTGCTGGTGGTGGGAGAGTCGACGGCAGGGAAGTCCCGCGCGGTGTATGAAGCCATGCGGGCGTTGTTACCGAACCACCGTTTGATTGAACCGATTGGGCGAGAGGCCATTGGGATTGCAGTGGAGACGGTGATGGCAAACCCACGATGCGTACTGTGTCTGGATGATCTTGAGCGATTTCTGGGTGCTGGAGGTCTGACCGGGGTGGCGGTCGACAAAGTGCTGGCGGCGTCGGGTGGAGATCGGTTCCTTCTGGCGACAATGCGCGCCGAGGAGCATGCCAAGTACAGCGGACGTAGCCAAACCGGACTGGACGCGTTGGATCGGGAGTCATTGCATCGTGGGTGGGAGGTCCTGAGGCTAGTGTAGTGTCTTGAAATTGATTTTACAGTGGATTATGCTGTAAACATGAGTCGAGCAGCGGCGCCGTTGGCGATATCAGATGGGCAACGAGAAGTCCTGGAAACCCTGGCCAGGGCGCAGAGT
>JALZHU010000149.1 GCA_030860695.1 Actinomycetota bacterium
CTCGACTAGAGGACGCCGCTTTTCGTAGAGCCACTCCACCACCTTAACCGCCGACAGCTCAACATCGGCCCCTCGGGCGATGTCGGGGATTGCGTGGATCGGCGGCAAGCTCGGGCAAGCTGTGTCGATGCGTCATCGTCGCGTGTCGTCGCTGCGGTCGGGTTGACGAGTTCCGGTTCCCACCGGACGTTGATCATGGTGGCAGTGCGTTGGTACCTCGCTACGTGTTGTTAACTGCACTGTGGCCGATGTGATGCGCAGCCCGCGCGGCTCTCGCGTGCCCCTTCCCGCTGGGCCGTTTTCTGCGTGCCCCGTTTGTCGGGCTGTCCGGATGTTGCGGCTAATTCCGTCCGCGATCTGCTGGTCACGGCTCCGGCTGGCGTGCTGGTAGATCAGCGCGACTTGAATGGACGAACACGAGGCCCATCCGGCCCGGCCTGCAAGAACCGTTCGACGTGCGCTCGTAGCTCACCCAGGACAGCATCCGGGATGGCGGCCTGACGCTTGCCGGCGTCGCTATCCCCAGCTCATGGCCGCATACGCCACCGTGAAGGAACCCGCATCGGAGCTACGCCACCCTGGGCACGATCCGCTAGTCTTCAGCGGCCTCATCGCAAGATCCACCGCACCGACGTCGGCCGCGACACCATCGACCACCTCAACGTCATCACCGAGCAGTTGTGCTGCGAATACGTGTCCCAACCCGCCAACGAGCTGCGCCAGGACGCACACCGCCAAGTTTGCTCTCACCCAGGGCCGATTGCGGTCGATCCTCGACTACGCCGACGCCGACATCAACGCCGCACCCCACGCCTCCGTCGCAATCCAGCTTGCCGCCCATGCAGCCAAGGCACACGCCCGCATGGGCAACCGCAGCGAGGCACGGCGCACGCTGGACAAGGGCGCCCGACTACTGGGCGACCATGAACACCCCTCCCGGCCGGAAAATCACTTCGTAATAGACCCAACGAAGTGGGATTTCTACGCGATGGACTGTTACCGCATCATCGGTGACAATGCTCGCGCGCCGAGAACGCACACGAAATACTCCGCCTATCCGCCCGCCCGGACGGCACCGACCGTAGCCCCATGCGCGCCAGCGAAGCCAGGCTCACCTTGTCAGTCGTGTCCCTGCGAGACGGCGACATCGACGATGCCGCTGAGTGGGCACGTGAGGCATTCAGCGCCGACCGCAGGTCAGTCAACAGCCTGTCCATCGTCGCTGACGAGCTGTACCACCAGGGCCGTGCCCAGTACCGCGACGACCCCGCGATCAGCGCACTCAACAACGTAATCGCGTCCTTCTACGCCTCTGTCAGCGACAAGTAGCCAGGGCACGAGCTTGTCAGTGACGCGGAGGGACCTTTAGCGAGCGCGTCCCTGGTAGGGGCAGATTGTCACAGTGTCCGGCGTCTCGCTGGAGTCAATTCAGGATGACGGGCAGTGCGGTGAGGCCGTGCATGAGCACGCCGGGCCGCCAGGTGAGTTCCTCGGACGGCACGGCCAGACGCAGCCTGGGGAAGCGGGCGAGCATGCTGCCCAGCGCAATGCGACCTTCCAGCCGGGCCAGCGGTGCGCCCAGGCAGTGGTGAATGCCGTGCCCGAACGCCAGGTGCGGGTTGTCGATGCGGGTGATGTCCAGCTTGTCGGGCTCCGCGGTGCACGCCGGGTCGCGGTTGGCGGCGAGCAGGCCGGGAATCACGATCTCGCCGGCCGGGATGGTGACTCCGCCGATCTCCACCGGTTCGGCGGTCCAGCGAAAGGTCGCTACCTGCACCGCCCCGTCGAAGCGCAGCAGCTCCTCGATCGCGGCGGGTAGCAGATCCGGTTGGGTACGCAGCAGCGCCAGCTGCTCGGGGTGGGTGAGCAATGCGAGCATCCCGTTGCCGATCAGGTTGACCGTGGTCTCGTGTCCGGCGATGATCAGCAGGAACGCCATCGAGATGAGTTCATCCTCGGAGAGCCGGTCCTCCCCGTCGCGGACCGCCACCAGCGCAGAGAGTAGATCGTCAGCCGGGGCGGCTCGCTTGGCGTCGATCAGCTCCCGCAAGTAGCTCACCATTGCAGTGCCCGCGGCGACGAACGCGTCCGGGTTAAGCAGAGCTCCGGCCACCTCGATGGAAGACCATTCATGTAGCTCTCTGCGGTGCTCGACCGGCACGCCGAGAAGCTCGCAGATCACGGTAAGCGGCAGCGGGCAAGCGAACGCGTCGATCAGGTCAACCTGGGCCGCTGTGGCCATCGCGTCGAGCAGCTCATCGGTGATCTGCTGGATGCGCGGCGCGAGCTGCTCGACGCGGCGGCGGGTGAAGGCGGCGGTGACCAGCTTGCGCAGCCGAGCGTGGTCTGGCGGATTATTGTTCAACATATGATGAACCATCGCCGCGAACACCTCGGGCGGCAGCAGGTCACGGCCAACGTTGGCCATCGTCGCTTCACTCTTGATGATCCGCGGGTCATGCAGGGCTTGGCGCACCTCGTCGTAATCGGTGATCAGCCATGCAGGCTTGCCGTCCGGCAGGGTGATCCGGTGCACCGGGCCGGTGGTCGCCAGCTCGGCGTAGGCGGCGTGCCGGGCGCCAGGAGCGGTCGCGGTAAACGGGTCCTTGCCGTTCAGGCAGATGACTTGGGTCGTCCGAACATCAGCCCATCTTCCGTCGCCCATAGTGAAAAGAGCCGGGGCGCGCCCTTGCTGATACCTGCGTGCGGAAATGTGGAGCTGGCGTTGCGCTCGGGCAGCCGCTCGGCAAGCTCGTGCGCGTGGCTACGGCGGCCCGGTCACCAATCCGCCGGGCGGCCAACCGGCCGAGCCGGATGAGCCGGGTGACCCCGTCGACGAGGTCACCCAGGTGCTGATCACAACGGCCGAGCGTCTGCCAACGATGGTGGTCCGATCAGCGCGGCGCCACGATCGTGATCACCGGATCGACTACCACTCGACTGTGCAGGCTGTTGGCGATGAAGCATTCGCGATGGGCGACCTCGGCCAGGTGGCGCACTGCGTCCTCGGTAGCCGGGGCGCAGACGGTAATCCGAGACCACAGCCAGATATCGGTGATCCGCACCGGTGGGTCGTCCTCCGGCATGACCGCCTCGGCGTTGTCCTGGTAGGCGACGACGATGCCGTCAGGGCGCACGCCGGGGGCGCGGTGCGTGTCGCCATC
Source organism: Actinomycetota bacterium (assembly GCA_030860695.1). GTDB lineage: Bacteria > Actinomycetota > Actinomycetes > Mycobacteriales > Pseudonocardiaceae. The sequence continues at coordinate 3,165 of JALZHU010000149.1, forward strand.
AGCGAGTGAGCGCAGATACCAGGTCACCCCAGCCACTCCGTGAGCAGGTCGCGCAGCACCGCGGCACCCTCTCTGTCAAGAGAGATGACGCAGGAGCCGTCGACGTGCGGGTCCAGTACGATCTCACTGTTGACCTTGCTGACACGGAGATTGCAGAACCCTCGGCAACCGTGGGCCTGGCAGGTAGAGTAGAGGGGATGGTTCGACGGTCGCCGGGCGGCTGTGTCGCTGGTACGTCGTTGGCACCGTTGGTCACGATTGACGAGCGTCAATGCGATCAAGCCTGCGGCCTCTCTGCTGAGAGAGGCCACCCGGCTGGGCTACACGGGCAGACCAGCCCGGTAGGCCATCCCACGGAGCTCCCGGCCGACGGCGTCCCGACGCGAGCGGGCGAGCAATTCAGCGAGCACGTCACGGACAATCGGGTTGCGGTGGACGTGGTGCGGAGAGATCGCCTCGGCACGCCGCAACGCCATCACCGCCTCGTCACGGCGCCCTCGTATCCGGGCCGCTGCGCGCCCATAGTCCACCCAGTAAGCGGCTCGCCGCGAGGGGTGGGGATGTCGCTCTGGATGCACAGCCGCCGCAGCGGCCAAGGCTTCGTCCGGGTTGCCAGCCTCCAACGCGAGAGCCATCCGGTAGAGCCCGACGTCGGTTGGGCCGAAGGCGAACCCGTACACGTCATCTCCGGTTGCTTCACCGAACCGCTGCGCCAGCTCGGCGGCCGTCTCCATCGGCGCGGCCACATCACCGGGTCGCTTGCTCAGCGCGGCGAGGTAGGCATGCGTGATCGCCAGCGAGCCCACCAATCCAGCGGTGTCCGGGGTAGTCGCGGGCAACGTGAGCGAGTCCAGTTCGGCTTGCGCCAGATCAAACATGCCGCTACTCACCAGTGCGTACACCGTGCCGTATGCGGCCACGCCCAGCGCGGCAACATCGCCGCTCTCATGGGCAGCGTGTCGGGCGAGCCTGGCGGCGTCCCGCCGCAGATCCGTCGAGGCTCCGGCCAGCCGTAGCCACATGTGCGTCACCTGCACGTGCATTGTGGCCGCCAGCTGCAGCAACTCGGGTACGTCTCGGCCAGCCTCGATCGTGGCCTGTATGTCCCGGATGAGATCGGGCAGTGCCGCTCCCACATCGGCGAATCGACGCGGCGTCTGCCGGAGAACCGCCACCCTTTCCCGGAGCACCTCGACCGGGAGCACCTGACCGCCCGGGTGGCCGTGTTCAATCTCGGTCAATGCGCGCCGAACCGATTCAATCGTGCTATCGGTGCGTCCATTGATAGGCAACGGAACCGGCAACCGGATGAGTTCGGTAGGGGCAACCTCCAGTGCGTTCGCCAACGCCACGATCTCCGAGAGGCTGTCCAGCGCGCGCTCCGAGAGGCTGTCCAGCGCGCGTTCCCCGCGTTCGATGCGGGACAGGTGCGCCCTGCTGATCCCGGCCAGTCCGGCAATCACTTCCAGCGACTTGCCCCGAGCATTGCGGATCTGCCGCAGCCGCCGACCGATCGTGTGCGCGTCCTCTGCGTCCACGGACTCTAGGCTACTGGCCACCCTCCCGGGTCTGCAGGGCACGAGTGATCACCCCAGCCTTCACCGCTGGAGGGCGAGCGGGGACAGTTTGACTGACCGCGACCGAACGGCCCTCCACCTGTTCATCCACGTGGGAACCGTTCGAGCCGTTCCTGGCCGCCCCCGGGAGGCATCGTTGTTCTGTTGGTCGAACCACGCGATCCGGTCTGCCGGGTTTGCGACGATCGCGAGCACGGCCGCTTTGGGGTCGTGGGCTAGGCCTTGGATGAAGCCATGGTGATAGGCCTGGCAGGCCTTGCGGGCCGCCCATCGCCGCAAGGGAGGCACGCCCGAGAGGCCTGGGACCTCGAAGACGCCTGGTCTCAGAGAAGCCAGCCGGCGGGTGACCTCCGCCCCTAGGCGCAGCGTCTGCTCGACCGCCATGCCCACGGTCGTCCCCGTGGTGCCGACGATGGGAGAGCTCCACAATGTTTCGATATCCGTCGCCCACCAGTTCAGCGGAGGGTTGTCCGCCGACGGGATCGGGATCCAGGTCTCGGGTCGGAATGCGTTGTTGGGGGCACCGGTGGCTGACCGGACCGCCCGGTAGAGGGCCTCTCCGCGCAGACGGCTGCCCGATGCCCCAAGCCGGTAGGCGACCTCGATGTCGTCGATGCCCGCGCGGGCAGCGGCGACGGCGAGCTGTTTGCCAACGCCCTCCTCGAGGCGGCCATCGCCGAAGAGGATTCCACCTCCCTCGAGGATGAGGCCGTGGCTGTCGTCCCAGTCGTGAAACACCCGGGCCAATAGATCACCGAGCGTGATGGGCGGATACCCTCTCGTGCGGGACTTGACCGCCGCAAGGGCGCGCTCGTAGCGGAAGCCATCAGGGAGAATCCTCGCTGGCCAGGTGAGTTCTCGTAGCGCCGCGGCCGTGTCGGCGGCGACTTTGCGTTGCAGGCTTTCCCAGAACCGTGGGTACCTGTGATGCCAGAAGTGACGGATGGCTGTGACCGGAGTCCGCAGGTGGCCGGCCGCGAAGGCATCGGTGAGATAGTGCTGGGCTGCCGCCTCCCTGGCCATCGCCCGGGACTCGTCACCCCGACAGCGCCCCAGTCGGCAGGCCTCGTCGAGCGCCGCTTCGTGAAGGCGGCGATACGCGACGACCGCTGAGGCGAAGCGGCTGGGCAGCGGGCCCGTGTGGTCATGAGCGGTGTCGGGTCGGCCGGGAGTGACGAAGTGGTCGCCGTTCGCGGTGGCCAAGGCCAGAAAGCGGTCCCGGACCCGCCTTTCGACCTTGGTAGCCGCCGCAGTTGCGGTGAACCGGAAGTGGCTGAACTCCCCTCCGGGTTCGAAGCGGGTATCAACGAAGGCCTCATCCACCGCCATCACCTTCAGCGCGCAGATGATCTCGTCCCGGGTGCCGGGTTTGGCTCCCTGCTCGCCGGGGATGGCGGCCAACCGGAACAAGTCGTCGGATGTGAGACCTTCCGGTCCGACCTGGGTGCCCTCAATACGGTGGGCCCCACCGGAGTGGCTCGTGAAGAAGTCACCGCTTAAGGCCACCACGTCGCCGTAGCTGAGGACGAAACGCTCCTCGGCTGACTCGCCGCCGACTTGGACAAGCGCGCCTGCGGAGGCGGCCTGGCCCACGGCGCGATGCTCATGGGACTTCATCGTGAAACCCCTGCTGGGTCATTGGCAGACCGTGCTGCGAGCGGTCGGGAGCCCGAGGCCCGGCTGGCGTGTGCCGGTAAGGGGGAACCGGCCCCAATTGGCATCCTGTCGCGCCCCGGACGCTGGATCGCGCTGCGGCCGCCGAACGAAGTGGATCTGACGTGAGCAGCAGCCGCAATTTGATCGAGGGCTGCGAGGTAGCGGTCGGCGAAGGCGGCAACGTCAGCCGGGCCGAATAGTGGATGTCGGTAACGGAACACCAGATGTAGCCGGCCTTCTGCGGTGACCGCCCCGACGGCCAGACCCATGGGCATCCTGGTCGGCGGGGAAAACCACACCTCGCTGGCGCGTAGCTCGGGTCCAAAGTCTAGGCCCTCATCGAGGCGGCCGAGGTTGGACAGGATGGCCGTCGGGATCACGTACTTGGAAGCGGCGAGGCGAGCAATGCTCCGCTTGGCCTGCAGCGGTAGATGCTGGAGGACGTCGAGCAGCTTGACCACGGCGGCGGGAGTGTGTTCGTCCTTGATGCGCCGGGTGCGACGGCGGATCGTCTGGACGGTGGCGGTGGGGTCGCTGCGGCCTTCGGGGCGGGTGACGACGGGCACCATGAAGGTGAAGTTGCCGAACACCTCATACCAGGAGGACTTGGGCCGCAGGTTGACCGGCATCAGCACGCTGAGTCGGCCGGGAGCGCCGCCGTGCTCGCAGTTCCAGCTGTCCAGGGCCAGATGCAGCCCAGTCAGCAGGAGGTCGTTGACGGTGGTCCCAGCATCAGTCTTGGTGGAAAGGGCTGCGGTCTGCGCGGTGTCGAGGACGAGGTGATACAGCCCGTAGCCGGGACGGTCCACGCCGCCGCTGGGGACAAGGTGCACTGAGCGGGATGCGGCGTGGCGCAACTCGCCCACCAGTGCCCGGAGCTGGGCCCACCGGCCGCTCGGCGCCGGGATCTCCACCTCCTCGGGCGGCGTCGGGGGCACGAGGTCGGAGCGTCCGGCGTAGGCCCGGGCGATGGAGCGGAGCAAGCGCAGCGCGGCGATGCCGTCACCGGCGGCATGGTGAAGGTTGAGCATCACCACATCACCCTTCCGATGACGGGCTAGGCGGATGCGCAGCGGTGGCGACGTCACAAGCGGCACTGCCAGGCTCTGCAGGTCGGTTCGGGCGGCCTGTAGGACGTCGTCATCGGAACATACGACGACGTCAAGGGGATCGACGTCAGGTGCGGAGGTGATCTCCCACTCATAGTCAGCCCGCTGCTGGCGGGCAGTGGTGGCCCGCGCGCGAGCACGGGGGTATCGGGCGAGCGACACCCCCACAGCCTGTCGCAGGCGATCTTCGTCGACAGTGCCGCTGAGGCGGACTTCCAGGTGGACGCTCCACGGTTCGGAGACCGAGTCGAGGTGGTAGCTGGCCTCGTCGAGGGCGCAGAAGGGCCAGCGCACTGCCTCGGAGCCTGAGCTTGCCTTCGCCTCAGCGACCCCCATGCCACCAGCTCGGGATGTGCTCGGCGAGAGGTCAGCGATGATCATGAGAACTCCATCTAACGACGAGAACTACTCTTGATAGAAACCTAGCCCACCGGGCCCGTTTCGTCAACAAGAGTAGATTTTAGAAAGGGAGCGGGCGGAGTGCGGCGGGCCAGCCTGTCACCACGCGTCCTGGTCAGCGGTCTAGGTGGTCGCGCCGCCGGAACACCTTGGGCAGCCGGCTGCCATGTGGTTGAGCTGGGAGACACTGTCGAGCAGCTGGCTCACGTCGGGGCCTACCTGATCGAGGTGTCTCAACAGTGGGATCACCTCGTGGTTACCGCGTCGGCCAGTTGTGGTAGCCGATCGAGAAGAGTTACCAGTTGAGCCGGCTGGCCACCAGCTACACCGCTCAGGGAACAGAACACCGCTATCCGGGCGTTCCGCCAGGAGGTGGTCGACGCGATCGACAGCAAGAACCTGGTTGACGTCCGCTCGCAGACGAGTTCGCCGGCAAGATCCTGGCTCTGGCGCACCTGCCGCAGGAGTTGCCGTAGCGGCCGGGACACATCCCCACCGCACCGAGCACCGGGGAGTTCACCGCCGGAGGTGGTGTCCTCAGCCTCTGGGCAGTTCCGGGTCTTTGCCGCTCCCGGCCAGTGGACCATCCGCGCCCTACACCGATCCGGCACCGGCGAGGCCTTGTCACCGCCGACGGTCCATGCCTGTTCGGTCTACGTTGCGGTGTCCTGAGCACATTCAGCGGGCTGAGTCGGGGAATGTCGGTGGTGAGGGCAACGGAGGGGGCCTTCGGGCCAAGGTCTACGTTTGATTTGAACATTTTGGCGGGGAAGGATGCTTCGAAGGTGCGAGAAGCCTCTAAGTTGGATGCTAGGGCACGCAGGACGATGGCGCTCCTCTACAGGCGCTTGCTAGAGATCGGTCTATGGCGGCACATTAGATCCGTGGGAGGCGCTCTGACAACAGGGGCTGGTGGCGCCCACTTCACAACCAGAGACAACCGAGCTTTTCTGCAGGACTTGCTGGCCACAGGTCGCTTCTGTCGGGATACACCGGGAGGCGGATTGCTGCATCGCGAGCAGATCTCCGTGCGGGAGATCACGAATGGACACGGTCTTCACCTTTCGCTTGCAGACAACAACCGCATATATGTCCACATCGACAGAGTGTCCCCCGCAGTTGGGGCTACCGCCGAGGGCACATGCCGCTACGATCGCATGCGATCTTTATCGCATATGCGCCGAGAGGTGTTTCCTCTGGTCATGCGCTCTTACCACTCCAGCTCTCCGGAGAACAAAAGCCTCCGCCGAGCTCGTTTTGACCTTTATGACGCGCAGCGAGCGTGGTGTGAAGCGGTGCAAGCCGGTCGTAAAGAAGAGTCATTGGAAGCAGGAGTAAGGCTAGCTGGTCTTCTTGCAGCACAGCGGGAGAGCTCGCGGAAACGAGCCCAGAGGCTTTATCAGCAAGCTATTGACTCGGGACACGAGAATTTTGCGCCGGCTGCTGCCTTTGGTCTGGGTATTCTACTCGAAGAGTTAGAGGAAACATCTCGAGCGCAAGAAGCCTACGAGCAAGCGCTTGCTTCAGGTCATCCAGAGTTTGCCCCGCTCGCCGCATATAACCTCGGGACTCTCTTGGAGAGACTTGAAGACCTGGACCGCTCAAAGGAGGCCTATGAGCAATCCATCGCTTTCGGGCATCCGGAGATCACCTCCTGGGCGGCGTTGAAACTCGGCGACATCTTAGTCCGTCAAGGAGATGACAAGAAGGCTCAGAAAATCTACGAGCTAATGATCTCGTTACGCCATCCAGAGTTCGCCTCCTTGGGCGCGCTCAACCTCGCCCGTCTCCATAGAGATCGGGAGGAAAAGGACAGCGCCAAGGCAGCCTACGAGCGGGTTATTGCTTTGGGGCCCCCTGAAACAGCTGGAACCGCCGCCGAAGAGCTTGCCGCTTTGCTCGAGGAAGTTGGAGAGCACAAACAGAAGGCTTGATCGAAGGTCCTTGGATCATCGGACGCCGGCGAATGTTTAGGAGCGAACGAATGAATACCGTCCAGCAGTTGACCAAGAGAGTCGAGGAGATGGAGGCTCTTGACCGATTCGCGAACCTCGTGCAAAAATTTCTTTCACGAATCGTTCCGCAGGAATCGGCTCTGAAGGATCTGCTTAGCGGCACCTGGCTAGGTCGCCCGCTGCATCCCGTGCTCACTGATGTCGTGATTGGAGCCTGGACGAGCGCCTCATTACTTGACGTCCTGGGTGGCAAGAGTGCGGAAAGAGCAGCCGACCAACTTGTCTCCATCGGTAATGTGTCCGCGCTTCCTACCATCGCCGCTGGGCTGTCTGACTGGGCGGAGCTGTGGGGCGGACAGCAACGGGTGGGGTCCATCCATGCTTTGGGAAACGCCACCGCTCTCTCCTTTCAAATCCTTTCCTTCAAGGCCCGTCGTAGCGGCAAGCGAAAGAGAGCGCGCCTTTTGTCACTCACCTCCATGACCATCGCCGGAGCATCCGCCTACCTCGGTGGCCATCTCTCCTTCGTCAAGGGAGTGGGCGTAAATCAGACAGCGTTCGAGGAGTGGCCGCAGGAGTGGACGCCGGTGATCGCAGAGGAGGACCTGTCCGAGGACACCCTTACCCTCGTCAGAGCGGATGGCGTGCGCATCATGCTTTATAAAAAAGGCAAAGAGCTCTATGCTCTATCGGACCGGTGCTCCCACCGCGGATGCCCGCTTCACCTGGGGCAGGTCAATGACTTGATGGTTGAATGCTCTTGTCATGGAAGCATCTTTCGGCTTCCAGACGGTGGAGTGGTAAGAGGACCCGCCACCGTGCCCGCCCCTTCCTACGAGGTGCGGTGTCAAAATGGAAAGGTAGAGGTCCGCCTTACAGTCCGCTGATGCTTGGACGCTCGCCTACATTCGATGGTGTGGCTTCCATCCAGGGATTCACTTGATACACGCACTGGGTCGACGATGCGGGACGATAATTCTGCAGAATTATCACATATCGGAGATAACACACTTTACACCTACGCCGTCACCCACCGATGCGGCGGCGGACCTCAGCTGCCTCCTCACTGCGATCCAGGCCGTCGAGCACATCAGCCAAGGTCGCCAGGGCACCGTACAGATCGTCGGTGAAGACCTGTGGTCGCTGCCGTACCAGTCCTTCAAAGCGGGTTGTTGACTCTTCAACGGCGGTGAGCGCCCGGCGGAGGCCATCGCCTCGATCGCGGCGGCCAACGTGCCCGGTCAGCTGCTCCCCAGCTGCGCAGAATTGCTCCAGCAGGTCCACCGCCCACTCCCGCGCCGCGCTGGCCGGGGCCTCCCACCAGCCCGCCCGAGAACTGCATTGAGCGCGACTCGAAACGCGCCTATCGGCTCTGCCTGTAATTCGAAAAATCAGTCTTGGGTGCCTGCTCGGCCCTTAATTCGAAGAATTTCTCATCATTTCCTCGTGCGGTGCGAAGTTCCCCGATGAGTCGGGCCATCAGTCCGAGGATGCGCTCACCGGGCAGGTAACCGATGTGGGCGGCGCCGTGGAAGGGCAGTAGGTAGTGCTCGCACAGTGAGTGCACGGAGATGCACTTGGCGGGCACCAGCTCCCGGGTGACGCCCTCGTCGCGAACGAAGGTCGTGGGGCCGAACGTGGAGACTGGCCGGACAGGCGCGGTGGTCATGTTGGTGCCTCCGCAGTCGCAGCGGCCAGTGTCCTCTGGGTGGCCATCGCGGGGGGAATGACCAGCACTGGGCAGGTTGCGTGCCGCACGCAATACCAGGTCACCGACCGGTGCAGCAGTTCAGTAACCCGCGGGCCGTGGCCGACGACCAACAGGGCGGCACCATCAGCTTGGCCGACGAGCACTGGGCCAGCTGGCCCGTGGATCACCTTTTGCTGCACCGCAACCTGCGTCGACCCAGTGGGCACGCGGGCAAGTGCGGCCGCCACGACCTCGGCGAGTTCCCGCTCGGCCCGGGATTCTTGCTCGGCTTCTGATGGCACCGGCGCGCCGGTGACCGCAGCTTCCCAACTTTTGGCCACGACTGGGGTCCAGCAGCGCACGGCGCGGAGCTGGGCGCCGGTGCGCTCGGCGTGCGCCAGAGCCCATCGCAGTGCGGTGTAGCTGGCCGGGGAGCCGTCCACACCGACGACTACTACGTGCTCGCTCATCTCGGCCACCACCGTTGAGACACCTTCTATATCCATGATGTGCTAACGTTAGAACGTCTCCAGTGTTTTCGTCAACAGGAGCTGGTTATAGATGCAGTCCTGGGAGGACCAGATCTCAGCGGTCGCCGCGCTCGACGATCCGACCCGCCGGCGGCTATACGACTACGTGGTACGCCAGCCCGCCCCGGTCAGCCGCGACGACGCTGCCGCGGCTTTCGAGCTGCCGCGCACGACCGCGGCGTTTCATCTGGACCGGCTGGTGGACGAGGGCCTGCTCGACGTGGCCTACCAGCGCCGCACCGGCCGCACCGGCCCCGGCGCGGGACGACCGGCCAAGCTGTACCGACGGTCGGATCAGCACGTGGCCGTGTCACTGCCCCAGCGCCACTACGACCTGGCCGGACGGCTGTTATCCAGCGCTATCGAGCACGCTGAACGCTGCGGCGACTCACCGCGGGCAAGCCTGGACCAGCGGGCCTACCAACTAGGCAGAGAACTGGGGGAAACCGCGCGCAGCGAAGCCGGCGACCGGGATACCGGGGACACCGTACTGCGGGTCCTTGAGGCACACGGCTTCCAACCGCGTACCGAAGGCGGGGACGTGACGCTGGCCAACTGCCCGTTCCACACGCTGGCGCAGGAGTACACCGAGCTCGTGTGCGGCATGAACCTGCGCCTGCTCGACGGGCTCCTCGACGGCCTAGCCCCCACCGGCCTGACCGCCCACCTAGACCCCGCCCCGCCCCACTGCTGCGTCCGTCTCGCATCCGCCGCCCGCGGGTCCGCCGCGCAGCGACCGTGACCCAGAAGGAATCGAGATGAGCCGCAACCAGACATTCGCGATTGTCGGAGCGAGCCTAGCGGGAGCGAAGGCCGCCGAGACGCTGCACCAGGCAGGTTTTGACGGGCAGGTGTTGCTGCTTGGCGCCGAGCGTGAGCGACCTTACGAACGCCCCCCGCTGTCGAAGGACTACGTGCGCGGGGACTCCCCCCCGCGAGAAGGTATACGTCCACACCGCCGACTTTTACGACGAGCACGGGATTGAGCCGGGAGGCAACTGATGAACCGACTCGCACAACTCCGTGAGGCAGGCGTGTCGATCTGGCTGGACACGCTGTCACGGCCGTTGCTCGAAACCGGCGAGTTCGCGCGCCTGGTGCGCGAGCAGGCCGTCAC
>JALZHU010000150.1 GCA_030860695.1 Actinomycetota bacterium
ATCGCCGCGATCGAGGATTACCTGAAAGCCAACAATGAAAACCCAAAACCATTCGTCTGGACTGCCACTGCCGAGCAGATCCTCGCCAAGGTCGCCCGTGGGCGAGTCGCTCTCCAGCAGGTGGAAATCAATAATGAGACACTACACTAGTGCTAACCGCGCTCTACGTGCTGCACAGCCGTAAACCGGACAGCCAGGACGTGCAGTAGCGCGTCCCTGGATCTGGTCGGTGACGGCCTACGCACGCTATCCTCCGCAGGCGCCCATCCACGCCGGCCGGCCAACGCCCGCCTCATGACAGCCCCGGGAGAATGGTGGAACGTGAGTGAAGCAGTCGGCCATAATAACCAGCCGGAAGCGAAGCTCACTGGTAGCGACACCTTCCGCTCCATAGATCCACCAGTTGTCATGGATCCACCGAAACGGTACGCCGCCTTCATCTCTTACTCACACAGCGCTGCTGGCGCTTTTGCTCCCGCACTACAGGATGGTCTTCAGCGGCTCGCCAAGCCCTGGAACCAACGCCGGGCTCTCGAAGTGTTCAGAGATCAAACAGGACTCGCGCCCAGTCCCTCGCTCTGGCCTAGTATATGCGGCGCCTTGGACGGGTCCCAATGGTTCGTTCTGCTCGCTTCTCCTGAAGCCGCCGCTCTGAGTGGGTGGGCAAGGAGATCGAGCGATGGGTGACCACGAAAGGGTCCGGAAATATCCTTCCTGTCCTCACCGACGGCGCATGGGTCTGGAACGCGAAAACGAACGACTTTGATCGAGATGCTTCTACCGCTGTACACTCGTCACTGTACGGAATATTCCGCTCGGAACCCCTACACCTTGACATGAGATGGGCCAAAGACGAGAATCATCTCACGCTACGAAACGCACATTTCCGAGATCAGGTTGCCGCCCTTGCGGCACCGATGCACGGCATGACCAAGGACGAGCTCGAAGGCGCCGATGTTCGCGAGCAGCATCGGATCCAGCGGCTCAAGCGAGGAGCGATCAGTACTCTCGCCACCCTACTCGTCCTCGCTGTTACAGCTAGCCTGATCGCCTTTCGGCAATATAAGGATGTTATTAGGCAGCGTGACTACGCCATTTTTAGCCAGATCATCGCACAAGCTGAGCGACTGCGCGACACTGACGTATCCCTCGCTGCTCAACTCCACCTCACTGCTTACCGTATTCGACAAACTCCAGATCTTTACACAGCCCTACTCGCGGATGCGAACGCCATTTTAACTATAACCTCATTGGTTGGCCACACCAACACCGTTAACGCGGTGGGTTTCAGTCCTGATGGGCACACTCTGGTCACCGGTAGCGATGACCAGACGGTGCGGCTGTGGAACGTGACCGACCCGTCCCGTCCCACACCACTAGGCCCACCCGTGACCGGCCACACCAACCGGGTCCGCGCGGTGGCGTTCAGTCCTGACGGGCGCACCCTGGCCACCGGTAGCGATGACCAGACGGTGCGGTTGTGGAACGTGACCGATCCGTCCCGAGCCAAGGTTTATTCGTACACTACGTTCCCGTGGACAGCAGGCAGCGTGGAAGGACCCGGGCGCGGGGGCGGGATGGTGGGGTGTCGGGGTGGGTGGGGCAACCAGCGGCGGTGTATTGCCGGATTTCTCGGGCTCGGGATGAGGATCAGACGGGGGTGGATCGTCAGGAGCGGTTGTGTCGGGAGGTCGCCGATCGGCTTGGGTTGGTGATCGTGGCGGGGTGTGTGTTTGTGGACAATAACCGCTCGGCGTGGCAGCGCAGCAGGAAGCGTCCGGGGTGGGATGCGTTGTTGGAGGCGATCCGGGTTGGGCGGGTGGGGCATGTGATTGTGTATCACCCGGATCGGTTGATGCGTCAGCCCCGGGATTTGGAAGAGCTGCTCACCGTTTCGGAGGAGCATGACATCACGTTGCATGGGCAGGCGAACCGCCGGGATCTTTCTGATCCGGATGATCGGTTTTTCCTGCGGATTGAGGTGGCGCATGCGTGCCGCTCGTCGGATGATGCCTCTCGGCGGTTGCGGGATGCGCTGGAGGATCGGGCGCGGGAGGGCCGGGTGCACGTGGGTGCACAGCGCTCTTACGGGTATGCCCCGGGTGGGATGGTCATCATTGAGGAGGAAGCCTCGGTGGTGCGGGAGATCTTCGCCCGCTACCTCGACGGGGACACCCCACACCAGATCGCCCGGAGCTTGAACGAGCGGGGGATCGCCACGGCGCAGGGCCGGCGGTGGGCGCCCGGGCCGGTGTGTGGAGTGATCTCCTCCCGGCACGTGACCGGGATCCGGGTGTTCCGCGGGAAGGACTTCGCCGACAGGGACTGGCCGGTGATCATTGATCGGGGTACCTGGAGAGAAGCCCAGGACCGGCGCGCGTACCGGGCCGCAGCCAGGCAGCGGCCGTTTCGGTTCTATGTGCTGCGGGGGCTGGTGATGTGCAAGAAGTGCGGCAAACCGATGGCCGGGTCGGCGAACAATCACAAGCCCTAACTACGTGTGCACCCGCCGGGAGGACCGGGACGGGACATCGTGCACCCGGCGCATTGATGCGCTCACGCTGGAAGGGTTCGTCACCGATGCCGCCCTGGAGTTGCTCAGCGGGCTGGACGTGAGTGGGACACCGACCGCGACCCTCGCTCTGCCGGAGGTGGATCAGGCGGCGATCAGCGCTGATGAGGCGGAGCTGGCGGAGTTGAAGGACATGTGGGACCACCGCGAGCTGTCCACCCGGGAATACCGGGCGATGCGCAAGACCGTCGAGGACCGCATCACTGCCCGGCGGCGCAAGACTATTGTGCGCCCGACCGTGGACGTGCTCGCTGGTCTGGTCGGGCCGGGCGCGCGGGCAGCCTGGGGCCACCTAGCCGAACGCGGGGATGGCCAGCGAATGAACGCGGTGCTGCGGTTTTTGTTCGCCGCCGTGATCATCGACGCCCACCACGGCACACCCGGAACTTTCGACTACAGCCGCATCGACATCGAACCCAACCCCCTCTAACACCCCCCAGCAAGCTCCCGGGGCGCGCAACCCGTCACACATCCGCCCCGCACCCCGTCACAAACCAGGGGGCTACCCGTCACGGCGGTGTGACGGGTAGTGCGGTGCCTGTGACGGGGTGATCAGGGTACTGACCTGGGGAAAGGGGTGCTGTGACGGGTGTGACGGGTTGGCGGGCAACTCGTCACACCCGTCCCAAACCGGGGGTTGAAACGGCGGTTACGGTGACTACTCGGTGTTCACGCGGAGCAGTCGCGCGAGCCGGTGGGCGCCCTGAGCACTGATCGTGCGGGGAAAGCGGGCGCACACCCTCGCCAGGTAGTAGGCACGATCATCCCGGCGCGCCGGGTCAGCGGCCGGGTACGGGTCGTGCTCACCTTCTGCGGTCTCGGTGGTCGGGGTGGTTACGGCCGGGTTGGCACATCACCTCCAGGGGGCGGAGTGTCGGGTGGGCAAGGTGCAATAACGCGATAACCGTAAAATGGTTGCGACTCTGCACCCAACTGGGTGGCTCGCATCGGGTGTGGGGTGAGACCACACTCGGCTACTGGCATTTCCGCGCTACTAGGCGGGTAGCGGGGGTGGACCGTGCCAAAACTCGTCACAGGGGCCACCCAGCAGATCCGCAACCTGGTGATGGATCTCAGCGATCACCTCACCCAGTTCCGGTTCCCCGTCCGCGACCGGGCCGGCCAGTTCACCGCATTGTTCGATGCCGTCCTGGCCGAGGTGGGCATCCAGGTGGTCAGAATTCCTCCGCGTTGCCCACGAGCGAACTGTTTCGCCGAACGGTTCGTCCGCACCATCAGAACCGAGCTCACCGACCGCATGGTGATCCTCAGTCAGCGACACCTGTGGGTAACTCTCACGGAATACGTTCGTCACTACAATTGCCGACGACCCCACCGTGCACGCGACCTTCGCCCACCGCGACCGAACCCACCCCGTGGCTGATCTCAGCCATGAACGCATCACACGTCGACCGGTTCTGGATGGCGTGATGTCGAGGAACCCTTCGGCACCTGCTGTGGTTACACCCGCGTGGTGGCTACCTGCCGGGCCATCCGGGCGAGTTCCTGGTAGTCGCTGCCACGGCGGATGTCCAGGGCTTCGGTGAGGGGTAGCAGTCGTTGACGGGCGCTCACGGAGCTGAGCCTGGTCACTGCGGTGATGACACCGTGGGCTAGGTGCAGTCCGTCGGGTTCACCGGCCTTGACGTGGATGGTGGCCAGCACTGCAGCGGAGTGGGTGCGGCGCAGCTCGCTGACGCCCTCCCACCGGTCCACCGAGGTCCTGGCGAATGGTTCTGCGACGTCGAGCCGTCCCCGGCTGATCTCCAAGCGTGCGGACACGTAGTCCTGGTCGCCTCGCGGGTCGCTGCGGGTGGGTGACCACAGTTGGCGCGACTTCGCCACTGTGGTGAGTGCGGCCTGAGTGTGGCCCATCCAGGCGTAGGCGATCGCCGAGTCGGCCAGGGCGCAGGATTCGACCATCTTGCGGTCGTGCTCGGGTGGGATGCTCCATGCCTTGACCTGCGCAAACTGCAACATCTTGAGCCCCTCATTGGGGTGTCGGTGTTCCAGCATGGTCAGCCCCGCGCAGGCCAGGGCGATCGCTTGCAGGTAGGCATCACCGGTCTTGATGGCCAGTTCCAGTGCCCGCGAGTAGTGGTGGAGGGCTCGGTCGTAAAGCCCAGCGTCCAGCGCTGCCCATCCAGCCGCGAGGGCGTGCAGTTCCGCGACGGCCGTCATCAGTTCCCGGGTCAGCTTCTCGGGGCCGGGGAGGGTGAGCAGACTGTCAGCCCACGCGGTGGCGGCGCTGCTCATCGTCGGGTTGGACCCGTGGTTGAGCAGCGCTTCGCGCAGGCTGCGAGTCAGGTCACGGACCTGCACGACATGAATCCCGAACAGCCGCGAGGGCATCGGCTTCGACGCCGGGATGTCCACCTGCGCCAGAAGTTCTCCGAGCCCCTTGATCGGGGCACCGAACGCAGCGGTGGCACCCAGTGCCAGCAGATGACGGCGAAGCATCTCCGCGTTCACTCCAGGGGGGAGTTCGGGGACTGTCTCCCCACAGTAGGTGCCGTCCGGGCCGTAGGCGCTCAGATGCGCCAGCTCCCGGGGGATACCCAGACCCTCGCAGATCCGCACCAGCACGGCGTAGGCCATGACCTGACGACCCTTGAGAATGTCGCACACCTCGGACTGAGACTGCCCGGTCAGGGTCGCGATCCGCCGCGTGCTGAGCCCCACCTCATCCTTCAGCGTCCGATACACGGTGCTGAAGTCGTGGCGGGCCAGCGCAGCCCGCATGTCATCACGCCAGTACAGCCCAGGGTCGATGTGGTCCACCGGGGTCACCACTCTCCTCGTTGTGTGGCCGGTGGCGCACCGTACCGGGGATGGCACAGGTCATTAATCGCCCCGGCGCTGGCCTGTAGTTGGACTACTCTCACATCGCAGGTCCGAAGGCAGCTCAGAAGAGCGTAACCCGGTCAAGTGAGCGTCGATGTTGATCAACTCGGTGGCGAGCAGGCAGACGGTGACGGTCATGGTGTGTCCCTTCCCTGAGCGCTGGGTGAGTGAGTGGGGGCCGGTCGGCCGCGGGGAGCGCTGCACGGGGGGATGGGGCTCAACCCGCGGCCGACCGGGTCTTTAGGGCAGATCCGCGCTGGCCCGCTGGCGTTGGTCCAGGGTTGTGTACCGGGCCTGCCCGGCCTCGGTGAGCGACACCACTGACCTGTCCGGATCGGTGAGCGTGAGCATGCCGGCGGCGGCCAGTCGGTGCAGGGCAGCGTCGATCAGGGAGACGACGGGGAACAGCCGCCCCTGATAGACGTAGACCTCGCCCAGCATGCTGATGGCCCCGGCACGCACCCGCAGCAGTGCCAGCAATTCGCTGTGCTCGTCGAGACTCAAGCCGCACCGCAGGCAGATCCGGTGCGCGGGCGGGGCACCGGCCAGCGCCGTTCCGTACGCCGTGAACATGGCGCCGCAGGCGGCCTGCACTCTGCCTCGGCACAGCGTGCCTCGGTGGGTGTCGTGGTCCCGGCCGGACCGCTGATACCAGATCGTCGTCATCGCGAGATGTCCTTCCTGACCGGGGGCACCGTGTCCTGCCTGACCGTCTGCGGCGTCGGGATTTCTGGCGGCGCAAGGCGAGAATGGCGTCGGACAAGAACACCAGGTGGCACTCGGTGCACTTGCGTGCGGAGACCTCCGCGAACCGCATCACCATCAGCGGCAGCAGGTGCCCGCACCGAGCCTTGAGCACGCCCTTGGGGTGGCAGCCCTCGGCCAGCAGCAGGTGTGCTTGGAGATCCAGCGGGGACAGCGCCCACTGCGCGGGGCGGCTCACCGGGCAGCCGCCAGGATCGCCTCCGCCACCGCGACCGCGTCCCGCTGGGTGAGGATGGTCTCGGTGACGGTGGTGGCGTCGAGGGTGATGTGCACGCGGCGTATCACCGTGCCATTCACGAGATCGGTCTCCCGCCACAAGATGATGGTGCGCGGGCGACCGTTTGGATCTTCACCGGTGATGACGAACCGGTGGGACTGGTCCTCGTAGTTGCTCATTGGGTGCCTCCGCGCGGCGGTCGCTGCGACGGCTCATCGTGTGGGTCACGCGACTCTGTCCGGGCCAGGATCAACTTGACTAGGGCGACCGTGTCGGCCTGGCCCAGTTTCACCCCGGCGGATGCGCCCAGGCCGTGAAACGACCATGAGCCGTCGGCTTCGTTGACCACCAGCAGCGTGCCGCGCTTGTCGTTGTCGGTGCGGCGGCCTAACGCCACCAACCGACCGCGCCCGCGGGGCCGGTGCTGCTCTGTCTCGGGTACGTCGTAGCTCATCGGGTGCCCCCGACGCGCTTCGGGCAGAGCTGGTGGGGATCGGCCGGGCCACCACGCGGCGTCAGGCTGCCCAGCGCGCTCATCCGAGCCACTCTCCGAGCAGGTCGAACAGGGCAGTCGCAGCCGCTTCATCCAGGATGATCACGCACGAGCCGGCTACGTGCGGGTCCAGCACGACGGCGCCGTCGCGCTTGCTCACCATCAGGCTCGTGAACCCGGCCGCGCCGTGCTGCGTGCAGGTGACCGCGATGGCGCGAGAGTTACTGCCGCGCGCCGCAACGAACTGCTGATGCTGTGTCTCAGGCGGTACATCGATCACGGTTGTCCACGGTGAAGGCGATCACCGTCGCGATCTTGACTTGGTGTCAAGCGGTGCCGAATTAGCCGGCAACGCCCATGCGGTGGGCCATGCCCCGCAGTTCACGACCGATCTCATCGCGCCGGGCACGGCGCAGCAAATCCACGACGGTCTCCCGGACGAACGGGTTGGCCCGGACCCGTTGCGGCGCGAGCCGCTCGGCGGTGCGCAGCGCGACCACTGCCTCGTGCCGGTGCGCCCGCTCGGTCGCCAGGCCCTGACCGAGATCGGCATAAAACGCTGCTTGCCGCGACGCCGATTTCACCGCAGTCGGATCGACACCGCGAGCCAGCTCCCGGACCTTGGCGCCCTCACCGCGCCCCACGGCCAGGTGAACCCGCCAGAAGCCGTAGTTAGCCAGCCCAAAGCCCTGGTGGCCGAAGTTGGTCCCGCTGCCGACCCGCGCGGCTATGTCCGCAGCCTCGGCCTGATGGTCGGCCGACTCGACCGGCCGCCGCAATGCGGCCGCATTGAGCGCGCACGTCAGGTGCAACATCCCGTACATCTCGGTGGCGCCCGCGTCGGTGCCCACCCAGGGCGCCACCCGCTCGGCCGCTCGGATAGCAAGCGCCAGGCTGCGCTTTCGGGCCGGGCTAGACACCGCCCACGCGCGCAGCAACTCAGCCAATGCGGTGTGCGCCGGTGAGCCCAGTTCGGCAGCCACCGCACGGGCGTGCATCGCCGCGAGGGCCGCGAGGTCCGGCTCGCCGAGGTGCTTCGCAATGGCGCTGCTCGCCGCGTACACGTCGAGCAGGCAGCCCAGTGCCTTGCGGCGACGGCCTGGATCGCTGGCCGCGACCGCATGCAGGTCGGTGATCAGGCCCGGCAGCACAAGGCCCATCGCCGCGTAGTCCGCCGTAGGACGTAGCACAGTTCACTCGCCGCAGCGTCGCAGCCAGTTCGGGCCACGGCCGCGACAGATCATCAGCCGGATCATCGAGTGCGTTGTCAGCAAGCGCGACCCGCAGCGCCACTACCGCCGTATGCGCTTCACCCATGCCCTGCGCCGACATAAACTCATGGGCACCGGTCAGCTCCCCGGGCGCGACCTCCAACGCCGCAGCGAGCGCCTCCAGGAGGGAACGGCTGTTCAAGGGACGCTTCCCGCGCTTGATCAGCGACAGGTAAGACTCGGTAATCCCGGCCAGCTCCGCGATCACCCTGAGCGGCTTGTCCCGCCAGATCCGGATCTCGCGCAGCCGCCCACCAATCGTGCGCGCGCCGCCAACGTCCACGAAAACCCACCCCTGTCCTTCACCGAGCATCCCTCACCGGTGCCCCGAGGAGCGACCCCGGGGCGGAACCTCGGTGAAGGTGACGCAAGGCTACGCGTCGCTTGGTGGTGAACGGCCCCTGGTGGTCACGCGCCGGGGTGCCACCGTCCAGACCGGTCGGATACTCGGTTAGCCGAGCTGGGGAAACGTGCTCGCCGATCGCAGGGAAACCGCAAGGTCAGGAGCCACTTTCCGCGAGATCACCGGTAGTGGGCAAAACGGACGTCTCGGCTACCGGGTCTGCCGGGCACGGGTGATCACCGCTGCGATGCTCGCCTCGAACCCGGCCAACCAGGTCAGGCTGGCACGCTCGGCGCTGGAGATTGCCACGCCGTCCAGCGCGTCGAGCATGTTGGCCCGCCCGGGGACAGTGAGGCGGTCACCCCGCTACCGCAAGCGGGCCACCGAACGGGAGAAACAGCTCGGGCGCCGCTACCAGATCCCCGCACCTATCCACCGTGGGTACACACCATGTTGATGCCGGTCCCGCAGATGCGCCTCTACGATGTCGCCCATGGGGGAAACACCGATTTATGATCAAGTGTGTGGCGAGCGAATCAACGCTGATGTTCCAGCCAGTGGGACTGATCCACAACGGGCTGGTTATCACGGCAAACACCGCCTGTTTCCCGACACGCCGGTTGCGGCGGCGGTGTGCGGGCCACCGAGTCCAGGAGAGGGCCTCGCCCCGAACCACCACCGCCATGCCTGGACGTACCCCCGCGCGTCCTTGTGCCTGGTGGTGGACACTGCGCACCGTGGACACCAACGGGTACTCAGTGATCCAACGTGGGGAAACGTGCTCGCCGATCGCAGAAAACCGCAAGTCGGGAGCCACTTTCCGCAAGATCACCGGTAGTGGGCAAATCGGACAGCGCGGCTACCGGCCTATCGGACATGGGTGATCACCGCGGACGATCGGGTCGCGTTCACCGTCGGCGTCCGTGCCGGCGAGTTCGACGACTGATCGAGGACACCGCAACGGCCCCACCTGCTCACATCGGGTGGGGGCCGTTCCCCTTTTCGGCGGCCTGGGAAACGAAGATCCCAGTTGCAGGATCGTCGCAGCTCAAGGGCCACTTTCTGCAAGATCACAGGTAGTGGGCAAAATGGACACATCGGCTACCGGTTCCGCCGGGATACGAGACCATCTTCCGTGAGGACCTTCGAACTTCATCGAAGACCGCGGGTGTCGGTGAGGTTCGCGCGGGTGAGGTCCGCGCCGCTGAGGTTCGCGCCGGTGAGGTTCGCGCCGCTGAGGTTCGCGCCGGTAAGGTTCGCGCTGAAGAGGTTCGCGCTGAAGAGGTTCGCGCTGAAGAGGTTCGCGCTGAAGAGGTTCGCGCTGAAGAGGTTCGCGTCGGTGAGGTTCGCGCCGAGGAGGACTGCGTCGGTGAGGTTCGCGCCGAGGAGGGCCGCGTCGGTGAGGTTCGCGCCGTCGAGGTTCGCGTCGGTGAGGTTCGCGCCGTCGAGGTTCGCGTCGGTGAGGTTCGCGCCGCCGAGGGCCGCGTCGTGAGGTTCGCGTTGGGGAGGTACGCGTTGGTGAGGTTCGCTTCGTAGAGGTACACGTTGGTGAAGTTCGCGCCGGGGAGGTACGCGTTGGCAAGGCAGGTACCGCTTAGATCAAGTGCGTCGCGGTCTCGGTTGTTGTCGCGTCGGCCGATGACTGTGAGGATGGCTTGCACGTCGGTGGTCAGACGCGCCATGGGCTCTGTACCGGAACACATTAAGAATAGGGTGTGTTCACGAACGTAGGCTGATAGCACCTCCATGACCGTGGGGTGGTCACGGGCGGAATCGCGTGCGATGCGTTCCAGGGCGT
The DNA here is from genome assembly GCA_030860695.1 of Actinomycetota bacterium. Classification (GTDB taxonomy): domain Bacteria; phylum Actinomycetota; class Actinomycetes; order Mycobacteriales; family Pseudonocardiaceae. The sequence continues at coordinate 10,304 of JALZHU010000150.1, forward strand.
AGATGCCGCCTAGACGCACTTCCAGCCTGTCCTTGGTTCCTAGCTGCTCGACGGCCTTGCTGAATCGATCAGTAAGTTGGCCTTGCTCGGATAGCCCGATCTGATCTCGGGTTGCTCGCAGCGCCTCGGAGGTTTGGTTCGTGTTGAAATACAGCGCGCCCACCGCCGCTAGCGCGGTCAGCATAAGAGGGACCTGCGTCCAGTCCCACCTCGGCCGCACTGGTTTCTTACCGTCGCGCGCTCGCACGGGGCGGAGTCGGCGACGGGGCGGGCGCAGTCCTAACCGCGCATGTGTTGATGCGGTGCTGCCTGCGACCCGTCGCAGTCCCTTATTCGGCTGATCGGCGAGACGTCGGCGCACGCCAGTCAGCTTGCACTATCTGTGGAGGCGGTGGCGGGCAGCCCCAGCGCGAGCCCTATTCGATGTCGTGCTGTCGCTCCCTGCCCGGCGACTGCGGATGATCACCAACCGTCACTTGTCCTTGCCGTCCGGCCACTAACCTGCGGAACCCACCGCTGAGCTATTCGGGTGAATGTACTACATAGCAGCACGTTGAGGGTCTTGTTCGACCACTTGCGCACACCAGCACCCGGCGGCCAGCGATGCCCAGGTGCTCGGGCTGGTGCGCCTTGCCCTTGCAGTGGCCCGGGGCCATGGAGTGCCGGGCGCCTTTGGGTTGGATGCCGTAGAGCAGCCATATCGAACACCTGGGCGAGCAGGGGGTGACTTGTAGCTCGGCATGTAGCCGCCGGGCGTGGTTCCGGTGCCGGTCGGTGGGCGTGCTCGTCGAGTCCGGCGGCCTGCCCGACTGATTTAGTGAGGTAAACCATAAATCTCTTAGTACTTCTTGCACATGTACCTTGAGCAGCCTAGATAGACATCTCACTCGTCAGTAGTGGTGCCAGCCCCTGTCGAACGTCGAGAACCACCCCATCTGCGAGGGCGGTTCGCTCGTGATCACGCACAGGTGGTCCAACGAGGCCTGTCCCAGCCGTCCCAAACCCGCCGGACACAAGCCACGCCAACGACACCCGACGCCGAGACGGGACACCGACACTCGTCGTACCAGCGGTCGGGGTGGCGGGATTTGAACCCACGGCCTCTTCGTCCCGAAGCAATCCCGGCGGACATGCCCTGATCTGGGCGAAGCCAAACCGGGGGTCTCTCTTCCTCACCTGTGCAAACGCTCTGAGTGGGTCGCGCTGAGTCGGCCGGGGCCTGAACACGTTGGCCCCCGGTTTGGCCCCCGTGGCCCCCTCTGGCGAGGAGGAGGGTTACCTATGGCACTTCGAGATCAACGAGCCTTCGCGATATGCCTCGGTCGGCTGCGACCCGGGTGCTCAGTCTTGCTGTCCGCGCAGCGCCCGTGATGGCAGCTGATCAGGTCTGTGATCTCATACTTTCCGTGGCTGGTGATCAGTTCGGGGCGGATCGCTGTTATCGATCTCCTCGGCGTCGAACCCCAGATCGAGACGCATGCGGGCCCGCAGGACGCGGTAGCCCCGCTGCCCGGCGTCCCACGCGGGCCTGGTCTTGGTCATGTCCGCTGCCGGAATCCAGCAACATGGTGCTCAGCCGCATTCGAGGCAGTGTCGCATCGCGGATTAGGCGACGAACCTCCTCTGGCGCGTGAAGGACCGTCGGGCCTAGCGACTGTTGCGCTTTGCTGCGGGCATCACGCAGTTCAGCAGCGTCGATAGGGTCAAGCTCGATCCCAGCTTCGCGGACTAGCCGAGCCTGAAACAACACCCCGTCGAACGCCTCGATGGCGCCCATCAGCTGCGCGTAAGCAGCGGCACGGGCCTCGTGGGTTCGGGCCTGCCGTTCCCGCTGCCAGCGGCGCTCCTCCCGTGCGGCGTCGTCCAAGGCCCGGCGGGCTTCACGGTACCCGGCGAGAGCCTGTGTCAAGATCACCCCGACGAGGCCGAGTAGTGCGACGATGATCGGTATCCACACCGGAACTTGAGAACCCACGCCCGGACGGTAGCGGCCCGGACGCGCGCGTTGGGCCACCGCGTTCCTAAGGTGCCGATCCCCAGTTCATCTCCCTAACGAACGCCCTGGGCACCAGGTCGAGGCCACGCGAGCCCTGGCGCCACCGGCCTAAGGCATCTGCGGCTGCGTCCGGATCTCCCGCGTATCACGTGCTACCTCAAAGGGACCAGGGAATGCCTCAGGAGAGCCCCCGATCCTGGTTCGCCCTCGTCCACCACGCCTGGGGACCTCGTGGTGCCACGCCCACCGCCGGGATGGCCTACCGTGCGGAAACCACCCCATCCGGGGTGCGGCGGTGTGCAGGATGCACGGCGGGGCAGCACCCCAAGTGCGGCGAAGGGCTGCTGAGCAGCTTAAAGCGACGGCCATACGCCGCAGGAGTCCAACGGCCCTGTGATTCTGCTGAGTGGGTAGCCGGTAGGTGGGCAGGGTGTCTACGGCCCTGCTTGGGGTGCCCAGTGCTCCGGGTGCTTTGGAGCGTGATCCATATCAATCATCCTTCATCTCTGGTGATGGGCTGGTTTCCACCCCTCACTCCCCGATACGAAGCCGCGCTCAGCCGGTATGCCAGGGTGTCCAGGGCCGACCGAAGGGCGGTCGCGTAGCGACGGTTCTGCGTGCGGCGCTCGTCCCGGCGCAGGTTCGCCCTGGACGCCTTGGCATATCGGACAGATAATCCGACCTAGGGAAGGGATTCCGGAACTTCGTATAAATGTGTCGAGGCCCTAAAGGCGTTATTCGAACTGCCTTGGAGCGTTATTCATAACTGGTCCAGTTGAGTCGGTAGAATTCGAGTGCGGCGACCGCGGCGAGGCAGAGGGCGAGTTTTCGCAGAGGCCGACGATACCCGGCGGCCAGAATCTTCCAGTTCTTGAGGT
>JALZHU010000419.1 GCA_030860695.1 Actinomycetota bacterium
GGCTACATCCCACAACCGAACGGTCCGATCGTCGCTGCCGGTGGCCAGCAGCCTGCCGTCAGGGCTAAACCCCACACCATAGACTGCGTTGGTGTGGCCGGTGAGGGGCTCGCCGAGGAGTTGGCGGCTGGCTACATCCCACAACCGAACGGTCCGATCGTCACTGCCGGTGGCCAGCAACCTGCCGTCAGGGCTAAACCCCACACCATAGACTGCGTTGGTGTGGCCGCTGAGGGGCTCGCCGAGGGATTGGCGGCTAGCCACATCCCACAACCGAACGGTCCGATCGTCACTGGCGGTAGCCAGCAGCCTGCCGTCAGGGCTAAACCCCACACCATAGACTGCGTTGGTGTGGCCGGTGAGGGGCTCGCCGAGGGGTTGGCGGCTAGCCACATCCCACAACCGAACGCTGCGATCAGCGCTGGCGGTGGCCAGCAGCCTGCCGTCAGGGCTAAAGCCCACACCCCTGACCGCATCGGTGTGGCCGGTCAGTTGGTAAGAGGGATGCAGCGGCCGGGATAGCGTCGTTTGGATGCTGGCCCAGGCTTCCGGGATGGGGGCTGTGTGCAGGCTTGCCAGACTGAGCAGCTGCGCAAGGTCAGATTGGGTGCTTGCCAGCCGTTCGGCCTGAGCCGCCATGCCTCGGGCGATGGCCAGGCGTTGGGCCCCGCTGACCCGTTGCTGTTGCCAGACCGCGAGACCCGCAGCGATCAGCGCGAGCACCAACAAGGTTGACAGCACGACGATGGTGCGGGTGCGGCGACGCCGTTCGCGCTGCTGAAGGACGTCGACGCGCTGGGCGGTGGCGTCGAGGAACGCTCGTGCCTGCTCGTCGAGCTCGACTAGGGGCGGCGTAGCGGGGTTGCGATCGCTGTGGTCGGTCATCCCTAAGGTGGTCTGGGTGGCGGTGAGCCGCTTGTCGTCCCACAGGTAGTGCTCGGGTCGGCCCGCACTGGTCCACTCTGCGGCCGCTTGCTCGACCATCCGGGCGGTGCGCAGGGCGTGGGCGATGTCAGCGATGGCGCTGTCCAGGGGATGCCACGCGGTGTACAGGGCCTCGTGGGCCACGGTAAGCCACACCTGGCCCTCGTGATCGGTGTCACTGAGCAGCAAGCGGCGATCGACAAAGACTTGGAGCGCGACGCGCAGCGGCGGGGTGAGGCTGGTGAGGGTGATCCGGCGCCGGGCGCGTCGGCCGGTGTCGTCGATGGTGACCAGACGAGTCAGCCCCGCCACCACCTCCCGCTCGGTCAGGCCGCTCGCCTGGACCGCCTCGGTCAGCCCGGCATCAGCATGCCGGGCCAGCGCACCCTGAACACCACCAAGGTCGTGGTAGCGGGCCAGAGTCAGCGTGCCGCCAACGGGCAGGCCCTCGGCGAGCTGGCGCAGGGTGAAAGCCAGCAGCGGCAGGGCCTCGCCGCTGCCGGTATCGGCGACCAGCGCCGCCGCCAGTCCGTTCTCCAGGCGCAGTCTGGCCACCTTGGCCGGTCCTTCGATGACCTCGCGCAACATCTCCCGGTCCAGCGAAGCCAACACATAGGCCTCGATCGGCACGCCAGCCAGCGCGGGGAGATCACGGAAGTCCTCCACGAACTCCGACCGCATCACCACGACCACCTGCACCGGACCGGTCATGGCCTCACCCAGCAAGTGCGCAAATCGCCTCCGGGCCTCCGGCGTTGTTCGGGTGAATAACTCCTCGGCCTGGTCAATCGGCACTAAGAGCTGCTGGCGCGTGGCTGGACCAGCCGCCAGCAGATCATCCGCTACCCGACGCAGGCCATCAGTACCACCCTCCAGCACGCCACGAATCTCGCTGGCCGACCAACCCAACCTCACACGGTTGGCCGTGAGTGCCAGCACCCGGGCCAACTCAGGCACCGGATCACTGCCCGGCACCAGCCTCGGCACCGTTAACCACGCCGGATCACTGTCAACCAGCGGCACCACCGCGGCGTTGAGCAGCGAGGACTTCCCACAGCCCGACGACCCGACCAGAGCCAGCATCCCTGCGGTGCCACCCCTGGCCCGCACCCGATTGGCCACCTCGCGAGCCTCGACCGCGCGACCGAAAAACACCCGGCTGCGCGCCGCGGTGAACGGCTCCAACCCCGGATAAGGATTCTCCCCCTCCCGCCAGGTCCCGGAACCGTCCTCCAGCAGCCGCAGCGCCTGCAGCACTCGATCACGGGCGTGTCCCGAGTCGACCTGGTAGTCCACCTCCTGCAGGTCCCGCATCAGCGGATGCACCACCTCAGCCTCCACCCGCAACGGCATCAGCCGACACCCCAGCGCATCGGCAATCCCCACCTCAACCGAGCACCAACTCGACGCCACAAACGACCAGGACACCACCCCAATCACCGCATCAACCGCACGCAGCTCCCGATACAAGCGCTGCTTCCAGTCCTCCCCAACACCGATCCCGTCGCGCAGGTCGTGGGCAAGAAATGGCTCATGGCCCGCTGCACGCAGCCAACCCGCCACCTCATCAGCAACCGGCCGATCCGGCGTGGCATAACTGATAAAGACGCGAGCCACGATTACTCCTGCCCTCGCCCTGTGGCCTCGCAGCCGACGATACGACCAACCCCTTCAGACAACACCGACCCGGCGAAGCTCAGCCACCCGGGCACCTCAGCATCGACGTGGCCACTCACAAGACCGGCGCCGTCCTGCTCATCAGCGGCGCTTTGCCTGCCTGGGCACGTGGCTGTCTTTGCGGTGAGCACCCTCCCTCTTCCCACCGCAGGCCTTCGTGCCATCCCGTCGACCTGGCATAGCCCGTCCACTTCGTGTCAAGGGGGCGCTTACGACCGGCCAGAGGATGCCTCACGGTCTCACCCCCTTGACACGAAGTGGTAGCCCTTCGGGAGGTCGACAGGATGGCACGAAGGCCCCACCGGCGTCCGCACCAGTTGCTCCGGCCGGGCCATCCCAGAGACCTGCCGGGGGTGCGGGGCGGCGAGCGCCCGCAGTTTAGCCCGGCTCCTGTCGAACGGGCGTACACCGCCTCCTGGATCCTTGCAACGGCTGCGACGGAACACCCTCCGCTGGGTGTTACCGGCCGACCGGGCCGCGACCGACCACGGCCCGCCAGGGCCGCGCGCGGTGTCGTGGTCCCGGTCGGCCAGCGAGCTACACCGCCAGATCCGCGCCGCCACAGGCGGCGCCTTGATCCCATAGAGGGGAATTCGGCAACACACGCGGCGTAACGCGGTGTAATGCACTGTAGCAGCTGTAGCGCGCGGTAACGGAGGGTGACACGGCGAAAGATGCCGGAAGCGCCGCTAGTCGTGACAGGTACGCCCGTGTGGTGGCTCTAAGAGCCTGTTGGCAAATGGTCACGCTGCTTGTTGATCGGGCGCAGAGGCTATGGTGCGGGGGCTTCCCCATCGGGGATGGGGTGGTGCGCCGGAGGTTGCCCGGGCCAGTTTCCGGGTCATGAT
>JALZHU010000018.1 GCA_030860695.1 Actinomycetota bacterium
GCGTTGCGCAGACGGGTCAGCATGTCGGCGATCGGGTCGGTCATCGTCATGGCGAACTCCTACCAACTGCTCTTGTTCACGCCCGGGAGCTCACCCCGGTGAGCCATCTGGCGCAGGCAGATCCGGCACAGCCCGAACTTCCGGTAGACCGCCTTGGGTCGCCCACAGCGCTGGCAGCGGGTGTAGGCCCGCACCGCGAACTTCGGCTTGCGCGCGGCCTTGATGATCAGCGCCTTCTTTGCCATCAGCTCTCCTTGAAGGGGAAGCCCAGACGGCGTAGCAGCGCCCGGCCCTCCTCGTCGGTGGTCGCGGAGGTGACCACAGTGATATCCATGCCACGCTGGCGGTCGATGGTGTCCGGGTTGATCTCATGGAACATCGACTGCTCAGTGAGCCCGAACGTGTAGTTACCGTGACCGTCGAACTGGGTCGGCGACAGACCACGGAAGTCGCGGATACGGGGCAGCGCGATCGTCAAGAGCCGATCCAGAAATTCCCACATCCGGTCACCGCGTAGGGTTACCTTGGCGCCGATCGGCATCCCCTCGCGCAGCTTGAACTGCGCAACAGACTTGCGAGCACGCCTTATCAGTGGCTTCTGGCCAGTGATCGCTGACAGGTCCCGGACGGCACCATCCATAAGCTTGGCGTCCCGGGCAGCATCGCCGACGCCCATGTTCACCACGACCTTGACCACCCCGGGTACCTGCATCGGGTTGGTGTAGTTGAACTGTTCGCGCAGCGCGGCGACGATCTCCTCGCGGTACCGGGTTTTCAGCCTGGGCACCGCACCTTCTCTGCCTATCGAAGTCACAGTCATCTCAGATGTCCTTGCCGGTGCGCCGCGAAACGCGCACGCGCCTGCCCTCGTCATCAGTGCGGTAACCCACCCGGGCTGGCTTGCCGTCGGAGTCGACGACCATGACGTTCGAGACGTCGATGGCCGCCTCCTGCGTGACGATTCCGCCGCTTTGCGCACCGCGCTGGGTGCGGCTGATCCGGGTGTGCTTCTTGATCCGGTTGACGCCCTCCACGAGCACCCGGCCGGTGTCTGGGTAGGCCTGGATCACCTTGCCCTTGGCTCCCTTGTCCTTGCCAGCAATGACCAGCACCATGTCCCCTTTGCGGACCTTCATTTAGAGCACCTCCGGGGCCAACGAGATGATCTTCATGAATCGCTTCTCGCGCAGCTCGCGACCGACCGGGCCGAAGATCCGGGTCCCGCGCGGTTCGCCGTCCTGCTTGATCAATACGGCGGCGTTCTCGTCGAACCGGATGTAGGAACCGTCCGGACGGCGCTTCTCCTTGGCGGTGCGCACGATGACGGCCTTGACCACATCGCCCCGCTTGACGTTGGCACCGGGAATGGCTTCCTTGACGGTCGCCACGATGATGTCCCCGATGCCGGCGTAGCGGCGCGAGCTACCGCCGAGCACCCGGATGCACAGGATCTCCTTGGCACCCGTGTTGTCGGCAACCCGCAGTCGCGACTCCTGCTGGATCACGTCAACTCCTTGATCACTTGGCCTTCTCGAGGATCTGGATCAGCCGCCAGCGTTTGGTCGCCGATAGCGGACGGGTCTCCATCAACAGCACCCGGTCGCCGATCCCGGCGACGTTGGCTTCGTCATGCGCCTTCACCTTGGTGGTGGACCGCATCACCTTGCCGTACAGCGGATGCTTCTTGCGGTCCTCCAGCGCCACCACGACCGTCTTGTCCATCTTGTCTGAGACGACGTAACCCTCGCGGACCTTTCGTTTATTTCGCCCTGCGGGCTGGGTCGCTTTATTCCGGTCGATGTCGCTCATGCCGCACCCTCACTTCCCGCAGCGGCGTCCGGAGACACCGACAGACCCAGCTCACGCTCACGCATCACGGTGTAGATGCGAGCGATGTCCCGCCGGACCGTGCGCAGCCGGCGGTTGTTGTCCATCTGTCCGGTGGCCATTTGGAAGCGCAGGTTAAACAGCTCCTCTTTGGACTCGCGCAGCCGCAGCACCAGCTCCTCATCGGTGAGCTCGCGCAGCTCGCTCGCAGCGGTGGTGGCTGCCATCTCCTAGTCCACCCCCTCACGGGTCACGATCCGGCACTTCATCGGCAGCTTGTGCATCGCGCGGCGCAACGCCTCACGGGCCACCGACGGGTTCGGGTAGGTCATCTCGAACATGATTCGGCCTGGCTTGACGTTGGCCACCCAGTACTCAGGCGAACCCTTGCCGGACCCCATCCGGGTTTCCGCCGGTTTTTTGGTCAGCGGACGATCCGGGAAGATGGTGATCCAGACCTTGCCGCCCCGCCGGATGTGCCGGTTGATCGCGATCCGGGCAGATTCGATCTGCCGGTTAGTCACGTAGGCCGGTTCCAGAGCCTGGATCCCGAAGTCCCCAAAGCTGACCTGGGTGCCGCCGGTGGCCATACCCGACCGGCTCGGCGAGTGCTGCTTGCGGTGCTTGATTTTGCGTGGGACGAGCACGTCTCAGCCCTCCCCGTGCCCGGCGGTGTCCGCCTCGGTACTAGCGGTGTGTTCTGGGCCGGTTGGGTACTCCGTCGAGCCCATGATCGACTCGGCTGGGGCGGTGTCCGAGCCGTCGGCTGGCGCCCCAGTACGCTGTGCCGCGGCGGCGCGGCCTGCCTCGGTCGAGGTCCCGGTCGTGCCGGAAGCTCCGGAGCGGCGGCGGGCTGGGCGCTCCCGCCGGGGCGCCCTAGTTGCCGCGGTGGCAGCACTGTCCATGTCACGCTCGCGTCGCCCGCCGACCACATCACCCTTGTAGATCCAGACCTTGACGCCGATCCGGCCGAAGGTGGTGCGGGCCTCGAACAGTCCGTAGTCGATGTCGGCCCGCAGCGTGTGCAGCGGAACACGGCCTTCGCGGTAAAACTCTGACCGGGACATCTCGGCGCCACCCAAACGCCCCGAGCACTGCACCCGGATGCCCTTGACCTGGGGGGAACGCATCGCCGATTGGATCGCCTTGCGCATCGCGCGCCGGAAGGCGACCCGGTTCGACAGCTGCTCTGCCACCCCCTGAGCCACCAGCTGAGCCTCCGCCTCAGGGTTCTTGACCTCGAGAATGTTGAGCTGCACCTGCTTGCCAGACAGCTTCTCCAGCTCGCTACGGATCCGGTCAGCCTCCGCGCCACGCCGGCCGATCACGATGCCCGGGCGGGCGGTATGGATGTCCACCCGCACCCGGTCGCGGGTGCGCTCGATCTCGACCTTGGCGATACCCGCACGCTCCATGCCCTTGGACAGCAGCCTGCGGATCGCGACGTCCTCCTTCACGTACTCCCGGTACTGCTTATCCGCGTACCAGCGGGACTTCCAGTCAGTCGAGATACCGAGCCGGAAACCATGCGGGTTGATCTTCTGACCCACTACCGGGCACTCCTTGTCTGGGTAGCCTTCTTGCTGGTGCCTACCTGCCGAGCCGAGGCTTGCCGGCCCGAGCCAACCTGCCCACCGCCACGGGACCGACCGGCCGCGCGTCGCTCAGGCACTGCCTCGACCTCCACGGTGATGTGGCTGGTGCGCTTGCGGACCCGGTAGGCCCGACCCTGCGCACGGGGACGGAACCGCTTGAGCATGGGTCCCTCATCCACGAACGCCTTGGACACGACGAGGGCGTCGGCGTCGAGCTCAAGGTTGTTCTCGGCGTTGGCCATGGCACTGGCCAGCACTTTCGACACCGGGCCGGAGGCTGCCTGTGGTGCGAACTCCAGCACCGTGAGCGCCTCCAGTGCGCTGCGGCCCCGGATGAGCTCGACCACCCGGCGCGCCTTCATCGGCGTCACGCGGACGTACCTGGCCCGCGCCACCGCGCGGGACGGCTCCTGCGCGGCCGTCGCCCCAGCCTGGTTTCGGGCGTCCATGCGCTGCTACCTCTTCGTCTTTCGGGTTCGTCTCACTGCGTTCGTCTCAACTAGTTACGTCTCACTGGGTTCGTCGCTATTTGAACCGCTTTAGCGTCGCCGCGCCCGCCGGTCGTCCTTGACGTGACCCCGGAACGTGCGGGTCGGGGCGAACTCACCAAGCTTGTGGCCAACCATCGCCTCGGTGATGAACACCGGGACATGCTTGCGCCCGTCGTGCACCGCGATGGTGTGCCCGATCATGTCGGGGATGATCGTGGAGCGGCGCGACCAGGTTCTGATGACCTGCTTAGTGCCGGCCTCGTTGTGCGCATCCACCTTCTTGAGCAGGTGGTCGTCGACGAATGGACCCTTCTTCAAGCTGCGTGGCATGCTTGCACCCCTCCTGCTCAGCGCTTCTTACCGGTGCGGCGGCGGCGCACGATCAGCTTGTCGCTGGCCTTGTGGCGCCGGGTGCGGCCTTCGGGCTTGCCAGCCGGGTTTACCGGGTGGCGCCCACCGGAGGTCTTGCCCTCACCACCCCCGTGCGGATGATCGACCGGGTTCATCACCACACCGCGGACCGTGGGGCGCTTGCCCTTCCAGCGCATCCGCCCGGCCTTGCCCCAGTTGATGTTGCCTTGTTCGGAGTTACCGACCTCGCCCACTGTGGCGCGACACCGGACGTCGACGTTGCGGATCTCGCCGGAGGGCATCCTCAACTGGCCGTAGGGACCATCCTTGGCGACCAGCTGCACCCGCGCGCCAGCTGAGCGGGCGATCTTCGCCCCACCGCCGGGACGAAGCTCAATCGCGTGCACCACCGTGCCAACCGGGATGTTGCGCAACGGCAGGTTGTTGCCCGGCTTGATGTCGGCCTTGGGCCCGTTTTCCACAATGTCGCCCTGACGCAGCCTTTCCGGGGCGATGATGTAGCGCTTCTCGCCGTCGGCGTAATGCAGCAGGGCGATCCGCGCGGTGCGATTCGGGTCGTACTCGATGTGCGCGACCTTCGCCGGCACCCCGTCCTTATCCGCCCGCCGGAAATCGATCAGGCGGTAGGCACGCTTGTGCCCGCCACCCTGGTGCCGGGTGGTGATCCGGCCGCGGACGTTCCGGCCGCCCCTGCCGTGCAGCGGTCGGATCAGCGACTTCTCCGGATGGTCCCGGGTGATCTCGGCGAAGTCGGAGACGCTTGCGCCGCGGCGACCTGAGGTCGTCGGCTTGTACTTGCGGATACCCATGTCTATCCGTCCTCGCTCACGCGGCCGGTCCGCCGAAGATCTCGATCGGCTTGCTCTGTTCGGCCAGCGTCACGATCGCCCGCTTGGTGTCCTTGCGCTTGCCGTACCCGAACCGGGTTCGCTTGCGCTTGCCCGGACGATTGAGGGTGTTGACGCTGATCACCTGCACACCGAAGACCTTCTCGACAGCGATCTTGATCTCGGTCTTGTTGGCGTCCGGCGCGACCACAAAGGTGTACTTGTTCTGCTCCAGCAGACCGTAGCTCTTCTCCGAGATCACCGGCTTGAGGATCACATCACGGGGGTCGGGGATCATCGGGCTGCCTCCTGCACCGTGGTGGCGTTGGGCACCTTGGTAGAGCTGGACCCTGCCACGAATGCTTGTAGGGCGTCGGCGGTGAACACCACCTCGTCGTTGACCAGCACGTCGTAGGTGTTCAGCTGGTCTGGGTTCAGCACGTGCACCGACGGTAGGTTGCGCACGCTGCGGCGACCCACCTCGTCGGCGCGGCTGAGCACTACCAGTAGCTGGCTTCCCCGCCCTGCCAGCGTATCGAGAACCGTGCGAGCCGCCTTAGTGGATGGCACGTCGCCGGAGACCAGCTCCGAGACCACGTGCACCCGTCCGTCGCGGGCCCGGTCCGACAGCGCGCCGCGCAGCGCAGCGGCCTTCATCTTCTTCGGGGTGCGCTGGCGGTAGTCCCGCGGCGTGGGGCCGTGCACGATGCCACCACCGGTGAACTGGGGAGCCCGGATCGAGCCCTGGCGAGCTCGCCCGGTGCCCTTTTGCCGGTAGGGCTTGCCGCCTCCACCGGAGACCTCGCCCCGGGTCTTGGTGCTGTGCGTGCCCTGCCGTGCTGCGGCAAGCTGGGCGACCACCACCTGATGCATCAGCGGGATGTTCGCCGGCACGTCGAAGATTTCGGCGGGCAGTTCTGCAGTGCCCGCGGTGCCGCCGCCCGGGGTCCGGATATCTACTGTTCTCACTTCTGGGCTCACTGCTGCGTACCGCCCTTCGCAGCTGTCTTGACCAACACCAAGCCGCCCTTCGGGCCGGGCAGCGCGCCCTTGATCAGCAGCAACCCCGACTCCACGTCGACCCGGTGCACAGTGAGGTTCTGCGTGGTCACCCGGACGTTGCCCATCCGGCCGGCCATCCGGGTGCCCTTGAACACCCGACTCGGCGTGGCGCAGCCACCGATCGAGCCCGGCGCACGGTGCTTGCGCTGGGTGCCGTGGCTGGCTCCGAGACCGCCGAAGCCATGCCGCTTCATCACCCCGGCGGTGCCCTTGCCCTTGCTGGTGCCCACCACGTCGACCACGGTCCCGGCGGTGAACACCTCGGCGGTGACCTCCTGGCCGACCTGGTAGTCCGCCGCATCAGCGGTGCGCAGCTCGACCAGGTGGCGCCGCGGTGTGGCACCCGCCGCGGCGTAGTGCCCGGCCACCGGCTTGGTCACCTTGCGTGGGTCGATGGCGCCGTAGGCCAGCTGCACCGCGGGATAGCCGTCCTTTTCCGGGGTGCGGATCCGGGTCACCACGCAAGGCCCGGCCGACACCACGGTAACCGGGACGACCCTGTTGTTCTCGTCGAAGACCTGGGTCATCCCCAGCTTGGTGCCCAGAATCCCCTTCACCTGACGCTCCGAATCAGTCGCTGTCATTCTCCCGGCCTCACTGGATGTTGACGTCAACGCTGGCCGGCAAGTCGATGCGCATCAGCGCGTCCACCGTCTTGGGCGTCGGGTCGAGAATGTCTATCAGCCGCTTGTGCGTGCGCATCTCGAAATGCTCCCGCGAGTCCTTGTATTTGTGCGGCGAGCGGATGACGCAGTACACGTTCTTTTCGGTCGGCAACGGCACCGGTCCCACGACCCGAGCGCCGGTGCGCGTGACGGTCTCGACGATCTTGCGCGCGGATGCGTCGATTGCCTCGTGGTCGTAGGCTTTGAGCCGGATGCGGATCTTCTGTCCCGCCATGGTGGCTTGCCGTCCTGTCAGTCTCATGCCGCTGGTCTCGTACTGGCCAGGCCTGACACCGGTATAGGCCCAGTGTCAGCCCGCCCCCCGCACCGGTCCCCGCGGTCGGGTGTGTCGCGCTCGACGCCCAGATCAGTGCCCAGAATCGGTGCCTGGAGACCGTGCTGTGCCGTGCCATCCGCGAAGGGTGTGCGCATCGCAGCGGACCGGGAGCCGTCAAGCCGGCCGGTCCTGCCGAGCAACCACTCCATGGTAAGCGACGCTTGATCGCCGACCAAATCCAGGGCCGTGCCCGTGAAGCCCTGAAGGATCCTGTTCGGGAAGACCCGCCGACACCGCTGCGTGCCGGCGGGTTCCCCGGCTCACTTGATAATCTTGGTTACCCGACCGGCGCCGACGGTGCGGCCACCCTCGCGGATCGCAAACTTCAGATTCTCGTCCATTGCGATCGGCTGGATGAGCTGCACCGACATTTCGGTGTTGTCGCCTGGCATGACCATCTCAGTGCCCTCGGGCAGCGTCACAACACCAGTCACATCGGTGGTACGGAAGTAGAACTGTGGACGGTAATTGTTGAAGAACGGCGTGTGCCGGCCGCCCTCGTCCTTGGACAGGATGTAGACCTGAGCCTCGAACTGGGTATGCGGGGTGTTGGTGCCGGGCTTGATAACGACCTGCCCGCGCTCCACATCCTCGCGTTTGACGCCACGAAGCAACAGACCCACATTATCGCCAGCCCGGCCCTCATCGAGCAGCTTGCGGAACATCTCGACGCCGGTGACGGTGGTTTTCATCGACTTATCCCTGATGCCGATGATCTCCACTTCCTCGCCCACCTTAACGATGCCGCGCTCTACCCGGCCGGTCACCACAGTGCCGCGGCCGGTGATGGTGAACACGTCCTCGATCGGCATGAGGAACGGCTTGTCGATCTCGCGGACAGGCTCCGGGACGTTGTCGTCCACGGCTTCCATCAATTCCAAGAGCTTTGCACTCCACTCGGCATCGCCCTCCAGCGCCTTGAGCGCTGATACGCGGACGATCGGCAGGTCGTCGCCCGGGTATTCCTGGCTGGATAGCAGCTCACGGACCTCGAGCTCAACGAGCTCCATGATCTCCTCATCGTCGACCATGTCCGCCTTGTTCAGCGCGACGACGATGTAGGGCACCCCAACCTGGCGGGCCAGCAACACATGCTCGCGGGTCTGCGGCATCGGGCCGTCGGTGGCGGCCACCACCAAGATGGCACCGTCCATCTGGGCCGCACCGGTGATCATGTTCTTGATGTAGTCCGCGTGCCCAGGACAGTCGACGTGGGCATAATGCCGCTTGTCAGTCTGGTACTCAACGTGCGCGATCGAGATGGTGATGCCCCGCTGCTTCTCCTCGGGGGCCTTGTCGATCATGTCGAACGCCGACACCTCGTTCAGGTCCGGGAACTTGTCGTGCAAGACCTTGGTGATCGCTGCAGTCAGCGTCGTCTTGCCGTGGTCAATATGACCGATGGTCCCGATGTTGACGTGCGGCTTGGTCCGCTGGAACTTCGCCTTCGCCACTGGTCTCGTCCTCCTGGACTCGTTCTCTTGATCCGCCGGACCGTTGGCGGTCCTGATGTAGCGGCATGCTGTCAGGTGGTCTCACGCGGACGTCCGTCAGGGACTCCGGGTGCCCGCTGCTGCGCTTCGATGCTCACTCACCCGTCGCCTTCGCGATAATCTCCTTGGATACGTTGGCCGGAACCTCGGCATAGGAGTCGAACTGCATGGTGTAGTTCGCCCGGCCCTGGGTCCGCGACCGCAAGTCACCGACGTAGCCGAACATCTCTGACAGCGGCACCAACGCCGTGATGACGCGGGAACCGCTGCGCTCCTGCATGTGCTGGATGTGGCCGCGCCGGGAGTTGAGGTCGCCAATGACGTCGCCCATGTAGTCCTCGGGCGTGGTCACCTCGACCGCCATCATCGGCTCCAGAATCACCGGGTTTGCCTTGCGCGCCGCCTCTTTGAGTGCCATCGATCCGGCAATCTTGAAGGCCATCTCAGATGAGTCGACCTCGTGGTACGCACCGTCCAGCAAGGTGACCTTCACCCCGACCAGCGGGTAGCCCGCGAGCACGCCGTACTGCATGGCGTCTTGCGCCCCGGCATCCACCGACGGAATGTACTCCTTGGGGATCCGCCCGCCGGTGACCTTGTTGTCAAACTCGTAAAGCGCGCCATCGCTGGTCTGCAGCGGCTCCAGCTTGATGATCACGCGGGCGAACTGACCCGAGCCACCGGTCTGCTTGCGGTGGGTGTACTCAAGCTTGTCCACCGTCTTGCGGATCGTCTCCCGGTAGGCCACCTGCGGCTTGCCGATGTTCGCCTCGACCTTGAAGTCGCTGCGCATCCGGTTCACCAGCACTTCGAGGTGTAGCTCGCCCATCCCGGCGATGATCGTCTGACCGGTCTCGTCATCGAGCTTGACCTGGAAGGTGGGATCTTCCTCGGCCAGCTTCTGGATGGCCGTGCCCAGCTTCTCCTGATCGCTCTTGGTCTTGGGTTCGATGGCAACCTGGATAACCGGTTCCGGGAAGGTCATTGACTCCAGGATGATCGGCGCCTGCGGGTCGCACAGCGTGTCACCGGTGGTCGTCTCTTTCAAACCGATCAGCGCGTAAATGTGACCGGCGCGGGCCTCGTCGACCGGGTTTTCCTTGTTGGAATGCATCTGGAAGAGCTTGCCGATGCGTTCCTTGCGTTCCTTGGTCGAGTTAATCACCTGCGAGCCCGCGGCGATCCGCCCGGAGTAGACCCTGACATAGGTCAGCTTCCCGAAGAATGGGTGCGCGGCGATCTTGAAGGCCAGCGCGGAGAACGGTTCGGAGATCGAGGGTTTCCGGATCGCCGAGGTGCCGTCGGCCAGCTGACCCTCCACCGGTGGCACGTCCAGCGGCGAGGGCAGGTAGTCGATCACCGCATCCAGCATCGGCTGGACACCCTTGTTCTTGAAGGCTGAGCCGCACAGCACTGGGTAGACCTGGCTTTGTACGGTGAGCTTCCGGACACCAGCCTTGATCTGCTCGACGGTAAGCTCCTGGCCGCCGAGGTAGAGCTCCATGAGCTCGTCGTCGGCCTCAGCGACGGCCTCGACCAGTTTCTCGCGGTACTCGTTCGCCGTCTCGACCAGATCTGCCGGGATCGCCTCGACCGTGTAGTCCTCGCCCTTCTGAACTTCTCCGCGCCAAGTCAGCGCCCGCATTCTGACCAGGTCGACAACTCCCTGAAAGTCGGCCTCGGAGCCGATGGGCAGCTGAATAACCAGTGGTATAGCGCCGAGCCGCTCACGGATGGTACGCACGGTGAAGTAGAAGTCCGCACCCAGCTTGTCCATCTTGTTGACGAAGCAGATGCGCGGGACGCCGTACTTGTCGGCCTGCCGCCACACCGTCTCGGACTGGGGCTCGACGCCCTCCTTGCCGTCGAAGACGGCGACGGCACCATCGAGTACCCGAAGCGACCGCTCCACCTCGACAGTGAAGTCGACGTGGCCCGGGGTGTCGATGATGTTGATCTGGTGATTATTCCAGAAGGTAGTGGTCGCGGCGGAGGTGATGGTAATGCCGCGCTTTTGCTCCTCTTCCATCCAGTCCATTGTGGCGGCACCATCGTGGACTTCACCGATCTTGTAGTTGATCCCGGTGTAGAACAGGACCCGCTCGGTCGTCGTGGTCTTGCCCGCGTCGATGTGCGCCATGATCCCGATGTTGCGGACCTTGGCGAGGTCGGTCAGCACTTCACGTGCCACAAGAATTCATCCCTAGCTATCTTGACAGTGGTTCGTCACCAGCGGTAGTGCGCGAAAGCTTTGTTGGACTCGGCCATCTTGTGGGTGTCCTCGCGGCGTTTCACGCTCGCCCCGAGGCCGTTGCTGGCGTCGAGCAGTTCATTCATCAGGCGCTCCACCATGGTCTTTTCCCGGCGTTGCCGGGAAAATGTGATCAGCCAACGAAGCGCGAGCGTGGTGGAGCGGACCGGACGCACCTCGACCGGGACCTGGTAGGTAGCGCCACCGACGCGGCGGCTCTTCACCTCGATGGCGGGCTTGACGTTGTCCAGGGCACGCTTGAGGGTCACCACGGGGTCAGTGCCGGTCTTGTCCCGGCAGCCTTCCAGCGCTTGATACACGATTTTTTCGGCCACCGAGCGCTTTCCCCGCACGAGGACCTTATTGACGAGCTGAGTGACCAGCGGGGATCCGTAGACCGGGTCGGAGTGCAGCGGTCGCTTCGGGGCGGGACCCTTGCGAGGCATCAGCCTTTCTCCTTCTTCGCACCGTAGCGACTGCGAGCTTGCTTGCGGCCCTTCACACCCTGGGTGTCCAGTGATCCGCGAATAATCTTGTAGCGGACACCGGGAAGGTCCTTCACCCGGCCACCGCGCACCAGGACGATGGAGTGCTCCTGGAGATTGTGGCCCTCACCCGGAATGTAAGCCGTCACCTCAACCTGACTGGTCAGACGGACGCGGGCGACCTTGCGCAGCGCCGAGTTCGGCTTTTTCGGGGTCGTCGTGTAGACGCGAGTGCACACTCCGCGCCGCTGCGGGCTCCCCTTCAGCGCTGCAGTCTTGGTCTTCGCGAGCTTGTCCTCGCGGCCCTTACGGACCAGCTGCTGGATGGTAGGCATGGACCAGCTTTCTTCGTCTTCCGGCTTACTTGTCATCGGTGCTGCGTCTGTGGTGCTAAACCGACCGCCGATGGCGCTGCGCGGCCGGTCACTCCGTATCCCGGGGTCGGGCGTGTCGCGGCTGACCCAACCATACGGTCGGGAAACCCGACGGGAGCTGGGCGACACCGGCGCCAGATCCGGTGGTGCACCGCCAACAGGCACACGGAGCGGCCCGACCGGGGTCAGGCCCGGCAAACAGGATACCTGGGGCGTTCACCGAGGGTCAAAACGGGGTCAAACCGGCCCCGCGCAGATGCTCGGTGCGGGTGTCCCGCAGATGCCGGTGCGGATGTGCCGCTCACTCCGATGAGGATGAGGCGGCACCGCCGGCCCCCACCTGCAGCTGGCTCCGAAGGCCCGTGTTTTCGCCTTCGCATAGTTCAATGCCAGGGCGTCCAGTGTTATTCCAACTAGGCAGGTTTGGGGCTAGCCTAGCTCGACCCACAGCGGGTCTGACCTTCATCGAGTCGGCTCTCATCGACGTGCCGCCTTCATGGTCGCGAGCAAGGCAAACCTAAAGTCGGCCAATGCATGCAAGATCCCGGTCCTAGAGCGAGGTCGCAAAGCGGCTCAGAAAAGGGGTAAGGAGGTGCGTCGATGCCGGGACCGCTGACCGGACTGCGGGTGATCGAGCTGGCCGGGATCGGCCCAGGCCCCCATGCGGCGATGCTGCTGGCCGATCTGGGGGCCGACGCCGTACGGGTGGAACGGCCTCCCGACCGGAAAACCGTGCTGCAACTCGCCCCAAGCGCAGACGACCAGATGCTTCGCGGCCGGCGCTCGGTGACGCTTGACCTGAAAGACCCCTCCGATCGGGAAACTGTGCTGCGGCTGGCGGAGCGGGCCGACGTGCTGATCGAGAGCTTCCGTCCCGGTGTCACGGAGCGGTTGGGCATCGGTCCGGCAGACTGCCACGCTCGCAACCCGCGATTGGTATACGCGCGAATGACGGGATGGGGTCAGGACGGCCCACTGGCCGACCGCGCCGGGCACGACATTAACTACATCGCGCTGTCGGGCGTGCTGCATGCCGTCGGAAACGCCGGGGGCAAGCCGGTGCCGCCGCTAAACCTAGTCGGGGACTTCGGCGGTGGGTCGATGTTCCTCGTGACCGGAGTGCTGGCCGCGCTATGGGAGCGGGAACGGTCCGGTACCGGTCAGGTGGTCGACGCCGCCATGGTGGACGGAGTCAGCGTGCTGGCCCAGATGTTCTGGTCGTTGCACGCCTGCGGGTTGTGGAGCGACCAGCGGGGCAGCAACCTGCTCGACTCGGGCGCCCCTTTCTACGACACCTACGCTTGCTCCGACGGACGCTACGTCGCCGTCGGAGCGCTGGAACCGCAGTTCTACGCGACGCTGCTGGAAGGCCTTGGGCTCACCGAGGCGGACCTGCCTGGGCAGCTGGACTCGGCGGGGTGGCCAGTGTTGCGCCAGCGGTTCACCGACGCGTTCGCCAGTCGCAGCCGAGACGAGTGGATGGCGGTGTTCGAAGGAACCGACGCCTGCGTGACACCGGTACTGTCGTTCGCCGAGGTGCCCACGCATCCGCATATCGCAGCTCGCGGCACCGTCATCACCCTCAACGAGGTACCCCAGGCTGCCCCCGCGCCGCGATTCTCCCGCACCTCACCCGACCGACCGACCCCTCCCCCGCACCCCAACACCGACCCCGCTGTGGTACTCGCCGACTGGGGTGCCGGTCCGCATTCAGCGGGCTCAGCAGGGTTACCGGAACCCTGATAACCCCGCTGAGCCCGCTGAATGCCTTAATAACCGGTCAGCGGTAGTCGCGACCGAAGTCGTAGTCGTCCAAGGGGACGGCTGCTCCGGTGCCGGTACCGAACACGTCGGGCGAGTAGTAGCTACCGTCATAGGAGGGGATTGCGTAGGCCGCAGCCCGGGCCTCCTCGGTTGGCTGGACCTCGATGTTGCGGTACCGGTTGATCCCGGTGCCGGCCGGGATCAGCTTGCCAATGATCACATTTTCCTTCAAGCCCAGGAGCTTGTCGCTCTTGCCCTGGATCGCCGCATCGGTGAGGATCTTGGTCGTCTCCTGGAACGACGCTGCGGACAGCCACGATTCGGTCGCCAGCGATGCCTTGGTGATCCCCATCAGGACCGGACGGCCCGCGGCAGGCTCACCACCCTCGGCCACCACCCGCCGGTTCTCCGACTCGAACTCGCCCCGCTCGGCCAGCGCACCGGGTAGAAACTCGGTCGACCCCGAATCGATGATCGTCACCCGGCGCAGCATCTGCCGGACGATGACCTCGATGTGCTTGTCATGGATGTCCACACCCTGTGACCGGTACACCTGCTGCACCTCACGCACCAGGTGCAATTGCACTTCGCGCGGGCCCATCACACGGAGCACCTCGTGCGGGTCCACCACACCCTCGAGCAGCTTCCACCCGACGGAGACGTGGTCGTTGTCGGCCAGCGGCCGCTCGGTGGAGTCGACGGTGATCACAGCAAGACGCTGCCGCTTGGACAGCTTGTCGTAGACGATTTCCTCACTGCCATCGTCTGGAACAATGGTGATCTTCCAGAACTTCTCCCCATCCTCGATACGCACCCGGCCGTCGGCATCCGCGATCGGCGCCATGCCCTTGGGCACCCGAGCCTCAAACAACTCTTGTACCCGGGGCAGACCGGTGGTGATGTCCTCGCCGGCGATCCCACCCTGGTGGAAGGTGCGCATGGTGAGCTGCGTGCCGGGCTCACCGATGGACTGCGCGGCCACAATGCCGACCGCCTCGCCCACGTCGACAAGCTTGCCGGTGGCCATCGAACGGCCGTAGCACACAGCACACACCCCGCTGGCGGACTCGCAGGTCAGCACCGAGCGCACCTTGACCCGCCGGACACCGGCGGACAATAGGGTGTCGATCGCGGCGTCGCCCACGTCCGCACCCCGAGGCATGATCACCGATCCGGAATCATCCAGCACATCCTCTGCGGTGCAGCGGGCGTACAGGCTGGTCTGCACGTAACGGTGCCGGATCAAGCGACCGTCCGGTCCGGCCTCGGCGACCAACATCTGGATCCCGCGCTCCGTGCCGCAGTCATGCTCCCGCACGATGACATCCTGCGAGACGTCCACCAAGCGCCGGGTCAGGTACCCAGAATCAGCAGTCCGCAACGCGGTGTCCGCCAATCCCTTGCGGGCGCCGTGCGTGGCGATGAAGTACTCCAGCACACTCAAGCCCTCGCGGAAATTCGACTTGATCGGCCGCGGAATGTACTCACCCTTGGGGTTGGAGACCAGGCCGCGCATACCGGCCAGGGATCGGACCTGCGTCATGTTCCCGGCCGCCCCAGAGGACACGATCGTGAAGACCGGGTTGTCCTCGGGGAAGTTGACCTCCATCGCCTTGGCGACCTCGTCGGTGGCTTGCGACCAGATCTTCACCAACTCGCCATTACGCTCCTCGTGGGAAAGCACACCGCGCTGGTAACGCTTTTCCACCTGGTCGGCCCTGGCCTCGTACTGGTCGAGAATCTCCTGCTTCCCGACCGGCACCACCACGTCGGCGCTGGACAGCGTCACGCCGGAGCGGGTGGCCCAGTAGAAGCCGGCATCCTTGAGCTTGTCCAGCGTCTGGGCGACGGCAACCATCGAGTACCGCTCGGCGAGGTCGTTGACGATCGCAGCCTGCCGCTTCTTGGGCAGCACGTCGTTGACGTACGGGTAGTCCTCGGGCAGCAGCTCGTTGAACAGCACGCGGCCCACGGTGGTCTCCGCGGTCCACATCGCTCCCGGCTCCCAGCCCTGGGTCTCCCGCAGACGGGCATGCTCAGCCTGTGGCGGCATCACGTTGCGCAGCCGGACCCGGATCCTGGCCTGCAGTCCGATCGTGCCGCGGTCCAGGGCCATCAACGCCTCGGCCGGCGAGGAGAAGGCCCGGCCCTCACCCTTGTCTCCCTCGCGGAGCTTGGTGAGGTGGTACAGCCCGGTGACCATGTCCAGCCGAGGCATGGCCAAGGGGCGGCCCGATGCCGGGGACAGGATGTTGTTACTAGACAGCATCAGAATCCGAGCCTCGGCCTGCGCCTCGGCCGACAGCGGCAAGTGCACCGCCATCTGGTCGCCGTCGAAGTCCGCGTTGAACGCCTCGCAGACCAATGGGTGCAGCTGGATCGCCTTACCCTCGACCAGCTGGGGCTCGAAGGCCTGGATTCCCAGACGGTGCAGGGTGGGCGCCCGGTTCAGCAACACCGGGTGCTCGGTGATGACCTCCTCCAGCACGTCCCACACCTGTGGACGCTGCCGCTCCACCATCCGCTTGGCCGACTTGATGTTCTGTGCGTGGTTGAGATCGACCAAGCGCTTCATCACGAACGGCTTGAACAGCTCCAGCGCCATCTGCTTGGGCAAACCGCACTGGTGCAACTTAAGCTGCGGACCGACCACGATGACCGACCGGCCGGAGTAGTCGACGCGCTTGCCAAGCAGGTTCTGCCGGAACCGGCCCTGCTTGCCTTTGAGCAGGTCGGACAGCGACTTTAGCGGTCGATTCCCGGGCCCGGTCACCGGACGACCGCGGCGACCGTTGTCGAACAGGGCGTCGACAGCCTCCTGCAGCATCCGCTTCTCGTTGTTGACGATGATCTCAGGGGCACCGAGGTCGATGAGCCGCTTGAGCCGGTTGTTCCGGTTGATCACCCGGCGATAGAGGTCATTGAGGTCGGAGGTGGCAAACCGGCCACCGTCGAGCTGCACCATCGGGCGCAGATCCGGCGGGATCACTGGGACGCAGTCCAGCACCATGCCCATCGGGTTGTTGCGAGTGGCCTGAAAAGCCGCCACAACCTTGAGGCGCTTGAGGGCGCGCAGCTTTTTTTGGCCCTTGCCGGTGCGGATGACCTCCCGCAGCTTCTCCGACTCAGCATCGATGTCGAAGTTCTCCATCAACTTCTGGATCGCCTCAGCACCCATGGCGCCGGTGAAGTAGTCGCCGTAACGGTCGTAAAGCTCCCGGTAGAGCATCTCGTCCACAATGAGCTGGCCGACCTCGAGCTTGGTGAACGTCTCCCAAATCTCCTCGAGCCGTTCGATCTCACGCTGGGCGCGATCGCGCAGCTGACGCATTTCACGCTCGCCGCTCTCTTTGACCTTGCGCCGCACATCGCTCTTGGCACCCTCGGCCTCCAGCTCAGCGAGGTCGGCCTCAAGCTTCTGCGCACGAGCCTCGATGTCGGCGTCACGGCGATCCTCAAGCCGCTTGCGCTGGACCCCCATTTCGCTCTCCAACGTGGGGAGATCGTTGTGCCGCTCCTCGATGTTCACTGCTGTGATCGCATAGGCAGCGAAGTAGATGATCTTCTCAAGGTCCTTGGGAGCCAGGTCGAGCAGATAACCCAGCCGGCTTGGAACGCCCTTGAAGTACCAGATGTGAGTCACCGGCGCGGCCAGCTCGATATGGCCCATCCGCTCACGGCGCACCTTGGCGCGGGTGACCTCAACACCGCAGCGCTCGCAGATAATACCCTTGAATCGGACACGCTTGTACTTGCCGCAGTAACACTCCCAATCCCGGGTGGGACCGAAGATCTTCTCGCAGAAAAGCCCGTCCTTCTCCGGCTTCAGCGTACGGTAATTGATAGTCTCCGGCTTCTTAACCTCACCGTAGGACCACTGGCGGATATCCTCTGCGGTCGCAAGGCCGATGCGGAGCTCGTCGAAGAAGTTGACGTCCAGCACGTCTGATTCCTTCTCACCTGTGTTGACAAAAATCTCTGTAATAGAATCTTGGCTTTGGCCAAATCCCGGTATTGGCAAAGTGCGTGCGCGGTGTTCATGTTCGTTGCTGATGCGTCCGGCGCGAGGGTGGGCGGGAGGACCACCCTCGCGCCGGACGCGGTCTGGGAGCCGTTACTGCACGACGTCATCTACCGACGGAGACTCGTTGCGAGACAGGTTGATACCGAGGTTGGCCGCAGCACGCTCCAAGTCCTCATCATCGGAGTCCCGCATCTCGATGGCTGCCCCGTCGCTGGAGAGCACCTCGACGTTGAGGCACAGCGACTGCAGCTCCTTGAGCAACACCTTGAACGACTCAGGAATTCCGGGCTCTGGGATATTCTCCCCCTTGACGATGGCCTCATACACCTTCACCCGGCCGAGCACATCGTCAGACTTGATCGTCAACAGTTCCTGCAGGGTGTAAGCCGCCCCGTAGGCCTGCATCGCCCAGCACTCCATCTCCCCGAAGCGCTGACCACCAAACTGCGCCTTTCCACCCAGCGGTTGCTGCGTAATCATCGAGTACGGGCCGGTCGATCGAGCGTGAATCTTGTCATCGACCAGATGCAGCAGCTTCATGATATACATGTAGCCGACCGCGATCGGGTACGGGTACGGCTCACCGGTGCGGCCGTCAAACAGCAGCGCCTTGCCATCGGGCCCGACCATCTGCTCGCCGTCCCGGTTGGGCAGAGTCGATTCAAGTAGCCCGGTGATCTCCTCCTCCTGAGCGCCGTCAAACACCGGCGTGGCGACCAGAGCGCCAGGCTCAGCCTGGTGCAGCTCTTCAGGCAGCCGCGAGGCCCACTCCGGGTCACCAGTGATCTGCCAGCCGCTCCTGGCAATCCAGCCGAGATGGGTCTCCAGGATCTGCCCGATGTTCATCCGGCGCGGCACACCGTGGGTGTTGAGGATGATGTCCACCGGCGTCCCGTCCGGCAGGAACGGCATGTCCTCCACCGGGACGATCTTGCCGATGACACCCTTGTTACCGTGCCGACCGGCGAGCTTGTCACCGTCCTGAATTTTGCGTTTCTGCGCGACGTAGACCCGAACCAGCTCGTTGACACCGGGCGACAGCTCGTCGTCATCGTCCCGGGAGAACACCCGGATACCGATGACCTTGCCGGTCTCGCCATGCGGCACCTTGAGGCTGGTGTCGCGAACCTCCCGAGCCTTCTCACCGAAGATGGCGCGAAGCAGCCGCTCCTCAGGGGTCAACTCGGTCTCGCCCTTCGGCGTCACCTTGCCGACCAGGATGTCCCCGTCTTGCACCTCGGCACCGATCCGAACAATGCCCCGCTCGTCGAGATCTGCCAGCACCTCCTCGGAGACGTTCGGGATATCCCGGGTGATCTCCTCAGCACCAAGCTTGGTGTCCCGGGCGTCGATTTCATGCTCGTCGATGTGGATCGAAGTGAGCACGTCATCCTGCACCAGACGCTGGCTCAGGATGATCGCGTCTTCGTAGTTGTGACCCTCCCACGGCATGATCGCCACCAGCAGGTTCTTGCCCAGGGCCATCTCGCCAGAGGCGGTGCATGGCCCGTCAGCGACTACCTGACCGGTCTCCACCCGGTCACCCTCGGCCACGATGGGCCGCTGGTTGCTGCAGGTGCCCTGGTTGGATCGGTGGAACTTGTGCATCCGGTAGATCTGCCGGCTGCCGTCATCAGCCATCACCGTGATGTAGTCGGCGCACAATTCCTCAACCACGCCCGCTTTATCGGCCAGGACAACGTCGCCGGCGTCGACCGCGGCCCGCAGCTCCATACCGGTTCCCACTAGCGGAGCCTCACTGCGCAGCAGCGGTACCGCCTGGCGTTGCATATTGGCACCCATCAGGGCGCGGTTGGCGTCGTCGTGCTCCACAAACGGGATCATCGCGGTGGCCACCGAGACCATCTGCCGCGGCGAGACGTCCATGTAGTCCACGCCTTGCGGGTCGATGTAGTCGACCTCGCCACCCTTGCGGCGGACCAGCACGCGTTCCTCGGCGAAGTAGCCGTCCTCCCCCAGCACCGCGTTGGCCTGGGCGATGATGTGCCGGTCTTCCTCATCAGCGGTCAGGTAGTCGATCTGCTCGGTGACTTGCCCTTCGACGACCTTGCGGTAGGGGGTCTCGATGAAACCGAACGGGTTGACTCTGGCGTAGGACGACAAGGACCCGATCAAGCCGATGTTTGGACCCTCCGGGGTCTCGATCGGGCACATCCGGCCGTAGTGTGAGTGGTGCACGTCGCGCACCTCGAAGCCGGCTCGCTCCCGAGACAGGCCACCGGGACCCAGCGCAGACAACCGCCGCTTGTGGGTCAACCCGGCTAGTGGGTTGGTTTGGTCCATGAACTGGGACAGCTGGGACGTGCCGAAGAACTCCTTGATCGCCGCCACCACGGGACGGATGTTGATCAAAGTCTGCGGCGTGATCGCCTCAACGTCCTGGGTGGTCATCCGCTCCCGCACGACCCGCTCCATGCGGGACAAGCCGACCCGGATCTGGTTCTGGATCAGCTCGCCCACGGTGCGCAACCGGCGGTTGCCGAAGTGGTCGATGTCGTCGGTCTCCACCGGTACCACCGCGCCAGGCGGACCGCTTGCGGCCGGCATCGTCGTTTCACCCGCATGCAGCCGGACCAGGTAGTCGATGGTGGTGACGATGTCGTCCTCGGTGAGCACTCCGCTGCGGTACGGCAAGTTCAGACCCAGCTTCTTGTTGGTCTTGTAGCGGCCGACCTTGGCCAGGTCGTAGCGCTTGACCTTGAAGAAGAGGTTCTCCAGGAGCGCCTGCGCGCTCTCCTTGGTGGGCGGCTCGCCCGGGCGCAGCTTGCGGTAGATGTCCAGCAACGCCTCGTCGGGGCCGCCGGTGTGGTCCTTCTCCAGGGTGGCGAGCAGCGTCTCGGAGTGCGCAAAGCGCGCGGCAATCTGCTCGGTTGTCCAGCCCAGGGCCTTGAGCAGTACGGTCACCGGCTGCCGGCGCTTGCGGTCTATCCGCACGCCTACCGTGTCGCGCTTGTCGACGTCGAACTCCAGCCAGGCACCACGGCTGGGGATGATCTTGACGCTGTAGACGTCCTTGTCGGTGCTCTTGTCCACCGCGTGGTCGAAGTACACGCCTGGGGAGCGAACGAGCTGGGACACCACGACCCGCTCGGTCCCGTTGATGATAAAGGTGCCCTTGCTGGTCATCATCGGGAAGTCGCCCATGAACACCGTCTGCGACTTGATCTCGCCGGTGTTGTTGTTGGTGAACTCGGCGGTGACGAACAGCGGCGCCGCATACGTCACGTCTTTGTCCCTGCACTCCTCGACGGAGGCCTTGACCTCGTCGAAGCGAGGGTCGGAAAAGGACAGGGACATCGAGCCGGAGAAGTCCTCGATGGGAGAGATCTCCTCGAGCACCTCGGCGAGGCCACCGATGGGCTGCTCGTCACCAGCCTCGATGCGACGCTTAAACCACTCGTCGGCACCGATCAGCCACTCAAACGATTGGAGCTGTAAGTCCAGAAGATCGGGGACCTCGAGCGGTTCGCGGATCTTTGCGAAAGACGGCCGGGCCGGAGCTCCTGGGAGGCGGGGTACAGAGTTGTTCGCAGCAGAGGTCTTGGTCGGGCGGGAGACTGCCAAGATTGCGTCCTTCCGAACACTAGTGCTGCCGAGCGCACGACCGCGTGGTCACCTGGCGACCACACTCCCGGCGCTGTGTTGGTGCAGTTGTTGATGTAGTTGTCGAGGCACGTTATCATTTGCGGCTGTTACGGTTGACGCAGCCCGAAGGGTTCCTGAGCGCAGGAAACTAAGTAGAGGGCAGCGCAAAGAAGCAGTCTAACCGCAAGGACGGCGACTGTCCAGCGCCGGTACAGACCCGGCGCGAGCGTGCTCCTAGAGTGACCTGCCAGACGTCGCCCGTCAAGAGTACGTCGTCCGATCAGTGGTCGGATATGCACGATCAGCGGCTATTAAGCTGATCAGCGCAGCCGATCGGCACAGGGGGGCCAGCGGGTAGGGGCGGGAGTGGAGGACGTCAAAACGACTCCACCTCAGCGATTTTCCAGCTGCCGTCCACGCGCTGCGCGGTAACGATGAT
This sequence comes from Actinomycetota bacterium, assembly GCA_030860695.1. Taxonomy (GTDB): domain Bacteria; phylum Actinomycetota; class Actinomycetes; order Mycobacteriales; family Pseudonocardiaceae. Next base: position 21,613 of record JALZHU010000018.1, read on the forward strand.
CCTCCCTGGGGCAACCAACGGCTTAGACTCGGCACCCTGACGGGCCTGCTGGTCGACAAATACCATCACGATCGCCCGTTCACCGTCGAGCACCTTGACAGCCAGTGCGGGCACGGTCGCCGCCACCACAGCCTGCTGCGAGGGGGCCATCTCGCGCACCCGGGCGAAGTCTCGATGAAAGGCTTGGGCGAACGGACCAGTGATGACGTCGGCAGCGGCCCGTTCGTTCTCGTCCAACCGGGCGAAGTCGTAGGAGAAGACGCGCTGCACCGCTTCCCGCACCTGTTCGGAGACCTGGGCGGTAGCGCTGGCATCGACCAGCGCCTCATTGCTCGCCGCCGCAGATCCAACCAACTGGTTGGTTTCTCCCCGGAACCAGGCGCCGAGACCGAGCGCAATCACCAGCGCAGCGACCAGACCCACCAGCGTCGCCACCCCAGTCAGACGCCGGGGCGGTTTCGCCACCCCCTCGGTGGTCGGGGAAGGCTGTGGTGGAGCCGGGATGGTCATCTTCGGCTTTCTCCCTATTTCGCTGACGACGCAAGACACGGTCCGGGCTCCGGGAACTCCTCGCCGACCGGCGCCAATGTGCCGACCTTCCAGGCATCGCCAGCGCGCACCATGTCGAGTCGGACGCGCCGGTGCGCGCAGCTGGGGTCACGTTGGTCGGATTGGGACGTGACATCCACCCCAACGAGCACCTGCGCAGTACCGGACCGGTCGTCGAGGGAGACGACCGCGGCGTCGAGAACCCTTGCGGTGGTGGTCGTTGCCGACTCGGTGATGGCGCGAACATAAGTGTTCCGGTTGGTCCGCAATTCGGTGAGCAGCGACCCGGCCGCGGACTGTTCCCACAAGGCCAGCCCATCTTGCACCCGCCGATAATCGAGGGTATGGAGGTTGAGCGCGGCCTGTCGGGCGTCCTGCAGCACGGCCTCTCGGGCCATACCCAGGGCAAGGGATTTGTCGTGCGCGGCCCGGTACCAGGACACGCCGAACCACCCCGCGGCGGTGAAGGCAACCACGGTGACCAGCGCGACCACGACGGTGGCCGTCCGTAGTGGACCGCCCAGGAAGGTCCGTATGGTGGCGATGCTGATCATGGTTGTCCAAGGGTTAGGTAGGTATCAGGTCGGAGAGGTAGAGGTGACGGTGACCGCGGAGCCTAGGGCACGCAGGATGGTTGGCGAGCGCGCCCGCCGAGGGAGGTAGTCCGTGAGCACCAGCCATGAACATGACGAAGGGCATCGGGAGATCGCGCCCGGACGGTCCGCGTACTGGCAGGCGTGGCTTCCTCGGGACCGAACCCGGGCGGTCGTCATCATCGTGCACGGCATCCATGAGCACTCCGCACGCTATGCGCACGTCGGCATCCGGCTGGCCGCGGCGGGCTTCGGAGTCTACGCCGCCGACTATCGCGGGCACGGCCGATCCGACGGACGGCGAGCCAACATTGAGCGGATGGCACAGGTCGTAGACGATCTGGGTTCCTTTGTGCGATTCGCTTCCGAGCGGCATCCCGATCTGCCGGTGTTTATGGTCGGCCACTCGGTTGGCGGGTTGATCGCGCTGCACTATGCCACCGAACCCAGGGGCACCGAGCCGGGCACCTCCCTGGCCGGCCTGGTCGTGTCTGGGCCGGCGGTAGAGGTGATGGTCGGCTCGGCGCTGCAAAGACGCCTGGCCAGGGTGCTCTCGGCGCTGGTCCCCAATCTGGGCGTGGCCACCGTCGATGCCGATGAGAAGATCAGCCGGGACCCAGAAGTGGTCCGTGCCTACCGGGAGGACCCGCTGGTGTACCACGGCAAGCTCAAGGCCCGGACCGGAGCTGAGATTCTGGGGACGATGGAAGGCCTGCCCGCCCGGCTGCCGCGGCTGTCCGTGCCACTGCTGCTTCTGCACGGCACCCACGACCAAATATGCGCGCTGACCGGGTCGGCAATGGTGCACGACAGAGCATCCTCGCCGGACAAGACTCTGCGCCGCTACCAGGGCCTCTACCACGAAGTGTTCAACGAGCCCGAACGCGAGCAGATCCTCACCGACTTACTCTCCTGGCTCGAGCAGCACCTGCCCACAAGCCGGCCCGCCCCACATTCAGCGGGCTGAGCGGGGTTATCGCGCGTCAATATAGCCTCGCTGCGCCCGCTGAATGCGGTTGACGAGCTGTCTTTAGGTCAAGCTGACCTTGGCGCCGGCTTCCTCGAGCTTGGACTTGGCCGCCTCAGCCTGGTCTCGCGGCACGCCCTCCAACAGTGGCTTCGGGGCGCTCTCGACGAGGTCCTTCGCTTCCTTGAGGCCAAGCCCGGAGACGACTTCGCGGACCACCTTGATGACTTGGATCTTCTTCTCGCCGATGGCTTCGAGAACGACGTTGAACTCGTCCTTCTCCTCGGCGACGGGGGCTTCGGCGGGCCCCGCAGCTGGACCCGCCGCCACCGCAACCGGAGCCGCGGCGGTGACTTCGAACGTCTCCTCGAACTTCTTGACGAAATCGTTCAGCTCGAGCAGCGTCATGTCCTTGAACGCATCGAGCAGCTCGTCGGTGCTCAGCTTCGCCATGATGGCGCGCCTCCTCTGGTCGTCTTTCGAGGTCTTCTATCGAGGGATGCTGTGGGTCGATCAGTCTTCGGCACGCTCACCGGTCGGCTGCTGCTCCTGCCGCTTGTCCCGCACGGCCGCCACCAACCGCGCGACCTGGGAGGCCGGCTCGGCGAACAGCCTGGCCGCCTTGGCGAGATTGCCCTTCATCGCGCCGGCCAGCTTTGCCAGCAGCACCTCACGAGACTCCAGGTCCGCAATCTGGGTGACCTCGGCGACGGTCAGCGGACGGCCGTCCAGGTAACCGCCCTTGATCACCAGCGCGGTGTGCTCCCGGGCAAAATCACGCAGCGCCTTGGCCGCAACTACCGGCTCACCGTGGACAAACGCGATCGCGGTGGGGCCGATGAACAGCTCGTCCAGACCCGCGACGCCGGCGTCCCTGGCAGCGCGCGAAACCAGGGTGTTCTTGGCGACCCGATAAGTTGTTTCGGCACCCAGCGAACGACGCAGGCGGGTCAGTTGCGTCATGGACAGGCCGCGGTACTCGGTCACGACGGCAGCCGTGGCGCGGCGAAACTGGTCGGCGATATCGGCGACGGCGTCGACCTTGTCCGGTCTGGCCATGGCTCGCCTCCTCGGTTGATGGAATCGGTGCAGCGCCTCTGCTGGCTGGACGGGCGAGACGGCGCACCCCCGTACCAGGGCCCGAAACGACGAACGCCCCGGCGCAGCAGGCGCGGGGCGTAGCCAGGCGGCGCGCAACGGGGCGCCATGGCGGCACAACCACATCCTCCTGCGCGGGTCGCCCGCTGCTGGCGGGGCCTTCGTCCGCACCAATGGCGCGGAGACCAGCGATCTTCGGTGAACTAATGAGAGCTTACCTGGCTGGGAAACTGGGCTTCGACCCGGTTACTCGGATGCAAGTACCGTTGACGGATGAGGTGATGCCTGGTGGCCAGAACTGCGCTGGGCAACGCACGTGGGGACGGCGCGATTGCCGGTGACCCGGGGCATCTGGGGGATCGGCTGGCTCGACTGCGTCGGCTCGCGGGGGTGACTCAGGAGGGCTTAGCCCAGCAGTCCGGGGTCTCGGTCGATGTAATCCGGAAGTTGGAGCAGCACGTAAGCACTCGGCGCGGTTGCCGACGCTGCACAAGCTTGCCACTGGACTTGGTGTGGAAGTCACCGGGCTGCTAGGTGATCCTCCAGCACTGTCGACTGGGGAAGGCGAGTCACCCGCGCTGGTGGCAGTGCGGCGGGCGATTATGCCGCCGCCGCTGGCGGTGACATCAGAGCCAGACTGTGCTGAGCCGCTGTCCCTTGATCTGCTGAAGGCAGAGATTGCCGAAGGCTGGACGCTGTACCACGCTGCCGAGTTCGCGCAGTTAAGCCAGGCGTTGCCGGGGATTGTGGAGGATGCTCGTCTCGCTGTGGCTGTGGGGCGCGGTGAGCAACGCAGCACAGCACATGCCGCATTGGGTAAGGCTCTGCAGCTTGGTGGGCATCTGGCCATCCGGTTGGGGAAGACCGACTTGGCGCTGTCGAGTCTGGAGCGGGCATTGCTAGCGGCGGATTCGGCCGAGGACCCGTTATTGATTCCAATGGTGTGTAACTCGATTGCGTGGGCGTATCAGCGGCAGAACCGCTTGGACGATGCGCAGCAGCTCGCCGTGCATGCCGCTGATGGTGTCGAGCGGCAGGGTCCTCGAGCCGCTAATGACGTCCGGGTATGGGGCGGTCTGTTGATCTCGGCGGCGACGAGCGCCGGACGAGGTGGGGACTACGAGCAAGCAAGTGACATGCTCAAAGTCGCCGAAGGTGTTGCGGGTCGGCTTGCGACGCTGCCGCCACCGGTGAACAGCAAGCTGGTGTCGGTGTTCAACCGTTCCGCCGTGCGTATCGAACGGGTGCGGCTGGCAGTGCAGCATGGGCGGCCGGAAGAGGCGCTCGCCCTAGCGCGGGGCGTCCGGATGAGCGCAGATACACCGCCGTCGTGGCGGACCTGGCTGCTGCTGGATGTGGCGCGAGCCTACACCGATCTCGGTGATGCAGAAGGTGCGGTAAAAGCGTTGGAGTCGTTGTATCGTCGTAGCCCGCAGTGGCTGCGGCATCACACCCTAGCTGTGGCGATCGTACGCGACTTGTGGGCGACCCCCGCCCGACCGCGGGGCCTGTGCAGGCTAGCGCGATTCCTGGGAGTGAGCAGCTAGCTTTACGAAAACTAGGACGTTCCATCCCTGGGATCTCTCATATTGGGCCGCGATCCTGTTCGCATGACGACTCGGTCGCCGCGACCCAAGTACGACGCATGGCGAGACATCTCCGGCGCCCCGATCCCGCAGCAATGCTGAGTCGAGCAGGTCGCGGTGGACAAGAGGCACGGGGCACTGCCGTCCCGGTTGCACAAGAAAGGCCAGGGCGTCGGTCGCGGTCTCACCCGTCTCACTGTGCAGTTTGAGGACGAGAACGAATTGGTCGGCATACGACCTGGACAACCCCACACCAAGCCTGCGATGCGGAAAATCGGCCACGCTGGCCATGCTTTGAGCAGCTCCCGAGCAGATAGCCGAGCACGCCGGTCTAACCATGGAGGATTTCACGGCCACCGCTGATCAGGAATTGCCACGCCTGCGCTCGGATGCAGTCGCCCATCGCTTCACCGTTTCCGCGAACAGGACCAACGTGGTGGTGGCGCGGATGACAGTTCCTGGGGGGCCATGGCCGGCCACTTCGGGTTGGAAGCAGTTGCCTTCACCGCCTTCCCCGCCCGCATGCCCACCGCGTTCCCGGCAGTCGCCGCCAAGGTGGGACTACACTTCGGGCAGATCCTGGCGGCATCTCGAGCGTTTCGGGAAGGGTCCGGGGCGGTGCTGTTCCCCGAACAGCTCGCAGTCCGTACCCGGCCAAACCGGCAGGCGTTCGGCGTGGTCTTCCTCGACAAGCTCGTCGAACTGTTCCGTGCCCGGGTGCTGCCGGTGCTCGACGACCACGCCCTCCCCATGGCGGATCGGTCGCCGCAAGTGCTGCGTGACCTGCGGCGGTTAGCCTTCCTCGCCCACGAGTGGGGCCACCAGGCGGGCACCGGCGCTGAGCAGACGGTCCCCCGCCCGCCAGCGCCGCCTGGTCGCGGTCGTCAGCGAGCTGCACGCCGACCTCGCCGCGCTGGCGATGCTGGATTGCTGTCCCGTGCCATGGGCTGCGGCAGTGGCCCGGGTCCTGGTCGCGGACCGGATCGTGCGCCAGGCATGGCTGCGGCGCCCTTACGCGCAGGTGGAGGCGATCGCAGCACGGCAGCTGCTGGCCTTGCTGATCCGCGTGGGCGCTGTCGCGCTCGGGTCGAACAACAGGCCGCGCCTAACCCTTGACGCCGTTGGGGACCGGCTGATCGAGGAACTAGAGCGCGTGCGGGCAGTGGAGCAGGCCTGCTGCGCCGCTGGACCCGAGCCGGCCAGGGACTATCTGCGCAAGCGCGGATGGGCACTGGTGGATCAGGCATGCCACCGAGAGCTGGAGGATCCGCTCGCTCGGTTCCTCGGTTACGCATCGACCGGTGCCCTCGGGTGAGCTCAGCCCTGCCACTGGGTGGCGGCCTGCACGGTGTGCCGCAACAGCAGCGCAGTGGTCACCGGACTGACACCACCAGGCACCGGAGTCAGGCCGCCAGCCTGGTTGGTAACCGTGTCGGCATCGACATCGCCGACCAGGCCCCCGTCCTGGGTGGGGTTAGTGCCGACGTCGATCACGATCGCGCCAGGCCGCACGTGCTCGCTCGTGATCATCCTCGGCTTGCCGACGGCGGCGACTAGCACATCGGCCTGGCTGATGATGGCCGTGAGGCCACGGGTGTGTGAGTGGCAAGGTCGTCACCGTGGCATGGCGGTTCAGCAGCAGGTGCGCGACCGGCTTGCCGACCACGTTCGATCGACCCACCACGGCGACATGCCGACCTTCCAGGGCGATTTCGTGGTGATCGAGCAGCGCTATCACGGCCTCAGCGGTGGCGGGGGCATACGCCGACAACCCGGACGCCAGGCGCCCGAGACTCACCGGATTGGCGCCGTCGACATCCTTGGCCGGGTCGATACCGGCCGCCAGCTCCTCAAGCTTGGCGCCCGGCGGGAGCGGGGTTTGCAGGATGACCCCGTGCACCGTCGCCTCATCACTGAACTTGCCCCAGCGTCGCGCGAATCGCCGCAGTGTCGGCGCCGAGGTGGACAACGTCACAGGCAATTCCCACCTTCGCGGCCGCCTTGGCAAGAGAACTGACATACCAGGCACTGGACTCATCATCAGTGGCCACCACCACCGCCAACCGAGGCGTGGTGCCGGCTGCCGTCAGCCCGGCGGCCTGATCGGTGATCTGGGCGCGGATCACGGCCGCGAGTTCCTTACCGGAGAGCACACGGGCGCTCATCGGCTGATCGCCTCACGCACCACGGCGGTGATCTTGTCTGTTCGCGCCACCACCTCATCCACCACGGCCAGCACATCCAGGAATGGCAGGCGGGCGTCCTCGTCCGTCAGGCCAGCGAGATTGATCTCCACGTTCAATCGGGCGGAGGACGCAGCCGCCCGCGCCAGATCGGCTGCCACCGCCACATCGGTGATCACATTGCGGTTGCCGATCGGCAGGAGGATCTCGGCGAGCTCGACCAAACGGGCGGCAGTCGTGATGGTCGCTGCTGGTGGCTGCGCCGCTCCGGATAGCGCCTGCTGAATCGCGGCGGTGCGCGCCGCCTTCTCCTCCGGTGTGGTCTTCGGCTTCTGGTAGGCGTCCGAGACGACCGTGAACGCGGCCTCATCCTCCTCGGCCAACCGCACCGCACGATCCCGCGCCGCCTCGGTCTCGGCCAGCACGGTCCGCACGGTGTCAGCGTGCTCGGCGTACTTGTCCCCAGTGGTATATCGGGCCACCATCGACAGTAGCGCCGCTGCTTGCGCGGCGGACAGTGCCGCTGCTGCCCCACCGCCGGGAGCCGGCACCCGCGCGGCCATCTGATCCAAGAAATCGCCGATTGGGGCATCTCTCATCAAGCGCTCGTCCTTTTTCTGAGGGCCACCCCCAGGGTGCTGAGCGGGGGAACCCGTGGCGTAGAGCACTAGGAGGATGCGGCGGTCTCGTCGGTGAGCAGGTTGCGGGTGCGGTTGGGGTCGACTGGGATGCCAGGCCCCATGGTGGTGGAGAAGTTCACTTTCTTCAGGTAACGGCCCTTAGCCGCCGACGGCTTGGCCCGCAGCACCTCGTCGAGTGCAGCCGCATAGTTCTCCACCAGCTTGTCGGTGTCGAACGATGTCTTGCCGATGATCAGGTGGAGATTGGCCTGCTTGTCCACTCGAAAGTTGATCTTACCGCCCTTGATGTCCGCGATGGCCTTGGCGACGTCAGTAGTGACGGTTCCGGTCTTCGGGTTGGGCATCAGGCCCCGAGGACCGAGGATCCTGGCGATCCGCCCAACCTTGGCCATCTGGTCCGGCGCCGCGATGGCGGCGTCGAAGTCCAGCCAGCCGCCCTGGATGCGCTCGATGAGGTCGTCAGACCCGACCGCGTCAGCACCGGCGGCTGCGGCCTCGGCGGCCCGGTCACCGCTGGCGAAGACGATGACGCGGACGGTCTTGCCGGTGCCATGCGGCAGGTTCACCGTGCCGCGAACCATCTGATCGGCCTTACGTGGATCGACACCCAACCGCATGGCCACTTCGACAGTGGCGTCCATCGTGGTCGGGGAGGTCTCCTTAGCCAGCGCCGCGGCTTCCAGCGGACTGTAGAGCCGGCTGCGGTCAACCTTCTCAGCGGCCTGGCGATAAGCCTTACTGCGCTTCATGTCACTGCCCTTCTTCAGGGATCAGTTGTGGTACGGGCCAGCGCTGCCCCTCCCACGAGTACTGGGTATCAGTCAACCACCGTGATGCCCATCGATCGGGCGGTGCCAGCAATAATCTTGACCGCGGCGTCGATGTCATTGGCGTTGAGGTCTTCGCGTTTGCGCTCGGCGATGGCGCGGAGCTGATCGCGGCCGATCCTGGCGACCTTGGTCTTGTGCGGCTCCGCCGATCCCTTGGCCACCCCGGCCGCCTTGAGCAGTAGCACAGAGGCAGGCGGGGTCTTGAGCACGAAGTCGAACGAGCGGTCCTCGTAGACCGAGATCACCGCGGGCACCACCTCGCCACGATTGTTCTGCGTCGCAGCGTTGTAGGCCTTGCAGAACTCCATGATGTTCAGACCGTGCGGGCCCAGCGCCTGCCCGACCGAGGCCGGGTTCGCGGTGCCAGCCTCTAGTGCGAGCTTGACGGTGGCCGTGAGCTTCTTTCGTCTCCTGGGTGGCATGTTTCCTTCCTCGCACCTGGTGGATGCCGACCGGCGCCACACCGGTCAGATCTTGGCGACCTGGCTAAATGAGAGCTCGACCGGCGTCTCCCGACCGAAGATCGACACCAGCACCTTGAGCTTCTGCGCGTCGACGTTGACCTCACTGATCGTCGCCGGCAACGTGGCAAATGGCCCGTCCATGACGGTGACCGACTCGCCCACCTCGAAGTCGACCTCGATCGTGGGTTTGGCACCACCCGCGCCTGCGGCATGCTTTCCCGCGCCGACTGGCACCTTCGGTTGCGCTACCCGTGGGGCGAGGAACTTCAGCACCTCGTCCAGGCTCAGCGGTGAGGGCCGCGAGGTGGCACCGACGAATCCGGTGACCCCCGGAGTGTTGCGCACGGCGCTCCACGAGGCGTCGTTGAGATCCATCCGGACCAGGATGTAGCCGGGCAGCACCTTGCGCTGCACCTGCTTGCGCTGACCGTTTTTGATCTCGGTGACCTCTTCGGTAGGCACCTCGACCTGGAAGATGTAGTCCTCCACGTCCAGCGTCTGGATCCGGGTTTCCAGGTTTGCCTTCACTTTGTTCTCATAACCGGCGTAGGAGTGCACCACGTACCACTCGCCGGGCGCTGCGGCCAGCTCGGAGCGGAGTTCGTTGACTGGGTCAGCCGGCTCCGGCAACTCGATCTCACCCGACCCCGCGTCCTGGCCTGCATCAGCATTGGTCTGGATGGTCTCGGGTGTGTCGGATGTATCGACGCCGAACAGCCCCGTCAGGTCCTGCTCGCCTTCGGGGGAAGTCACAGTCCGTCTCGCTTTCTTTCGTCATGCCGTGCTAGTAGTAACCGGTACCCGGCATCAGCCGAACACAGTCAGCACAACCCTTCCCAGGCCCATATCCAGCAATGCCACGAACGCCACCATGAAGCTGACGAAAACCAGCACGACCGCGGTGTAGACCACCAGCTCCCGACGGGTTGGCCAGATGACCTTGCGGAGCTCAGCGACAACCTCGCGGAGGAACCGCATCAGCCGGGCTGGTGCAGTCGCCTTGGTCTCGGCAGCGCCGCGAGCCCTGGTTGGACGATCCTTGCCGGCAATCCCGGACCGTTGCGTCTGGGCGGATCGCGCCCGGCGCACGGCGGCGGCAGGCTGCGGCGCCTCGGGTGACCCCTCAGCTTCCTCCAGCCGGCCCTCCGTCTCGGGGGCGCGATCGTCGCTCACACTTATGCTCCTCCACCTCGCCGGGCATCGGGCGGTTGGGTTGTCGCCGGTTCAGGTCAACGCAGGGGCGACAGGACTTGAACCTGCAACCTGCGGTTTTGGAGACCGCTGCTCTGCCAGTTGAGCTACACCCCTTTACACCGGACGTCTCTGCGAAGACGCCGCACTACCGGGCACCATCCGATAGCCCGGGCCACGGCTAGCACCGGCCACGAGAGATCCGCAGGTAACCCAGGTACCAGAGTGTAGGCCACCGGAGTCGGTGCACTCCAACTACCCAGACTGTGCCTCATTTCTGGGCCTCATTATTTCTGGCCCGAGCCCAGGCAACCGAGTGCGTCGGGGATGAGACGATGCTGGTTATGGCGGCCCCCGATCGCACCGAAACCCGGCCCGCCGGTACCCGACGCGTCTGTGCCCGGGTCGGCGGCATCTCCGAGTCGGCCACGCTCGCGGTGGACTCCAAGGCCAAGGCGCTGAAGGCAGCGGGTCGATCGGTGATCGGATTCGGTGCCGGGGAGCCCGATTTCCCAACGCCGCCGGAGATCGTGCAAGCCGCAGTCGCGGCATGCTCAGACCCGGCCAATCACCGCTACACGGCCACCGCGGGTCTGCTCGACCTGCGGGAGGCCGTTGCGGCCAAGACCGCGAGGGACTCCGGCTACCAGGTCAAGCCAAGCCAGGTACTCATCACCAACGGCGGCAAGCAGGCCGTGTACCAGGCCTTCGCGGCGCTCATTGACCCCGGTGATGAAGTGCTGCTGCCCGCACCCTACTGGACAACGTACCCGGAGGCGATCGCGCTGGCCGGCGGCGCCACCGTAGTGGTACTCGCCGACGAGTCCGCCGGTTACCTGCCCAGCGTTGAGCAGCTCGAAGCCGCCCGCACCGAGCGCACAAAGATCCTGCTTTGGTGCTCCCCGTCTAACCCGACCGGAGCGGTAGCGCCCCCGGAGCTCGTTGCAGACGTTGGGCGATGGGCCGCTGAACACGGGTTGTGGGTAGTCACCGACGAAATCTACGAGCACCTGGTTTATGAGGGTGCCCAGGCGCGGTCGATGCCGGTAGCGGTGCCGGAGCTCGCGCAGCGCTGCGTGGTGGTCAACGGCGTGGCCAAGACCTACGCGATGACCGGGTGGCGGGTCGGCTGGCTGATCGGTCCCGCTGACGTGGTGGCAGCGGCGACGAACCTGCAGTCGCACCTGACTTCAAACGTCTGCAACGTGGCACAGCGGGCCGCGCTAGCCGCAGTGTCGGGTCCGCTGGACACGGTGGCTCAGATGCGCGCGGCATTCGACCGCAGGCGGCGGACCATGGTCGGGCTGCTGTCTGGCATCGAGGGCCTGACGTGCCCGCTTCCGCGCGGCGCCTTCTACGCCTACCCGTCGGTGAAGGGCCTGCTGGGTCGCAAGCTGCGCGGAACCACGATGGCCACCAGCGCCGACCTGGCCGCGGCTGTACTGCAGCATGCCGAGGTGGCCGTGGTGCCCGGCGAGGCCTTCGGTACTCCCGGCTACTTCCGCCTGTCTTATGCCCTAGCCGACGCCGACCTCCACACCGGCGTCACCCGCATGGCCGACCTCCTAGCCGAGGTCTCTTAGCCCGACATGGAGACATATCGGGGTAAACGGGCCGCCTTTTACCCCGATATGTCTCCATGTCGGGGTCATTAGGCCAGGGCGACGGTGGCGGTGGCGTTGCCTAGGACGGTGTGGGTGGGGGTGCGCGCACTGATGGCGATCAGGACGGTGCCGTCGTCGCGTTGCTGGGCCACCTTGGCAGTTAGTTCTACCAGTGCGCCTTCGGCGTCGTCGGGCACTACGACCGGGCGGGTAAAGCGCACTGCGCACTGCACGACGGCGCCAGGGTCGCCTGCCCAGGTTGTCACCAGGCGAGTGGCCAGCGCCATGGTGAGCATCCCATGCGCGATGACGCCGGGTAGTCCAACCTCCCGAGCGACCCGTTCATTCCAGTGGATCGGGTTGAAGTCGCCGGACGCTCCCGCGTAGCGGACCAATCCAGCCCGGGTCACCCGGACCTGCAACCCGGGCAGCTCGTCACCCTCGGCGACCTCGGTGCGGCGACGCCGGGTCACTGGTTCCCCTGCCGAACAACCAGCATGGACCGGGACGTAGTCACCGGGTTGCCAGCGTTGTCGGCGATTTCACAGCGCACCGTGAGCATGTCATTGCCCCCCATGGTGCGGACACCATCGACATGCACCGTCGCGGCCAGCTCGTCGCCGGCCTGGATCGGTCGATGGTGAGTGAAGGATTGGCTTCCGTGCACAACCCGGCTGTAGTCCAGACCCAGCTCGGGATCGCAAAGCAGCGCTTCCTGCGCTCGTAGGGCGAGGATGATCGCGAATGTGGGCGGGGCGATCACATCGGAATACCCGAAAGCAGCAGCAGCCCCGGGGTCCCGGTAGGCCGCGTTGTCGTCTCCGATGGCTTCAGCGAACTCCCGGATCTTCTCCCGCCCCACCTGATAGGTACCCGCCGCGGGGTAGCACCGTCCGACGACGGAGGTGTCTAGTGCCACCAGCGCAGGCTAGTCAGCGGGTCTCGCGGTGTGCCCGATGCTGGTTGCAGTGGGGACAGTACTTGCGGATGGTCAGCCGGTCAGGATCATTGCGTCGGTTCTTGTTGGTGATGTAATTGCGATGCTTGCACTCCTCACACGCCAGCGTGATCTTGGGCCGAATGTCAGTGGCGCGTGCCACGGGTGCCTCTCTCTCGCCGAAGCTGTCATCTACTGCAAGGGGATGCTGCGGCCAGCGCCTAGTGCGCCGGGCCGATGGTAGCGGTGGCCGGATTCGAACCGGCGACACAGCGATTATGAGCCGCTTGCTCTTCCGACTGAGCTACACCGCCTCGGGGGGCGACCTCCCACACCGTTTGCCGAGCCCCAATACGGAATCGAACCGTAGACCTTCTCCTTACCATGGAGACGCTCTGCCGTCTGAGCTATTGGGGCAGTGTTCTTACCTAGGTTCTGACCGGGCTGCGAGTGAGCGCAGCGAGGCTGACTCTACACCCAGCGCTTACCGGACCAGAGTAAGCACCGTCTCGTCGCATGCTCCAGAGACGCGGACGGTCCGCGCGGTCAGCCAGGCGTCGAACCGGTCCGACGCAAGCGGGCGAGAGATCAAGAAGCCCTGGGCTACGTCGCAACCCATCTCCACCAGCTGGTCCCGGGTGGCATCCTGCTCGACTCCCTCTGCGACCACGCTCAACCCGAGTGAGTGGCCGAGGTCGACGATGGCGCGGACCACCGCGAGGTCGCTGAGGTCACTGGCCAGCCCCAGCACAAAGCTCTTATCGATCTTGACCTCATCGACCGGAAGGCGCCGCAGGTAAGCCAGTGACGAGTACCCGGTGCCAAAGTCATCCACCGCGATGCGGACGCCCAGACCGTGCAGGCCTCGCAGCACCGGTAGCGCGCGCTCCGGATCGCTCATTACTGCCGACTCGGTGAGCTCGAAACCAAGTAGTGCAGGAGGCACTCCGTGCCGCCTCAGGGCGCCGGCCACCTGGCAGGGGAACTCGGTGTCGGCCAGGTTGCGCATCGAGAGGTTGATTGCGACCGACAGCGACAACCCACGGTCCAGCCAGCTACGGCACTGCGCCAGCGATCGATCGAGTACGTAGTCGGTGAGCGGGTCGATCAAACCGGTGGTCTCCACGAGGGTGACGAACTCTGCCGGGTCGAGCATCCCGAACTCTGGATGCCGCCAGCGCACCAGCGCCTCCACCCCGATCACCTGACGGGTGAGCAACGCCAGCTGGGGCTGGAAGTGCACATCAACTTGCCCGGTGTCCAGTGCCTGCCGGAGTTGAGTGACCAACTGGAAACGGCGCAACAGGACCTGACCCATGGTGGGTAGGTAGCTGCGGACAGTCTCGTCGTCAGAGCGTGCGGCCCGCAAGGCCATGTCGGCACGCTGCAACAGGGTATCCGGATCCCGAGTGGGTTCGATCCCGGTGAGCGCCACGCCGACCACCGCGCTGCACTCCACGGCGAGCTTGTCGACCGGATAGGGCTCGCTCAGCACTGTCTGCAGGTGCTCGGCCACCTGTAGCGCTCGTGGCAAGCCGACGTCGACCAACAGTGCGGCAAACGTGTCCCGTTCCAGCCGGGCGGTGAGTACCTGATCTGTCAGGGTGCGGCGAAGCCGCTCACCTGCATCCAGCACGACCCGATCGCCCCAGACGTGGCCCAGCGCATCGTTCACTGACGACAGCAGCCCGAGTTCGATCACGATCACGGCGCACGGCGTCGAATCCCGGCGTAGCACTTCGGTCGCGGCCTCCCGGAAACCAAGCCGGTTACGCAAGGTGGTGAGGCTGTCGTGATAGGCGTCGTGTCGTAGCTGGACGAGCAACCGGCAATTGTCCAGCGCGGTGGCGAGATGGCTGGCCAGCGTCTCGACCAGCCGCACGTCGGCGGCGCCGAAGCCGCGCAGCCGACTCTGTCGATCATGCACCTCGATGACGCCCAGAAGTTGGCCAGCACCTCGCAGTGGTGCCACGAGCACCTCCGAGACTGCCCTCGCGGTCAAGGCGGAGGCGATGAATGGGTCCGAACTGCTGTCCATCAGACGCAGCACTTGCCCGGTTCCAGCCTGCGGGTCGGCGGTCAGTACGGCAATGACATCGCGCTGGGACATCGGACGGGGCAGCGGCAAACCTGCGACCACGGTGTGCGGCCCGCCCTCGGCCGGTATCCGGTGCAGCACGACACGGGTGGCGTTGAGCTGCTCACGGGCCAGCTCGATAGCGTCGCTCCAGGCGTCCTCATCCAGTTCCGGCAGTTCAGGTTGGCGGTCGTCCTCATCCCGCCCTACCCCACCTCGTCCGATCCCGCCCTGTCCAACCACGGCCACCCGAAGGCTGAGGTCATTGAGCACACCGAGGTCCCGGTGATCGCGAAGCAGCCCATAGTAGGCGCGGTACACCGCGGCCACAGTGGCCGCCAGCAGACCTACCAGCAGGGCGCCCCACGGCACCATCCGCACCATTTCCGCAGCGGTGACGCCGAGTGCGGCATTGAGCAGGCCGGTGAGGTAGAGGTGCACCACAGGGCGCCCGCTCTCGCCGGGGCGTCTGCGGTCGAGCAGCACGATGAAAGCCCACGTCAGCCAGGAGGTAATGGCGTGAGCGATGACGAACCCGGCGAGCACAGCGATCCACCGCGGTAGCAAAGGCCAGGTCGGCTCGAACACCAAACGGGCCAGCAGGTCGGTGATCGCGACGGTGAGGATGGCATAGGAGGCGTTGAACAGCAGCTTGGACCAGGTATCGCGGCGCAGCAGCCGGGCAATGATCACAACACTGGCATAGGCTGCCAACACGACCGGGCTAGGTAAGTACAGCAAGCCGATGACCAGCGGGATTTCGGTGGGAGTGATCCGTGCGGTGTCACGGCGGACCTCGACCTCGATCGCCAGGATTCGGGCGATCACGAATCCCGCCGCGAGCACAAGGCCGCCGAACAGCGTGCCAAGGCCTGGCTCGACGGGAGCGGTGCCCACCACGGCAGCCCCGGCTACCCCAGCGGCAAGCGCAAGGGTGGCAACGAAGGCGCTCGACGCCACGGCTCGCCCGCACGACAGCAAGGCGCCCGACGAGCGCCATCTCACATGCACACGGGCCTCCCACCGGTGGCTCAAGGCTGCATCCAACCCGCCTACGAGTCCCGACGGGCGCGACCGTCGGCGGGTCGGGGCAAGGTTGGCTAGGGAAACTCAAACCGACCTGTGCCCCTACTAGCCGATCTCGACACCCGTGGGGAGGCCTGCAGGGGCGGGCGTGATGGTGCAGATGGGGGTCATCTCAAGCTCCAGCTGCTCAGCATTCGAGAATGGTGACAGAGAGTTACATCCTGTGTAACTCACTTGGGTGTAGAGTAACCGCTTTAGTGTAGCGCCGCTACCTGGCCAATCCGATGCGCGACCAGCGGTCGATTGACGAGCAGGAGAGGAAGATGATCTTCTGTCCGGCTCGTGAACCTCCACCTTTCAGCGCGTGGGATGCACCACCAGCGCGCTGCCGCCGCCACGACGCACGGGCTCGGCCGCAGCGACGACCTTGCCGCGGCCGAGGAACTCCAGACTGGTCGCCGCGCCGATCTCCGGATTCATCGCAAACTGCTGTCCGCGGGCCTTCAATGCCACCTCGTACCGGTCGAGGAATGCGGGTTCGGCTTCGGTGGTCGCGGTATTACGTTGGCTGGCCCGCGGTGCAGCGATTGCATCGTCCAAGCTCATACCGAGATCGAGCCGATTCACCAGAATCTGCAACACGGTGGTGATGATCGTCGCGCCGCCCGGCGAACCGAGCGCAAGAAACGGCTGGTTGTGCCGCAAGATGATCGTCGGGGCGAGTGAACTGCGTGGTCTCTTACCCGGAGCGGGCAGGTTTGGGTCCGGTTGAGCGCCCTGGGTGGGCACGAAGTTAAAGTCGGTCAGCTCGTTGTTGAGCAGGAAACCGCGGCCGGGCACGACGATCCCGCTGCCGCCGGTTTGCTCAATAGTGAGCGTATAGACCACCACGTTGCCCCACCGGTCGCTGGTGACCAGGTTGGTGGTGTTCTGGCCTTCCCCCGGTGGCCCACCGGTTGATCCGCTCGGCACCGGGCAGCCGTGGTAATCGCCGTCCGGGTCGCCCGGTGGTACCGGACTGATCGCAGCCTGCTGCGGGTCGATCAGGCAGGCCCGTTCCTTGGCGAAGTCAGGTGAGAGCAGCTGTGTCAGCGGCACCGGGACCTGAGCAGGGTCACCGATATAGCGGTTGCGATCTGCGAATGCCTGCCGGCTCGACTCCAGATAGTCATGCAGCGCCGCGACCGGATCGGCGGCAGAGAGGCGGAAATGAGAAAGGATATTCAGCGCCTCGCCGACCGTTGAACCACCTGAAGAGGGCGGGCCCATGCTGTAGACATCCCAGTCCTTATATCGTACATGGGTAGGATTTCGCGGAATCACCTTGTAAGCGGCCAAATCGGACGCTGTCATCAAGCCTGGGCGGGCATTGTAGTGGTCCCCGGCCACCAGCGGTGGGTGGTGCACCGTTTCCACGATCTCGCGGCCGAGCTGGCCACGGTACAGCCAATTCACGCCATGACGAACAATTTGCCGATACGTCCGGGCCAAGTCGGGGTTGCGCAACGTACTCCCCATCGCCGGCGGTCGGCCACCGGGCAGGAATAACGCCGCCGTGGATGTGAAGTGGGCGAAGCGGGCCGCATTGTCCGCGGTCTGTTGGGAGAACGTTGCGTCCACCGCAAACCCGCGGTCGGGG
>JALZHU010000151.1 GCA_030860695.1 Actinomycetota bacterium
TTTGTCCGGTCCCGGTTCCCCCTCCTTGGCTTTGCTCACCCATTTCCCTAAAGTTATCTCGTGGACGCCGATGGTCTTCGCCACATCGCGAATCGTCCGGCCTGAATGAAGTACGAGACTAACGGCCTGATCCCGGTATTCCTGGGTGAAGCCTCGGCGTGTCGCCAAGATTTCTGCCTCCGCTTGGTCTCAGCGGCGGCCTATGACCGACTGTCTACAAGATCGGAAACGGTCTACTCAACAGCTCGTGGTCGAAAACTGCCCCGGCCTTTTGACTAGCGTGATTTGGCGTTGAATCTTAGGAGCGCTCATCCACTTGGTTCCTTGCTTAGCTTATAAATCAGCAGTGACAACCCGGCTCTAGCCGGGGAAGAACAGACCGGGCGTGCCCAGCCAAAGCCCGGCCGAAGGCCTCGGCGACCCACGAGGGCAGCCGGCTCGGGGCTCCGGCGACGCGCAGCGCCGTCACGCCGACGTCGCGGTGCAGGGCGAGACCCTCCCGGAGTACCGCCTCGTCCAGCGGCTGACCCGGTACCGGCGCGCCCGGATGGGTGTGCGCGTCAACCAACCCGGGAAGGACGAAACCCTCGGTGGCGACCGTCCGCGCACCAGCTACCGCCCGGAACCTGATGCTCCCGCCGTCGGTTCACAACTCGACCGGTTCACGCCAATGCGGCTACCCTGCTACGCAGTTGTAATCCGATAAGTCACATTATGACAAATCGTCCCCGGGGCGAGAGACAGGTTCCGACATCCGGCACCGTGGCCAGGTGTCACTGGCCGCGGAGATGCTTGACCACCGCCTCGGCGACGGCACGGGTGCTGCCGGGGTTCTGCCCGGTGATCAGGCGCCCATCCTCGACGACATGGGTGTCGAAGGGCTTGTCGGCGATGCTGTAGTTCGCGCCGAGGTTCTGCAGCTCGTCCTGAAGGCTGAACGGGACGGTGTCGGCCCGCTGGGCGGCCTCCTCCTCCGGCCAGGAGAACCCGGTGACGTTCTTGCCCTTCACCAGCGGCTCACCGCTGCTCAGCGAGACGTTGAGCAGTCCAGCGGGGCCGTGGCAGACGGCTGACACGATGCGCCCAGACTCGTAGAACCGGGCGGTCAGCGCGCCGAGGTCAGCGCTGCGGAAGTCGAACATGACGCCGTGCCCACCAGTGAAGTAAATGGCGTCGTAGTCTTCGACGTTGACGTCCGCAACGCTCTTCGTGTGCTTGAGCAGGTCCATGAACTCCCGGTCGTGATAGCGCTCGCCAGTACCGAGCTCGCTGAGGTAGTCATGCGCGAGGCTCTCCGGGTCGATCGGCACGAACCCCCCCTTTGGGCTTGCGATGTCCACATCAAAGCCGTTCTCGCGGACGTAGTTGTAGAAGTGGGTCAGCTCACCCAGCCAGAGGCCGGTCCGGTAGCCGACCTTCTCGTACTCGCCCGCGTTCGTGACGATGACGAGGATCTTGTTGGTCGAGGACATGGGTTCCTCCGCAGTCGTCACGCCAATACCGTCGGCGGTCTTGCTCGCCGTCCCAGCCCGCTGTTCGCGGCGTCTCTCCTCGCAACACAGGTCCAGGCAAGCACTCGCAGCCGCGGAAACGTCGGCAGCTCGCGAACCGGGTACCACCTCACCTTGCCGGCAAAACCGTTCGTCCCGAGGCCACGGAGACGCATGGCTGCTCCGACAGTGGAGGTCGGCGCCAGTAACCTCGTGACGGCGTGGTCACGGCCGACAGGTCGCCAGCTTCTGCGCGGTCGTGCTGGTCGGCGGCCGAGTCACGAACGCCTGCGCGCGGCCAGCGAGGACGGGCCGGTCAGGCGGCGGTCGTGGCGGCATACGCAGCGACAGATCGCCAGTCGTCTCTGCTCGGGCACACGACCGCGCCGCGACGGTGCATGACCGGTCGTCAGCGGCGGCCATGACGACGTAGACGAGCATCAACGGCGCGTCGTGGGTGGAGGTGGCCCGGCTGTCCACCACGAGCCCGCGAGCCACACCGGTGCCGCCTCCGGAACGTGATCGCGAGGCTGTGGGGTGAGCCGTCGTGTCCCGGAGCGGTTTGGATGCGGCGGTGGAGCGGGGCGATGACTTTGCCGCATGGGCCGGGTCTACTACTTGACTACTTGACCGGCCAGCGCAATGGCCGCCCGACCAAGGAGTAGCGATGCAGCTCATCCTCAGTGACTTCATGAGCCTGGACGGTGTCGTGCAGGCGCCCGGCGGCCGCGAGGAGGACACCGACGGCGGGTTCGCCCACGGCGGCTGGTCGATGCCGTACTTCGACCCGGAGGCCATGGGCTCGGTGATCGACGAAGTCATGGCGACAACGGAGGCGCTGCTGTTCGGCCGGCGCACCTGGCAGACGATGGCCGCCGCCTGGCCCGGCCGCGCCGGCGACCCGTTCGCCGACCGCATGAACGAGATCCCCAAGTACGTGGCATCCCGCACGCTCACCCAGGACGACCTCACCTGGTCTGGCTCGACCCTGCTACCCGCCGACGACGCGATCGGCGCGGTGCGCGAGCTGCGCGCACGGGACGGCAAGGCGCTGCAGGTCATGGGCAGCGCGTCACTGGCTGCGCAGCTGATCGAACACGACCTCGTCGACGAGTACCGGCTGATGATCGAGCCGATCCTGCTCGGCGGCGGCAAGCGGGTGTTCCCCGACGACGGTCAGGCCCGCCCGCTCGAGCTGGTCTCGACCACGACAACCGGGACCGGCGTCCTCATCTGCACCTACCGGCCGGCAGGCCGCTGACCCGCCCAGGCTAGGCAGCTGCGTGCCCTACAGGGAATGGGACGGGCGTGGCTCCCCCGGTGGCACCCTGCACGCCACCGGGACCGTCGACTGAACCAGCGACGACAAGGCCCAAGCCGAGCAAGTTCAGTCAACTAGCCGGGGTGTCCAGCGGCGGGGTCGTTGAGGAAGAGCCCGCATCGGCGAAGCGTTTGCGCCAGCAGGAAACCACATCCACGGCCACGTCAAGCCGGTCGGCGATCGCGGTGTTGGGCTGCCCTTCGGCCGCCAGCGCTTCCCCTCGCCGAGACCGAACCATCTTACACCGCTGTAATTCCAGGCAGGACCACTATCTCTGCGAGATGATCAACCGATCTTCGGCTGGCCTACTGCAGCCGACTTGCGGAGATCGCCACCCGACCGTCTAGTAGGTCATCCTCAACGGGTGGGCGGTGCTGACAGACTTCGCCCGTCACTTCAGCCGCGATCAACGTCTTAGCAGAGATACTCCAGGCCGGTTGGCCATAGCGATTCGATCGGCGCGCGTCGCCAGACGTGATCGTGCTGGCTTGGTCAGCCGCCCCGGGTGCTCCGGGCGTGGTCTCAACCTGCGATGGCCTTCCTCACCGCTTCGGTCACCGGCACCGTCCCGTCGATCAGTTCCAGCGTCCACCCGGCCGTGCCTGGCTTGTCCAGCAATGCCATCAGTACCGCCGCAACGTCGTCGCGCGTGACGTCCCCAGGTCCCGTGGACTCAGCGAGGTTCACCAGGCCGCCGCCCGGCTCGTTGGTCAGCCGCCCCGGCCGCAGGATGGTCCAGCCGAGTCCATCCCGGCCCCGTATGTCCGCCTCCGCCGCCCCCTTAGCACGCAGATAGGCGGCGAAGACGGGGTCGGTGCCGGGCGGGGCCGCTTGGCCGGCACCCATAGTGGAGACGACGAGAAGGCGCCGCACGCCCGCCGCCTCGGTCGCGTCCGCGAAGAGGGCGCACGCCGCCCGATCTACCGTGTCCTTGCGAGCCGCACCGCTCCCCGGGCCCGCGCCAGCCGCGAAGACGGTCGCGTCCGCGCTGTCCAGATGCCGTGACACTTCGTCAATCGATGCCGATTCGAGGTCGCAGACAACAGGCTCGGCGCCCGCCGCTAGCAGGTCGCCTGCCTGCTCCGGCCTGCGGATGATGCCTGCGACCTCGTCCCCGCGCCCGGCGAGCAGCCGCTCAAGCCGCAGGGCGACCTGACCATGTCCACCAGCGATGACAATGCGCATGTGCCCGACCGTACGCTGCGCGGGCCCAAGCGAAGCATCAGCGGTCATGCAGCCGTCACCTGCCGTCGAGCCTGCCGGAGACTTCGCCGAACGCCCACGGGCTCGCTTCGGCGATGAAGTCGCCGGGGAATCCGACGGTGAACTCCGTGACCGCCTCCAGGCGCCGTACCACGTCGTCAGACAGCGTGACGTCGAGGGCACCTAAGTTATCCTTGAGCTGCTCGGCGGTCCTCACTCCCAGGATCGGATGGACAGCCCGGGAGTGCACCCTGGTCCAAGCGATGGCCACCTGTGAGGGCGTGGCTCCCACTTCGTTGGCGATCTCCTGCACGGCCCGTGCGGCGGTATGCTCGCGCGCGCTGAGCGATTCGGGCGCTACGCGGGTTCCTGTCTCGGGAGCTCCCGGGCGCGTGTACTTGCCTGACAGGACGCCGCTGGCAAGCGGTCCCCAGGTAGCGACCGTCATCCCGAATGTCTCGGCCATCGGCAGCAGCTCACGTTCGATATCGCGGTTCACTAGGTTGTAGGGCACCTGCAGGCCCGCGAACGGCGTCCAGCCGCGCCACTCGGCGAGCGTATTCGCGCGGGAGACGACCCAGGCCGGCGTATCAGAGATGCCGACATACAAGATCTTCCCGGTGCGCACGGCGTCGTCGAGCGCCCGCATCGTCTCCTTCACAGGCGTGTGCCGGTCCCACAGGTAGACCCAGTACAAGTCGATGTAGTCGGTGCGTAGCCGCCGCAGGCTCGTCTCCAGCGACAGGGTGAGGTTCTTGCGGTGGTTGCCCGCCGCGTTTGGGTCGCTGCCATCGCGCGAGATGGTGTACTTCGTCGCAACGATGAAGCGGTCGCGGCGGCCTTCGAGGAGCTTGCCGAGAATGTTCTCGCTCTGACCACCGCGGTAATTGATCGCTGTATCGACAACGTTGCCGCCGACGTCGGCGTACAAGTCGAGTATGCGGCGGCATTCGTCCAGCGGCGCGCCGCCTCCTCCCTGCTCGCCGAAGCTCATCGCGCCGAGGAACAGTTCGGAGACCCGCAGTCCAGTCTGGCCCAGCAGTCGGTAACGCATCCGTCTCCTTGTCATTGCGGTTCAGGCCGACCATGTCAGGCGGTTGAGACAGCGTGTGTGGATGCCGGCACTGCGCAGGCCAACCTGAACTTCGATCGTAGGTACTCGGTGTCTGAGATCTACGTTGATGTTGCCGTCGACTAGGTATTCGAACGCCACTCTTGGCTACGTAGCACGACCTGGCAGATTTACGTGCGGCTACTGATTGCCCGCGACGGTACACCTGGGCAGGGTATGGGAAGCCGAATCGGCAATGCCACCGATGCGGTGTTATCACCCCCGGTCCCACCGGGACTACTTTCCCTAGGAGGAGTTGATGTCTGACGCGGTGAGCTTGTGGAGATCGACAGACAGCACGTGGAGCTGCTGCCGGCTCGTACCCGTTCTGTCGCTGTCCAGCGGCGGCGGCCGGGGCGGCAATGGTGGCGCGGGCGGCAGCACCAATGGTGGTACTGGCGGAGCCAACTACAGCTAGCCGATGAGTCGCGGCGGTGCCGTGGCCGAGGAGAGGTGGTGCGGACACGTCCGCCCCTGCCGTCATAGTTGGGTTTCAGCGAGTTGCACCATGACGTGATCGTCAATATGCGATTGATGTCCTCGCCAGTCGCTCGATACTGGAAATAGCATATGTGATTTAAACTAACTATGTCGCACCGGGCACGTGCCGGGTGCTCACCTCCAGGCCTGGGAGCTGTTTCATGATGCAAGTCTCGTCTCACCATCTGGAAGCACTCCGCACGGTGCTGGCTGGGAAGGTGATCACTCCGGACGACGCCGACTATGACACCGCACGCATACAGTGGAATAACGACATCGATCGCCGTCCGGTAGCGGTCGCCCGTTGCGCGTCGCCGGCCGACATTGCGGCAGCGCTCAACTTCGCCCGTGAGCAAGCATTGGAGATCTCGGTGCGCGGTGGGGGCCATGCGTTTTCCGGATCCGGCGTTTGTGACGGCGGACTGATGATCGATCTCAGTGCGATGCGCCGGGTCTCAGTCTGTCCTGCCGCTCGGCTGGTCCACGTGGGAGGCGGTGCCACCGTGGCGGAACTGGACGCGGCAACCCAGGTGCACGGCTTGGCGGTGCCCGCCGGGGTGATCAGCCACACCGGCGTCGGTGGCCTGACACTCGGTGGCGGCATCGGATGGCTGACCCACAAGGCGGGATTGAGCATCGACAATCTGGTCTCGGTCGACGCGGTGCTCGCTGACGGTCGCTACGTGCACGCGTCGCCTGACGAGCACGCCGACCTTTTCTGGGCGGTCCGCGGTGGGGGCGGCAACTTCGGTGTCGTCACAACGTTCGAGTTCCGGCTGCACCCGGTCGGGCCAGAAGTGCATTTGGGACTGTTCTTCTGGGGGATGGACAGTGGCGAGCAGGTGCTGCGTTTGGCTCGGGATGTCGTGCCAGCTTTGCCTGTCGATGCCGGTGCCCAGATCGCGATCGGGCTCAACGCGCCGCCGGCACCATTCGTACCCGCGCGGTATCACTTCACCCCGGGTTATCTGCTGATCGTGGTCGGGTTCTCTTCCGCAGCGGAACACGCCCGGATCGTCGCGCCGATTCGTGAGGCGCTGCCGCCGCTGTTCGAGCTCGTCACCCCGATCCCTTATGTCGCGTTACAGCGCACGCTCGACGAGACTGCTCCGTGG
This sequence comes from Actinomycetota bacterium, assembly GCA_030860695.1. Classification (GTDB taxonomy): domain Bacteria; phylum Actinomycetota; class Actinomycetes; order Mycobacteriales; family Pseudonocardiaceae. The sequence goes on from JALZHU010000151.1 coordinate 6,721, forward strand.
GGACTCCTCGGCTACCAAGAAGTGATCTACCTCGAAGAACTCACCGACGATGTGATCTCGGTGATCGTGGATCGCATGCCTGTCAAGAGTTCGCCGATGAGCCTATGCCTGATTTTCCGCTTGGACGGAGCGTATTCGGCCGTCGGTGATGACGAGACAGCCTTCGGTGGCCAGCGGGCACCGCGCTACGTCGTCAACATCGCCGGCATCGGCGCCACCCCCGAGATACTGCGCGCCGACCGGGCCTGGGTCCGGTCGTTGTGGAGCGCGCTGCGGCCGTTCGCCAAAGACTCGGGTGGTTATGTGAACTCCATGACCGACAACGACGAGGATCGGGTGCGGGCGTCTTACGGACCAACCAAGTATGAGCGGCTGGTCCGAATTAAGGCCAAGTACGACCCGGACAACATCTTCCACCTCAACGCCAACATCAAGCCCGCCTGAACGGCGTGCCACCCACCCGTGCGTTCTGGGGACAGAAACGCAGTAACCCTAGGGGCGGTACGCTCTGGTTGTTGTGCACCCGGCGCTCTGCTCCCCGACACCTCGGCGCGGCGTTGTACCGCTGGAGGAGTTCGGTCGTGACTGAACTGGCTGCGCCCCGTCGTACCCGGCTGCTGGTAGCAGGATTTCTGTTGCTCATGGTGATTGTCGCTGTTGTGGTGCTGCCAGTGCCAAGTCCGCTGCAGATGCGCACTTGGGCACAGTCGGTCGGCACCGCCGCGCCGTTGCTGTTCCTGCTCGGGCACACCGTGGTGACGGTGGCACCGATTCCCCGCACGATGTTCACCATTGCCGCCGGGTTGCTATTCGGACCGGTGTTGGGCGTGGCCCTGTCGCTGGGGGCAACCACGCTGTCTGCGGTGCTGGCCTTCGTTGTCGTCCGCCGGCTCGCTCGCGGGCTTGTCCTGCCTCACCTGGATCGCAAGGTGCTGCGGACGGTGGATGCGCGGTTGCGCCGCCGTGGCTGGCTCGCGGTGGCGTCTTTGAGGTTGATCCCGGCGGTGCCGTTCTCGGTGCTCAATTACTGCAGCGCGGTGTCGTCGATCCGCTTCCGCCATTACCTGGCCGGTACCGTGGGCGTCGTGCCCGGCTCGGTAGCGGTGGTGGTGCTCGGCGATGCACTCACCGGGACCACGTCGCCGGCATTGCTCGCGGTCTCGCTGACCGGCGCGGCGATCGGGGTGGCCGGCCTGATCGTCGACGCTTGCTCCCCACCTCTGCCACCCAGGAAGAGATCACATTGCGATGATTTCCGGTGACCGTGAGCAAGCTCTCGTCGAGGCCGTCCCCGCTGGGTTGTTCGTCAACGGTCGGTGGCGATCAGGCAGCAGCGGGAAGACCTTTGATGTCGAGGACCCGTCTACCGGCAAGGTGCTGCGCGCAGTCGCCGACGCCACGCCCGAGGACGGGATGGCCGCGTTGGACGCCGCGGTCGCTGCACAAGCTGAGTGGGCTCAGTACCCGCCCCGGGAGCGTGGCGAGATCCTGCGCCGTGCCTACGAGCTGATGATGCAACGCCAGGAAGACCTCGCCTTGCTGATGACGTTGGAGATGGGCAAACCGCTGGCCGAATCCCGAGCCGAGATCGCCTACGCTGCCGAGTTCTTCCGCTGGTTCGCCGAGGAGGCCGTGCGGATCGACGGCGGATTCGCCACCGCGCCCAATGGCTCGGGCCGATTTCTCGTGATGCGCCAGCCGGTCGGGCCGTCGTTGCTGATCACTCCGTGGAACTTCCCAGCCGCGATGGGTACCCGCAAGATCGGTCCGGCGGTGGCGGCGGGGTGCACGATGGTGCTGAAACCAGCCAGCCTGACCCCGCTGTCGATGCTCGCATTGACTGGCATCCTGGCCGAGTGCGGGCTGCCTGATGGGGTGCTCAATGTCGTGCCCACCGCCAGCTCAGGCCGGCTCATGGAACCGCTGATCCGGGACGGTCGGGCCCGAAAGCTGTCCTTCACCGGCTCCACCGAGGTGGGTCGCAAGCTGCTGGAGCAGTGCTCCGAGCATATTCTGCGGGCCTCGATGGAGCTTGGCGGCAATGCGCCGTTCTTGGTCTTCGCCGACGCTGACCTCGACGCTGCGCTCCAAGGGGCGATGGTCGCGAAGATGCGCAACATCGGCGAAGCCTGCACTGCGGCCAACCGCTTCTATGTGCACACCGATGTCGTCGACGAATTCTCCCGACGGCTGGCCGAGCAGATGGGCTCGCTGCGCATCGGTCGCGGCAGCGAAGAGGGTGTCCAGGTCGGCCCGCTGATCGAGGCCAAGGCGCGGGACAAGGTGCAACAACTGGTCAACGACGCAGTCGCGCGCGGGGCGCAGGTTCTCGTCGGCGGCGAGCCCGTGCACGGTCCTGGTTACTTCTACCGCCCGACCGTGCTCGTCGACGTGCCACCGGATGCCGCGATGATCAGTACGGAGATCTTCGGACCGGTTGCGCCGATCACCTCGTTCACCGACGAGCAGCAGGTGCTGGCAGCTGCCAATGACACCCCCTTTGGTCTGGTCAGCTACGTCTATACTGAGGACCTGCGTCGCGCCCTGCGGGTCTGCGAGCGGCTTGAGGCCGGCATGGTTGGGCTGAACCAGGGTGTGGTGTCCAACCCGGCTGCGCCCTTCGGCGGCATCAAGCACTCCGGGCTGGGTCGCGAGGGCGGCACAGTGGGCATCGAGGAGTTCCTTGAGACCAAGTACGTCGCAGTCGCCACAACTCGGTGACGCGTTGGATCACTCCGAACCGTTCGCCTGCGCGACGAAGGCCAGCGTGCCACAGGCGGGCCGCGGTGGTGAGCTAGCGGCCCAACAGCTGGTACCTGGCCTCGGTGGCGTCCTTCTGCGGCTTCCACCACCAGTCGTTGTGGCGGTACCAGTCGATGGTCGCGGCGAGCCCGGCGCGGAAGTCGCCGTAGCGGGGCTTCCACCCTAGCTCGGTGCGGATCTTTGTGGAGTCGTTGGCGTAGCGGAGGTCGTGGCCCGGCCGGTCCGGCACGTGGTCGTAGGCGTTGGCGGGCTGGTCCATCAGCTCCAGAACCAGCGCCAGGATCTGGGCGTTGCTGCGCTCGTCGCCCGATCCGATCAGGTACGTCTGGCCAATCTGGCCCTTGGCGAGGATCAGGTGCACCGCCGCGTTCTGGTCCTCGACGTGGGTCCACTCCCGCACGTTCTTCCCCGCCCCATACAGCTTGGGTCGCTCGCCGACCAGCACGTTGGTGATTTGCCGCGGCACGAACTTCTCCACGTGCTGGTACGGGCCGTAGTTGTTGGCGCAGTTCGACAGGGTCACAGCCACGCCGAACGACCGTGCCCAGGCTCGCGCCAGCATGTCCGAGCTGGCCTTGGCCGCCGAGTACGGGCTGGACGGGTCGTAGCGGGTCTCCTCGGTGAACTTGTCGACCGCATCGAGGGCCAGGTCGCCGAAGACCTCGTCGGTGGAGATGTGGTGCAGCCGCTTGTCGTGGCGGCGCACCGCCTCCAGGATCGTGTACGTGCCGAGGATGTTGGTGCGGATGAACGGCTCCGGATTGTGTAGCGAGTTGTCCACGTGTGACTCCGCCGCGAAGTGCACCACCACGTCGGTCTCGGCCACCAGGCGGTCGACGAGCGCGGCGTCGCAGATGTCGCCGTGCACGAACCGGACCGCTTCGGCGATCGGGGCGAGGCTGTCGCGGTTGCCGGCGTAGGTCAGCGCGTCGAGCACGCACACCTCGTAGCTGGGATGGTCACGCACGGTGAGGTGGACGAAGTTTGCGCCGATGAATCCAGCCCCACCGGTGACGAGCATCCTCATGACGGGCCATCCTATGGGCACCGCACTGGGTAGAGGCGGCACCTACGGGGATGCTGAGCTGTGTTGGCATGCGTTGCACGCGGTGGGCCCAGACGACGAGCAGGTCTTCGTCGTGGCTGATGGCGAGTACTCCGGCGCCAGTCCGGGCGGCGTAGGTGGTGACCACCTCGACAAGCGCAGCGGTGGTGGAGGCATCCAACATGGCGGTCATCTCGTCGCAGAGCAGGTACCGCGGTCGGAGCATGAGGGCGCGGGCGAGGCAGGCTCGTTGCAGTTGGCCGTCGCTGACTTCATGTGGCCGGCGGCTGAGCAGCTCGGTGGTCAGGCCGACTCGGTCGGTTAGCTCTGCGGTCTGGTCCTCATCGACCGGCCGCTGGCAAGCCCGGAGTGGTTCGAGGATTGCTTGACGGAGCGTCAGCCGGGGGTCAACGGACAGCCGGGGTTGTTGGAAAACCACGCCGATCGCAGTGCGTTGCGGACGTGGCGCGCGGTAGCGTACACCAGTTGCCGGTGCTCCGTCGATGTCCACCCGCCCTGACCACGGGGCCAGCAGCAAGGCCAGCACCCGGGCCAGAGTTGATTTGCCGCAGCCGCTGGGTCCAGCGAGCCCAACAATCTCGCCTTGGGCGATCTCGATGTCGACCGCTCGCAGCACTGGATGGTCCCGGAGGTAGCCGGCTTCGATGCCGGTGGCAGTCAGCATGGCGCCGGATGGCAGGCAAGCTGCCGCCGCCCGTGCCGGTGGAGCTCGGCTGTGTTCATGCATCGGTCACGGACTGGGCAGCGTGGCCGGAATGCGCATCCAGTGGGCAGCGCGGTCAGCTCGGGTGGATCCCCGGGGATCGCGGTGAACCCCCGGTCGGGCAGCGCGGCCAGTAGTCCGCGGGTGTAGGGGTGCCAGGGATCGCTGAACATCTCCTCGGCGGGGCCGTACTCCACGAGACGGCTGGCGTACATCACGGCCAGGTCGGTCGCCACCCGACGGGCGGCGCGTAAGTCATGGGTGATCAGCAGCACCGCGTGCCCGTCAGCAGCCAGAGCGGCCAGCTGGTCGACGGTACGGTCTACCAGAGGGCGGTCCAGCCCGGCGGTGGGCTCGTCAGCGAGCACCACCGAGGGGTGTCCGGCCAAGGCGGACGCGACGCCGACACGTTGCGCTGTCCCACCGGACAGTTCGTGTGGGTAGCGGTGCAGCACGTCGAGGTCCAGTCCGGCCCGGATGGCCAGCTTCTCGGTGGCGGTGGTGACCTCGGTGGCGGGAACCTGGACGGTATCGCGCAGCTCGCGGATTGCCTCGGCGAGCTGGGCGCCGATTCTCCGGACTGGGGTGAGGTGGGTGGCGGCCGACTGGGGGACCAGGCCGATCAGCCTGCCGCGGACTCGGCTTCGCAGGAGTTGCTCCGGGGCAGCGAGCAGCTCAATCCAGGACCCTTCGCCGGTCGCCAGAAGCGCCCGGCCGCGTACCTCGGCATTGGCCGGCAGCAGTCCCAGCAGCGACGCGGCGAGCACTGATTTACCGCAGCCGGATTCTCCGATCAGGGCCAGTACTCGTCCCGCGGACAGCTGTAGCGAGACGTCGGTGACCGCGCTGACGATGCCATGCCGGCCGTGTGGCCCGAGCAGGAACCGCACTGACAGTTCCTCGACGGCCAACAGTGCCGGGGCGGTCATAGCGCTAGCTCCGAGCGCCGTCGGGGTACTGAGCGGTCCCGCCACCAGCCGCCGATGGCGGCCACGGCCAGGGTGGTGACCACCAGCAGCATCGAGGGAAACACGACGATCCACCAAGCGCCGACCAGAACGCCCTCACGGCCTTCGGTGAGAATGTTGCCGATGCTGGCCAGGTGCGGGGGCAGGCCTAGCCCAAGGAAGCTCAGCGCGGTCTCGTGCCACACGGCGTGCGGCAGGATAAGAACCGCCGACAGTGCAGCCTGAGGCACGATGGCCGGTAATAGGTGGCGACGTAGCACGTGGGTTCGGGTTGCCCCACCAGAGATCGCCGCGTCGATGAAGGGACGGTCCCGCAGCGAGAGCACCTCGGCGCGCACGATGCGGGCTATCCCGGTCCAGTGGGTCAAGGCGATCGAGGCGACCACCGTCAGCAAGCTGCCCCGATACAGCGCCACGATGATGATCCCGAGCAGCAGGTGCGGCACCGCGTTGATCGTGTCCACTGCCCGCATCAGCAACCGGTCAGGCCAGCCTCCCAGCACACCGGACAGGGCGCCGATCACCGCACCCATCAGCGTGGAGATCACCGCGCACAGCGCGGCGACCAGCAGCGACACCCGTAGCCCGGCAAGGCTGCGCAGCAACACGTCGCGGCCGGCCGCATCAGTGCCGAATGGGTGATTGGCACTCGGCCCCAACCGCACCGCGCCGTAATCGATCAGCGACTGGTCCAGCCCAGTCAGCCAGGGCACCAGCAGTGCCGCCGTGACCAGCCCTACCAGCGACACCACGCCGACGGCCAGGCGTGCGCGGGCCCGTCCGAGCGCCCATTGGCCGCGGGGCGTGCCGGCGCGCCGACGAGTAGCGCTGCGCCAGCCCGTGTCGGCGGGATGCAGCGGCGGTGAGACCAGCTCGGTGCTAGCC
>JALZHU010000420.1 GCA_030860695.1 Actinomycetota bacterium
GGCTGATGATCTCCGCCGGGAAGCGAAACCCCTTGTAGGACGGCGCACCGACGATCACCAGACCTCCTCATCGCGAAGTAACCCTGTCGATCATCCCAGCCACGCCCACCACGAAGTTGACAGCGCCTAGTCAACGATGTGGCGGCCCGGGCGCACGCTGAGCTGCCGGCCCAGCCGCCGCCAGTGCGCCAGCTGGGCATCGATGAAACCCGCACCCGCCGGGTCCGCTGGTATTACGACGCTGTGGCCGGCCGGTGGCGGCCACAGCGTGCCGTGGATGACCAGTCTGACCAACCTGGACCTGGCTGGTGGGCGCACGATCCTCGGGCTGACCCCGGGGCCGCTCCTCGGCAGCGGTGTGCACCTGGCTTACAGCCCGCAGCCAGCAGTGGCGCGAGGGCATCGAGGTCGTGGCGATCGACCCGTGCGCCGCCTATGCCGCCGCCGTGCGCAAGGCTCTGCCGCAGGCGACCATCGTGGTCGACCACTTCCACCTGGTGCGGCTGGCCAACGACACGCTGACCGCGGTTCGTCGTCGAGTCACCTGGGATGACCGGGACCGCCGCGGCCGCAAGGTCGACCCGGAGTGGGCCCACCGGCGCCGGCTGCTCACCGCCCGCGAACGGCTTAGCCCACCACGGTTTGCCACGATGTGGAACGCCTGCATCGACGTCGAACCCCACCGGCCAGATCCTCGGTGCCTGGATCGCCAAAGAAGAACTCCGTGCCCTGCTGGCCACCGCCAAACGCGGCGGGCACCGTCACGAAATCCGCGACGCCAAATACCGGTTCCTGACCTGGTGCGCCCAGTTCAGCGAGGTACCCGAGATCACCACCCTGGTCGAGACCGTCGATACCTGGTGGACCGAAATCGAAGCGTTCTGCCGGCTCAATGTCACCAACGCTCGCACCGAAGGCTCAAACAGATCCTTGGGCTCAAACGGTCAGCGCGACACCGGCTTGACCTGGGGTGAGGGCTCGTAAGCTGGCCCGCGCATTGGGCACGCCTCTGGCCTGCCCGCAAAGCTCGATGTGAGCCCTCGCGAGGGTCCCAGGTCAAGCCGGTGTCGCGCCCACCACTTGAGACCGCCCCTGCGAAATTCCTGTCATAGGTCCAGTCCGAGCTTCAGCAATTCCTATCAAACCGTGTCGCCAGGCACTTTGCCTATTTAGCATGGCGTGTTGCTTTAAATCAGCTACGGCAAAGTTTGAGGTTAATGGCGCCATTAAGAGGCAGTGAGGCGGCCGCGGACATCGTCAGCGTCGGGGACGTCGAGGTCGGTGTAGAGAGTGAGAGCATGATACCAATGGTGACGGGCTTGGTCGGAGTCGCCGGTGGCATGGTCCACGTCACCGAGGCCAGTGTGGGCTCGCGCCTGTTCGTAGCGATCATCTGCGTCGATGGCTAGCGCGAGGGCGGTGATGTGCTGAGCGCGGGCCTGGTCAGCCTGTCCGGTAGCACGTAGGGTCTCACCAATGCTGTTAAGTGCCTGGGGTTCACCATCGCGGTGGCAGATCTCGCGGAACAGGGTGAGAGCCTGCCGCTGATGCTCGACGGCCTGTTCGTAATGGCCCTGCCGCCCGTACACGATGCCGAGCTGGTCTAGCGCATAGGCTTCACCGATACGGTCGCCGATCTCGTGGTGGATGGCGATCGCCTGTTGGAGGTGTTCGGCGGCCTGCTGGTAATGGCCCTGCCGCCCGTACACGGCGCCGAGATTGCCGAGAGCATTAGCTTCGCCGCTATGACTACCCGTCTTACGGAATAGGGTGAGGGCCTGCCGGTGGTGTTCGGCGGCCTGTTCGTAGCGCCCCTGCCGCCAGTGAACGAGGCCCAGGTTGCTCAGCGCGCGGGCCTCACCGCCACGGTCGTTGATCTCGCGAAATAGAACAATCGCCTGCTGGAAGTGCTCAATGGCCTGCCCGTAGCGGCCCTGGCGCCAATGAAAGAGGCCAAGACTGTCCAGCGCGCGGGCCTCACCGCCACGGTCGTTGATCTCGCGAAATAGAACAATCGCCTGCTGGAAGTGCTCGATGGCCTGCCCGTAGCGGCCCTGGCGCGCGTGGACCAAACCTAAACTAGTGAGGGCGTGGGCTTCGCCGGCCCGGTCATTGATATGACAGGCGGCGTGCCGGGCGTGCGAGTGGATAACCAAAGCGTCAGTGAAGAAACCGGCGCGGTCAAGGTAGCGGGATAAGGTGGCAGCCAACCGGATTGAGTGTCCTGGCCATCCGTAAGTGGCAATGTAGGCGCAGCTGGCGACCAGGGTTGGACGTTCATCATTAAGCCAAGTCAGCGCGGTGGCAGGGGCGGCTATCGATGGAGTAGGTGGGTTGACTAGCCGGACGCTGGATCGGTGGTCTTCTTTGACGCGGTGGAGGACGTCCATGGCAACGATGGCGGTGTTCAGGTAATAATCGAATAGTCGGGTCAGCGCAGCCCGCCGCTCCTGTTCGGTCTCCTCCTCGGTCGCGAGGTCGGCGGCGTAGGCGCGTAGCAGGTCGTGCATGCGGTACCGGCTAGAGGACGCGAGCTGGACCAGGTGAGCGCGGGCCAGGAGGTTGAGCAGCTGTTGTGCTCGCTTGAGGTTTAAGTCGGCGAGGACAGCGGCGGCATATGGGTCGAAATCGGGGCCCGGGTGCAAGCCGATCAACCGAAACATTCGCGCGGCGTCCGCTTGTAGATGCCGGTAGGACCAAGAGAAAACGCCACGGACCGCGGTACGGGGATCGCCACCGGCGTCCAGCAGCTCCAGCCGCTGATGCTCGTCGCTCAACTCGGTGACCAGCTTAGTCTAGTCAGGCTGGCGCCCGGACGGGCGGCGGCCAGTTCAGCGGCCACCCGTAAGGCCAGCGGCAGCCGCACACACTGCTCAGCCAGTGTGGTAGCTGCCTTGGATTCGGTGTCGATCCGCTTCCCGATCAGCGCCCGTAGCAGCGTCACCGCGTCCTCGGGCAGGAGTGGATCGAGATCCAGACGCCGGGCGCCGTGCCTGGCCACCAGTCCCACGAGGGAGTCTCGGCTGGTCACCACCACTAAGCAAGATGCGGTCCCAGGCAGCAACGGGCGGACCTGCTCGACGGTGGCAGCATTATCCAACACCACCAACATCCGCCGGCCATTCAGCACGCTGCGATAGACAGCCGCCGCTCATCCACCTCCAGGGGAATTTCTTGTCCGCGCAGGCCTAGCGCGCGCAAAAACCCGGCTAGCGAATCCCCGGCTGACATGGGCTGGTCAGGATCGTAGCCACGCAGGTTGACATACAACTGTCCATCGGGGAACTCACCTTGGTGTCATAGGGTGAGTGCACCATCGAGATTGATAGCATATTGTCCCTGTTGGCAGAGGGAAGGGAGTCATTGTCAGTGCGGGGTGCGGAGATTCGTGCCGAGGAGAGAGAAATCATCTCTCG
>JALZHU010000152.1 GCA_030860695.1 Actinomycetota bacterium
CAGCGTTCGTCCTGAGCCAGGATCAAACTCTCCATCAAACGCCTGATCACTAGCAACAAAAACCCAAACACAAAACAAACATGGCACCAACACCTCATCGACACACTGTTGAGTTCTCAAAGAACAACTGCCCCGTACGGGCCAGCCCGACGGTGCCAGCCAAGCCTCCACGACCCGGCCCACATCGCACCAACGCGCTGAGAGTCTCGTCTATTCCATGACCGAGCCCGACGTAGACCTCCTCTGACGTACCCGGTCCTGTACTGGTCGGTTTCCTAGGGCTCGGCACGAACCCAACGGTCCAAGCCGAGGCCCCACGACCCCGACCCATACCCGTCAACGCGCTGAGCCTCTCATCCATTCCGCGAGTCAGCCTGAGGTGCCCCACTCAGACATACTCACCCCGGCATCCCTGCGCCGCGTAGGCCGCTGCGGCCGCCTGTTGGTTTCACTCGCGTGCTCGAACGCGGCACGCGGTCAGCCGAGAGGAGTACCGACCGTGCACCTACGCGCCAGTGGTTGATGAGCCGCTCAGCCCCAACTAGCCACGCCACTCTGGCCCGTTGCGCGCGCCGCCTGGTCGGCGCCGATGAGCTGCGCTGCGCGCCGGGTGACCATGACGATCCCCACCACGAGGGCGGCGGCAGCCAGTAGCTCAGCGACCAGGGCGGAGGGGGTGGTCGCGATCCGCTCGTCGAATGCGACGACCCCGATTGCAACGGCTGTAATCGGGTCCACGGTGCTGATGACGGCGTTCACCGGGGCGAGCAAGCGGCCAAGCTGAAAGGCCCGCTGGCTAAGGATGAAGCCGGCCGGCCCGGTCAGAAGCGTGGCGTAAAAGGGCCAGTGCAGGAACGGCTCGGTCAAACCCCGCGTCAGCTGTTCGGCGACCAGCTTGGTGAGGGCAGCGTTGACGCCGAAGAGGATCCCCGTGACGAGTGCAAACGCCAGGGCGCGGGGCAGGCCGTCAGTGCGGCCGGCCGTCACGGCTCCGGCCAGCAGCAGCGCGGCCAGCACTGCGGCAAGCCAGAAGCCGCCGTCGACCGGCCGGGTCCCATAGTCACCGATCCGGGGGTGCGCGATGGCCAAAAATAATGCGAGCCCGAGGGCGCAGATGGCAGCACCGGCTAGCAGCTTGGGGTCCGGGCGTCGGCAGGCCATCCAGGCGGCGAAGACGGAGCCGAAGACCAGACCACTGATCATAATCGGCTGAACGAGTACGAGCGGCCCCTTGGCTAGCGCCAGTAGATAGAGGCCGAAGCCGAACAGGATGCCGAGCAGGCTCGCCAGCCAGAGCCGGTTGTGGGCCAGCGCGACGATCAGCCGGAGGTGGAGTCCCCGTCCGCCGGGCACTTGCTGCGTGGCTCGCTGCTGCGCGGCGGTACCGAGGGCGGTCACGGCCGCCCCGGCGAGCGCGACCAACGCCGCCACCAGGGGTTGCCCCCCCGGTCGGGTCGGTCACGACGCCTGTCCTCCCAGCAGTGGCTCCCGTGGTCCTGTGCACGGTCGGGACGATGATGCGGTAGCGTCGCGTGCAGTATGTCCCAGGACAGCCTCCGCTGCCTCCTCGAGTCGGTGTGCGATGGCGTGCCGCAGAGCCCGAGCCTGGGCGGCCCGCAGCAGGACTGGTTCGTTGATCCATTGCGCAAGCAGGCGGGTCAGCCGACGGCGCCGGATGCAGACCACCGCGAGTCCAGCCGCGGCCATCGCGGCTGCGGAGGCCCGACCATGCCCGGCAATCGGACGAAACATAACGAGTGCCCGCCCACAGGAGAGCGCCTCGATGGCCGTCACCCCACCCGCGTTGTTCACCACGACGTCTACGGCCGCCATCAGCGTTGCCATGCCGTCGACCCAGCCGAGCACCAGTAGCCGATCGGCATGCTCTCGGCGCCGGCACAGCGTCGCCTGCAGGCGCTTGTTGCGCCCGCACACCGCCACGACTTGGCACCGTGGGCCCGCAGCCAAGACCGCATCTACCGCCGCCGTGACTGAGCCCAGACCCATAGCGCCGCAGCTGACCAAGACGACGAGCGCATCGTGTGAGAGGCCGTACCGCTCTCGGGCAGCGGCGACGTCCTGCCCATTGTATGGGTGGAACGCCGGCGCCACCGGCGGCGCGCACACCGTGACACGGGTGCCGGGGGCGATCGTGCGCATCGCGGCGCGGCCGTCGTTGCTGAGCACGAAGTACTCATCCACGCCCGGGTAAATCCAAAACACGTGGGCGCGAAATCTGAGAGGAACGCGAGGACCGGGACATCGAGCAGTCCGCGGTGGCGCAGCCATGATAAGCCGGCGGTGCCAAGCGGGTAGGTCGAGATAACGACGTCGGGCCGGAAGCCGGCGACCTCACTGGCAAGGGCGCGGCCCACCCGGGCCCCGATCACTCGGTGGTAGAACCACCGGAAGGCATCCCAGCGGCTCAGAGCCTGGTACCACAGCTCGTGCATCACCGGGGTGAGCTGCACCGCACCGCGGTAGGTCCATCGGAAGAACGGCCCGCTACCGCGCCCCATCAGCGCGAAGGTGTCGGCCGTCCGTACCTCGCACTCCGGCCGGACCCGCCGCAGGACATGCGCGAGCGCCGCCGCGGTGCTGTTGTGCCCCTCCCCAATCGAGGCGGCCACCAGCAACAGTCGGGGTGGACCCGGCGTCGGGTCAGCCGTCCCACAGCGTGCGAAGTCTGCGGTAGACGGTTGACCATGCCGCCCACTCTCATGTCGACGCACTGCCCATCCTGGCGGTCGGCATTCACTCGCCTGTCCCGGATCACCGTCTGGTCGCTGCGGCGGTGCTCCCCTCATTCGAGCCTCCAATCGTGTGTCCGTACCGTCTGTCGCTGAAGGTCTCGTCTGGCGCCGGTCGGGTCGGTGCAGACACGGCACGCCATCAGAGGTAAGCTGAGAATAAGCAAAGCAACAGCTCTCCGCATGAGCCTCAAGGAATTTATCGCCGCTCGGACGCTGAGTCGCTACATTCCGGCCGTTTCATAAGAGAGGTCGGTGCCGCTGATCAAGGATTTCACTGAGCGCGCCGCCTGCTCGTAACGTGGTAAGCTGCCGACGCTTTCTTAGCCGCGACGAGTCTGTCAATATTACGACCGAGCCACTCCTCACTGAAAGATTTCCTATCAAGTCACGTGACACTCAGTACGATAGAACCCACGCGCTACATCCCTTCGCGTCCAGGTCAAGGTAGACCCGCTCGCCGCCCCCGCTCCGAGTCGTCGACGCGACGGTCCTGCTCAACCCCGACCTCGCTGCCCGGCGCCTCGACCACGCCGCTGCCGCGCGTCCCGCCGAGAACGGGTCCCGGCCATGCAGCGGGGGCACACCCGCCGGACGGCGTCGGCGTGTCGGCCCGACTCAGGCCGGATGTCGTCCCAATCGACGTGCGGATACCGCCCCAGCCGAGACCAACTGAGCGCAAGCCCGCAAAGGGTCTGGTTGGTGCCGGGTGTCCAAGCATGCACCTCCCCACCGGGTCGACGCACCCCCTCGGGGTCGACCCACTCGCTCGACGCCGCGACCGCGTACCTCATCTTGCCACTCTGCCCGATCGGCTCCCTAACCTCGCCAGGGCTACTGATGCCCTGACTTATCAAGCCGCTGACGGCTGTGCGCCAGTGCCATAAAAAGGGTGGTGTCATCTTCGCCGGCGTAGCGCTCCACAGGACGGGATCCTCGAGTGGACGACTTTTGACGGTAGCCATAACGCTCTCGACGGCGAAGTCGTCGACGGGAACGGTCCACAGTCACTTTCGATCGACGTCCTCGTCGGGTCGGACGCGGCGCGGTCGAAGCGGACCTAGGAAGGACTGGTGGATCGTCGTGACTGGTGACCGGGGACGCCGACAAGGCCAATCAGCGCCGGGACGTGCTCGCGGTCGAAGCCGCACGTTATGCTGCGTATGCCTTCTTCGGGGGGATGATTTCTTGCTTGAGCTGAGCCAGTCACCATGGCAGCCACGGTGGGCGACCGGTAGCCGGGTCAGCAACACACCTCACGGGACCCTCACTGCTGCCACCGTGGCGGTGACCACCGCGGTAGCCTGCACCCAGCTGGACGGCCACCCGATCGCCGTCGCCAGCAGCCGGGACCACACAGTGCGGATCTGAGACCTGGCCACCGGCACCCCAATCGACGACCCCCTCACCGGTCACACCAACCTCGTGTCGGCGGTGGCCTGCACCCATCTGGACGGCCGCCCGATCGCCGTCACCAGCGGACGGGACCACACGGTGCGGATCTGGGACCTCACCAGCGGCATTCCCATTGGCCTGTTTCCTGGCCATACCGGCCCGGTCACCGCAGTGGCCTGCGCCCAGCTCGACAGCCACCCCATCGCCGTCACCGGAAGCTGGGACCACACGGTGCGGATCTGGGATCTCCGAACGAGACTTCCAATCGATCGGATTGACCTGCCCAGCGACGTAAAAGCTGCCACAGGCACCCCAGCGGGCGGCATCGTCGCCGCCTTCGGTTGGGACATCGTTCTTCTCGGACGCTCGACAGAATGACTGAGAGGGCCTGTGATCGTCGGCGTTGCCGCCATCTCAGCCGGGCTGCTGACTCGCAGCTCAATGATTCCGGGGTCCGAGGTGACAGGAATTGACCTCTGAAGCTTGGCACCCGATCGAGGGATAGCCGTTACACGATACCGGGCAGGCCGAGGCAGTGGTCGCCGTGGAAGTGCGTTAAGCAGATCCGGGTGATCACGCTACTGGGCACGCCAGCCAGCAGCAGCTGCCGGTGAGTACCCTCGCCCGGGTCGAACAGCAGCCCCTCACCATCCCAGCGCAACAGGTACCCGTTTTGGTTACGTACGCGGAAAGGTACCTGAGTCGCCGTCCCAAGTATGACTAACTCACGAACGGTCATTCGACGGCCCACTCCTGCGCCCGGCGAGCAGGAGACCGCCCGACGGCTTTACCCTCTCATCGGCCGAGCATTCTCACGGTTAGGCTCGGTCGCGCAACTCGGTGCTAGCACCGGCCGCCTGAGCGCAGTGTGCGCAGCAGAAGAACTGGCCCGCCGCCTGCACTCCATGTCCGATGATCTTGCATCCGCAATGTTCGCATACCGGGGCCATACGATTGATTGCGCATTCGAAGCTATCAAAAACATGCACGGCACCTTGAGCATGAACCTCGAACGCCAAATCGTAATCGTTCCCACATACCTCGCATTGCGGCATCTCTGCTCCCCTCGAGCGGACTGTGTTGGATCGATACCTATGCAGCCGTCGGGTAGCCGAGCCAGGGTTTGGCAAAACCTGATAGACCCGAGCTGGCAGTCGTCACGCCCTCGCGCTGGACCGGCTGGCTCCACCCGCGCGGAGCAAGAGGCGGCGAGCACCTCGTCAGAGGCCTAGCGGAAGTCACGGTACCAGCAGCTGACTGCACCAAGCCGAGGCGCGGAGGCCACGCACACCGCGTCATCGGCTTGGCCAGCAACGCGGCTAAGTCTCCGTGGTCAGGCCTTTATCTCTCCCTGTCCGTCCAGTCCCCTCCTGTCAGCCGAACAGCTACGGTCCGGTCGTCGTTGCTGTGGTGTTTGGCGGGGAAACTGGCGAGGGTAGATTTTGCCGTTGCCGGTGGCTATCACCTTCTCCGATGACGAGTTGGAAGGCGCGGACTGGAGACGGTCGATGGCGGACTGGGCCAGCAGTGGGGTCGGCTGGCCATCATGGTCGCCATCTCCGTTGGCTCGTAAGAACCGCGCGGGCCAAGACAACCAGGCCGACCCGCCGCGGCGGGTGATGAGGGGTGGCTTAGGGGGTCTCCGCGCGGTGATCAGTGCCGCCTGGAGGGTCTTGTTGGCGACCTTGGCCGTTTCGAGTATGAGTGGGAGCGGATCCCCCACTGAGAAGAACGCACCGGTGGGCGCCCGCCTGGTCCGCAACGTGGCAAGGAGCGTGCGGCCGTCGAGGCGGCGGCGGCGGGCCGCGGCGAGCACCGACCGCGGAAAGGCGGTCTCGTGAATCCAGATCGCCTCTCGGCTGGGTTGGCTCGGTGGTGCTGGCAGCTTGAGTGCGTCGCGATACGCGATATCCACCAGGTTCACCCCGGCGGCGGCGGCGAGTGCGGTCTGCAGATTCGGTCGGCCCACGGTCGGTTCGGTGATGAGCATCCGGCCATCTCGAGTGCTGCGCCGAACCTCCAGCGAGCCCAAGCCGACGTGGCCGGCGGTGTCGAGCAGCCGCCGGGTCAGCTTGTGCAACTCCGCGTCCTGGTGGGTTACGGCAAGGGCAGTGTTGCCCGTGTCGACGTGCCACTGGGTGATCTTTCGCCCGACTTGCGCTGCTAACTCTTCCCCGTTGCGGTTGCGGTAGGTCAGGCAGAAGTAGACGTCGCTGTCTCGGCCCGGAATCCACTCCTGGACGACGAAGCGGTCAGCGGCATCGAACGGAGCGAACGGCAGCCGTTCAAGATCGTCGGCGGTGTCGAAGCGGTGCACCTTGTAATGCCTACTGAAGTCCTGCCATTGTGGCGTGTGCTCGACCGGCTTGAACACCACAGGAAAGGCCATCTCGCGTAGGGCTGCGCGCAACTGGCCAGGGTTGTTGACGATCACTGTGTGGGGAACCGGGAAGTCGTTGGCCAGGGCCCACTCGTGGAAAACCGACTTGTCCAGCAATCGATCGACGGTCGGCAGGTCGGGCAGCACGAAGTCGAACTGCGTGGCCAGTTCGCCAGCGTGCTCGGCGACGATGCGCACCACCGTGTCGTCGGCGGGGAACAGCACTATACGGCCATACCGGGCGTGAGCCGCATGCAGGGTCGCCAGCCACGCTTCTGTGGTTGGCGCACCGACCGGCAGGACGCTGTGCCAAAGCTTTGAGCGGCAGGTTGGCGCCCTCGGGATGAGGGAGGCGCCAACGATGGGAACTCCCGTCTCGCGCAGACCCCGAGCGATGGCCAGCCCAATGGCGGTCCCGGCCCCTGCGATCAGCACCGGCGGCAGCAACGCATCCAGATGCCCTGGGGTGCTTCGGTCGACATCAGCATCCTTCTCGGTGAACAATCGGGATCCCCCCATACGCAGGACAGCCGCTGTAGCCTCCCCTAGCCTTGACTCTAGCCTGCTGATTCACGAAGGCTCTGAGTAAATCTTCAACTGTAGGTGTTGGTTTTTGTATGGTCGTGGTTTCCTGCGGTCGTGATCGGTTTCCCAGCCTGCGAGTTGTCGGGTGCTCCGGGTCCTGGTTGTGGGATTGGGGTGCGGAGTTCAGGTCTGTGGGACAGGGAGTGTGGTCAGCCGGCTGAAGGCGGCGGCGAGGGTGTGTGCCCAGGGCCAGTTGTGTTGGATGCGCCGCCAGGTTCGGCGTTGGCCGTGGGTGATGCGGGCGGCGGTGTGCAGCAGCCGGTAGCGCAGGGTCTTGGGTTCGGCCCGGGCGAGATCGGGGTGGTCGGCTAGCAGCAGGGTCTGGGTCCATCGCCGGCTGCTTCCCTGGACGCCGGCCTGTCGGTGGGATCGCGCCCGCGGGCCTCGCTACCGTTTGACTTATGGACGAAGGCAGGTCGGCGCACTCTTGCCTTGGCCCCACCTCCGACACTGCGGTAGGGCGTCTCGGTGGCGAGGGCAACCGAACTCGCAGGGCCGACAGCCTGGCCGAGGCGGGCGGCCTCAGCGAGTCGCTCACCGACGATCCTCCCGACTACGCGCTCTCGGGCACCGCACGGGGCTCGATCACGGTGGCGGCCTGGACGCTGATCAGCCGGATCACCGGGCTGCTGCGCGTGGTGGTCATTGGGGCTGTGCTGGGGCCGACCTTCTTCGCCAACGCATTCCTGTCCGCGAACTCAGTGCCCAACCTGACCTATACCGCGCTGGCCGGCCCGGTCCTGGCGCTGGTGCTGGTGCCGGCGCTGGTCCGTTCGCTGGCCGAGCGCGGAGTGGCTGCATCCGGTCAACTGCTCAGCAGGGTCACCGGCTACCTACTGTTCTGGTCGTCCATCGCCGCCGGCGCGGTGGTGCTGGCGTCTCCTCTGGTGGCGCTGGCGGTGACCGCCGGCATCCCGGATGACGCCACGCGCTGGCGAGCCTGGCAGCTGACCATCGTAATCGTGGTGCTCGTGGCGCCGCAGGTGCTCGGCTACACACTCGCCGCGATCGGTGCCGCCGTGCAGCAGACCAGGGGCCGGTTCGTGCTGGCCTCCGCCGCACCCGCGCTGGAGAACCTCGGCCTGATCGCCACCATGGTCGTGTTCGCGCTGCTGTATGAGCCCGGGGTGGATGTGCTGGACGTCTCACTCGACATGCTGCTCGTGCTCGGCGTGGGCTCCACATTGTCCATCGCGGCGCACGCGGTGGCACAGCTCATCGGGGCCTACCGGCTCGGGCTGCCGGTCTGGGTGCGCGGCGGTTGGCGGACCGATCCGGACGCGCGCGAGGTCACCCACCGGCTGCGCCGTTCGTTGATCGTGACGGCGTTCCCAGCGTTCTCCATGTTCGTCATGCTGGCCGTCGCGGCTACGGTGCCCGGCGGGGTGTTCGTGTTCCAGGCCGCCCTGTCGATGTACTTCGTGATCGCCGCGATCGGCGCCAAGGCGGTAACCGTGGCGGCGCTACCCGGTATGAGCGCAGCGGCGAAGGATAACGATACCGGGCGTTTTAGCGCGGCCTGGCGGCAGGCGCTGACCTACTCGCTGATCGCCAGCCTGCCCGCGCTGTGCTTGCTGCTCGCGTTCGCCGAGCCGGTGGCGTCCGCGCTGGCCAACGGCGAGCTGCACGACCCGTCCATCGTGCGGTGGCTGACGGCCTGCCTGGCGGTGTTCGCGGTCGCGCAGCTCGCCCACGCGTTCTACGAGGTGTCTCGACAGGCGCTGTTCACTCGGTTGGACACCAGCGGGCCGCGGCGGACCAGCACCGTGGTGATGGCGACACGGACAGTGGTTGCGCTGAGCGTCTTGCTCTTGCCGGCGGACGCCTACCGTCTGGTCGGGCTGTGCTGTGCGGTGCTGCTGGCCGACCTGGTGGCGGCCGTGATGACGCTGTTCATGGTACGTACTGCGATCCGGCCGGAGCGGCTGGTCGACTCGCGCAGGTTAGCCATCGTTGGGGCGGCCACGGTGGCCATGCTGCCGGCGTCCACGTTCGGTTCCTGGTTGGTTCAGCACCAGGTGCACGACCGGATGCCACAGCTCGCGGTTGGCTTCGTGATGGGCTTGGTGGCACTGGTCTGTTTCGGGCTGGTGTTGGCACTGCTGACCGGTCAGTTGTCAACCGTGATCGCTAAGGTGCGCGTCCGGTTAAGGGCCTGACGCCTGCCGGGCTACGGCCATCCGCGCCGCCCAAGTTTATCTGTCTTTAGCCGGTCGGTGGCTCCCTTCGGGATCAATGACGGCGCGACCACCTCGCAGCGCGCCCCCATCCCAGTGAAGGAGTACATCGTGAGGCTGAGAACCGTCACGATCCGGACACCCCTGCGGCAGGGTTCTCCAACGCCGTTTCCAGGGTCTCCGCGCGGTGGTCAGTGCCGCCCGGAGGATCTTGTTGGCGACCTTGGCTGTTTCGAGTATGAGGGGGAGCGGATCGCCCACGGAGAAGAACGCACCGGTGGGCGTCCGCCTGGTCCGCAACGTGGCAAGGAGCGTGCGGCCGTCGAGGCGGCGGCGGGCCGCGACGAGCACCGACCGCGGAAAGGCGGTCTCGTGAATCCAGATCGCCTCTCGGCTGGGTTGGCTCGGTGGCGCTGGCAGCTTGAGTGCGTCGCGATACGTTCGGGTCTTAACCGCTCATGGTGAGGTCGAGTTCGAAGTGGGCCGCCCACCGGGGCTTGCGCCTGGATCGAGTATCGACCACTCGCTTGCCCATCAACATCGGACCAGGATTGCCGCTTGTGCCCGGTCGCTACGAATGGCGACTTCACATTTGATAACCAGCAGCGGGACGGGTGGCGCGCAGCCTTCACCGTTCGTCAACCACAGGACGTCAGCAGCCGCCGTGCCTGAATTTTTCGATAACTCCCTTGGCGTTCAAGCACGGTGTCTCTAACCCCGTGATCCCGTGCCCCCCGTATGCCGTTGATGGTGCTCGACGTTGGTGGCAATACCTCCGGCGGTGTTGTTGATGGTGCCGGCCGTGCGATTGATGGTGCCGACGTTGGTAGCGATGTCTCTGGCGGTGTTGTTGATGGTGCCGGCCGTGCGGTTAATAGTGCCGGCCGTGGCGTTGATGGTTCCCGCAGTCTCGTTAATGGACTTCGCGAGGCCAGCGATGTCGCGGGCGGTGGCCTCAACCGTGTTGAGCTGGCTCTGCAGCGGCTTGGCACTTTGCAAAATCGATGCGGCGAGCTCATTCGTCCGGTTCAACGACGCGACCGAGTTGGTCGCCACGTTGATCTGGCCAGCGTTTTCAGCAATAGCCTGAGCCTTCGTGTCGATGCTCTGCGCCGCGGCCAGGGTCCGGGCCAGCAGCGCGGTCGCTATGCCGATGACCACAACACCAACGATCAAGATCACGACGCTGATCACGTTGAACAGTCCAGCTCCGCCGCCGCGGGCGCGAGCGTTGGCTCTAGTCAACTCCACCACCGCTTCCTCAGTGCAGGATTGTTCATAGCTTAGTGCGGTACATGTTGCGTCGCTGTATTCCCAATCATCACGATCTGGGCCGCGGATGCCAAGGGGTGCTCAACCTGTCCGGGCTGGTGCGCCACAGCGACGCCGGAGCGCAGTACACCTCCATCGCGTTCACCCAACGCCTCGCCCAGGCCGGTGCCGCACCCAGCGTCGGCTCCGTCGGTGACGCCCTGGACAACGCCCTGGCCGAAACCGAGATCGGTCTGTTCAAGACCGAACTGATCCACCACCGCTGCCCCTAGAAAGGCCTCGACGATGTCGAACTGGCCAGCCTGGAATGGGCAACTAGCACAACCACCGGCGGCCGCACAGCACCGGCCACGACCTGACACCCGCGGAGTACGAACTGATCCACTACGGTCAAAAACCCAGCACTCAAAGGCTGGAGTCTCGACAACCTGAGTCTCCGGACTCGCCGGGGCGGTTCAACCCTCAGCACCCTGCTGAGGCACGACCTCAACGATCACATTTAACCGGCGTCGGCGAGCCACCAACGAGGATCCTGTTGCACTGCTCTCCCCTCGGTAGGACCACACCATGATCGCCACTCACCGCACAACCGCAGGAGACTCCATTTTTCACCGCGGAACGCGCGGCGCACTGGGCCACCAGATGCTGAGACCCTGGGCGGTCTGCCGACAGATGAAACACTTCTGACCTGCGCGCCCGAAGGGAATCGAACCCCCAACCTTCTGATCCGTAGTGCGAAGTTCACCCATTCAGGGAAGGGCTATCTGGCATTTTGCGTGCTGGGGTTACCTCGCTGTGGACGCCAGTGGCACCCGAATGCTGGAGTTAATGGACAGTCCAATGGACAAGGTCCGCGCTGAGGTCGATGTAGAGAGCGCTCAGCGTTCTGGTCGCCAGACCCACGGTGAGGGGCCACGCCCAGCAGGGTGACGCTCCACGGACCGGGGCCGAGGTCTTCTCGACGGTGTTCGAGCGCTTGCCAGTAGCGGATGAGGAGGTCGAGCTGTTGGTGAGAGCTCATGTCTTTCTTTCCGCCGAGCCACACCGTGCGGAGGCCGACTTCGCTGAAAACGCGCACTTCCAGCGGGCGGGTATGAATGCGGCGGTCCCGTCGGATTGCCTGTGGGGTTCCAGAAGTCGGCCTGCGCCGCTGACCTGGGCTGGTCGGTGTGCGCGGCCCGGCAGGGCATGATCGCGAGCCGTGTCGTTGCGTCTGCTCTACCTGATCTTACTGCGGCTGCTGAACCTGCTGGTGTTGCTCGGCCGCTCGTCGACGTCCAAGAACATCGAACTGCTGGTGTTGCGGCATGAAGTCGCCGTGCTGCGCAGAACTAACCCGAGGCCCCGCCTCGACTGGGCGGATCGAGCGGTCTTCACCGCGCTCGTCCGGACCCTACCCATGATGCTGCGGCGGCATCGCTTGGTCACACCGGGCACGATCCTGCGCTGGCATCGTCGCCTGGTCGCCAAGAAGTGGACGTATCCGACCCGCGTTGGGCGCCCCCCGTCGAGGACGCGGTGGCCATGTTGATCGAGCGCATGGCCAGGGAGAATCCCCGCTGGGGATACAAGAGAATTCAGGGCGAGTTACTCAAACTCGGTCACCGCATCGGAGCATCCACGATCCGCCGTGTCCTGCGGCGAGTGCACATTCCTCCGGCCCCGATCCGGGACACCGACACGACGTGGCGGCAGTTCCTGCACACCCAGGCGTCGACCATGCTGGCCTGTGACTTCTTCCACGTGGATTGCGCAGTCACACTCCAGCGGATCTATGTGTTCTTCGTCCTCGAGGTTGCGAACCGGTCTGTGCACCTGCTGGGCACGACCACCAACCCCGATGGCCGATGGACCACCCAGCAGATCCGCAACCTCGTGATGGATCTCGGCGATCGCATCACCCAGTTCCGGTTCCTCGTCCGAGACCGGGCCGGCCAATTCACCGCATCGTTCGACGCCGTCTTGGCCGATGTGGGCATCCAGGTAGTCCGGATTCCGCCGCGGTGCCCACGGACGAACTGCTTCGCCGAACGATTTATCCGCACCCTGCGAGCCGAACTCACCGACCGCATGCTGATTGTCAACCAGCGCCACCTGCACGCAGTACTGAGGGGATATGTTCGCCACTACAACGGCCGACGACCCCACCGCGCCCGCGACCTTCACCCACCACGACCGACCCACCCCGCCGCGGACTTCAGCCACGAACGCATCAAGCGGCGACCGGTCCTGGGTGGCTTGATCAACGAGTACGAACGCGCCGCGTGAAGCCGCTGCTCACCATAGGTGGTCGACTTCTGGAACCCCACAGGCTGCTGTACTACAACGTCGGCCAGACCTTCGCCAAGCTGGCCCGCCGCGCGGGTCTGACCGCCCGCTCTGGGGCCTGCCGCCCGCGGCCGCATGATTTGCGGCATTCTTTCGCGGTCGCCACGCTGCTGGACTGGTGCCGCAACGGC
>JALZHU010000421.1 GCA_030860695.1 Actinomycetota bacterium
GGTCGACAGATCAACCCCAAGACACCATGGTCAGTCATATCGCGGGTCAGACCCCGGCCCGGGATGGCACCCGAAGATCCTCACAGTCCTATCGGAATGTCGAGGAACGCTGGCCGAACGCGGCATCACCGTCGATCACGTCAGCGTCTATCGCTGGGTGCAGCGGTTCACCCCGCTGCTGATCGACGCGGCACGCCCCTGCCGGCACGCCACCGGTGATCGTTGGTTCGTGGACGAGACGTACGTGAAGGCCGCCGGGCAGTGGGTGTATCTGTACCGGGCGATCGACCAGTACGGCCAGGTCATCGACGTGTTGGCTTCCCAGAAGCGGGATCTGACGGCCACCCGCCGGTTCTTCCTCCGCGCCCTCGAACACGGCCCCCGCCCGACCGAGGTGACCACCGACCAGGCACCGGCCTACTCTGGAGTGATCGAGGAGTTGATACCCGCCGCGTGCCATGTCACCGAGCAGTACGCGAATAACCCCATCGAAGCCGATCATGGACGCCTGAAGTCCCGGCTACGGCCGATGCGCGGCTTGAAACAGCTGCGCCCCGCACGGGTGATCAGTACCGGGCACGCGTTCGTCCAGAACCTCTGTCGCGGCCACTACGAACTCGGCGTAGATATCGACCGACGGTATCGGCTCACAGCGATCTTTACCGAACTCGCCTGCGCTATCTGATCGAGCCAGCACAGCAGAAATTTCGTCTGCTTCCCGCCTACGCAACAGAGCCGTCGTGGGCGCGGCGCAGCATCGCGTGGCCATCACCGAGCACGTCGAAGCGACACACCCGAGAAGTGATCTGCTTGGCGCGCACCGCAAACCGGTAGGACAACCGCGGATCGGTCGTGCGTTCGCGGTCGCCGTGGGCGATGAGCACCGACCGCCCGGCCAGCTGGTGCACCGGCTCATCGTCCACGATCCACGGTGCCAACGCACATACGGCGCTCACCGCGGGGTGATCAGCCACCCGCAGCGCCGCCCGCCCGCCCATCGAATGCCCCAACAACACTATCGACGCGTCCGAATGCTGGTCGTAGAGCTGGGTCAATGCCCACCTCGCGTCCTGCACCGGGTGCAGCTTGGGCCCGTCCCACCCCGGTAGCGGTACCGCAGGATGCGCACCGATAACCCGCGCCCGCCCTCACGCCGGTGCAGGAATCGAGCGAAGGGGACCATCCGGAGGTAGCTCAACTGCGGCCGCCGCCGAACCGTGGTCGGGCTGCGGGCCTGTCCCCCGTGCAACACCAGGACGATTGACCGGACCCTCGGGGCGTCCGTCGGCCAATGGTCCTCAATCCAGGGTGCGTGTTCGTTCAAGGGTTTCGCGCCCTCCGGCTCGGTCTTGCAAAGCCCCGGTCGGATCGTCACCGGGAAAATACCAGCACCACCGCTGAGCACCGGCCGGCCGATACCGTCAGCCGCTTGATCGCATGGTGCAGCCGTATCCGGAGGGAGAAGATGGCCTCCGTGGGTGTTTCTCGGGGACTTTGCATTAAGCGCTCTGCCCGCCCGAGCTCTTCCAGTCGGCCACCCAGAAGCCATGGGGCAGGCCTTCAGACGTCCGGTTTGGTACGGTTTTCGAAGGTGCCTGAGGGGCTCGCCTCTCCGTTTCCCTGAGGGGCTCGCCTCTCCGTTTCCCTGAGGGGCTCGCCTCTCCGTTTCCCTGAGGGGCTCGCCTCTCCGTTTCGCTGCATGGCGTAGGGCCCCTTCGCCTTAACGATCTTCGGTCTCTGGGTTCTTCACATTTGTGTCAAGTTTTCAGGCGGCCCGGGATAGGCGGGCGTGGGTGGCGTAGGCGTCGACGTGGCGGGTGATGGTGGCCAGGGCTGCTCGGAGTTCGGGGGTGGTCTCTAGTGGTCATCGCGACACGGCTTGACCTGGGACCCTCGCGAGGGCTCACATCGAGCTTTGCGGGCAGGCCAGGGGCGTGCCGATGCGCGGGGCCAGCTTACGAGCCCTCGCCCCAGGTCAAGCCGTGTCGCGATGACCGTTTGAGCTCAAGGGGTGGTGCTTGGGGTTGGTTGGCGGTAAGTGGGATGAGCATTTGGTTATAGATCTTGGTGTAGAAGACGGCAATGTGGATGCACTCGGGGGTGAGTTGGTAGCGGTTGGTGTGCGGTAGACGGCGGATGAGTCCGGTCAGGCGCAGCCGACGCAGGTCGTAGGTCATTTGTCCGGGGCGGTAGTCGCTGCCGAGCAGCCCGGCGATCACCGCACGTGACCCCAGCGCAATCTGGGCCGGTATGACCACCGTCTAGCAAGGGCCGCTGGACGGGTCGATGTCCAGTGACCCTCGGCGCTACCCACCTGGCTGCACGAGCACGGCTGGTCCCCTCACCCCGCGCTCCTCTGTGGGACCAAGGAACCAGTAAACTTACGGGTCTAGGTTGCCTTCGACGAGCTGCCCTTGGCGATCAGACCAACCCGGGGATCAACGATCTCCCTGCCCAGCTTTGCGCAAGGCAACAGCCCCGTACCAAGAGCCGACTCCTCTTCCGCCGATCTCTGCGGGACGCGACATTTGGGTGAAGCTTCTTGGCTAGATACCAACCGAACGGTATCTTAGGTGTTATTTGGGGAGTTTGCTGTGGCACCGACTGGTGGTGCACAGCGGTCGGGATGGTGGCACGTTCGCGGGGTGTGCATAGAAACTTAGTCGGACACACATGCTTTGTATGGCCAAGCAAATCGAGTGGGTCCAGGTGGCATCACGGTGACTGCGGACCTGATCGAACAGAACCCACAGCTGCACGTACGACGATCGCAGCGGCGAGATGATCGGACGAAGGAGGAAGTAGTACGGTGGCAAGGCAAGCACTGATCGCTAAGGCAGAAAATATCACAGGTCACGCCACGAGTTTTTCAGGAACTCCCAAGGTGACGATCAAGCGGGCTAAAGACAATGAGCCGGTGCCGGGTCTGCTCGTCAAGTTCGTTACGGGTTCTAGAAAGCTTGAGGGCTGCTCGGCGTCCACTGATATGGATGGAGTGGCTGAGTGCGACTCCGGCACACGCTTCGATCCCGCATTTGTCATGGACGCTTTAACCTCGGGGTATGACGCCGTTTTTGACGGCAACGACGAGTATTCCCCGGTCAAGGCTCATGGAAGTGTCACGCCGGGCTTTTAGCAACTGAATCGAGCACTAAATGAGAGCAGAGGTACTGGATGGGGCCTGATGCCCCTATGGATGTCAAGCCGCAGAAGGCTGCGGTTAGGTGGGGACGTGAGGATCTGGTAGGGCACTGATGCCCCTATGGATGTCAAGCAGCAGACGGCTGCGTTTCAGGTGGAGATGTGATGATCCGATAGATTTCGCGGGCTATGTAGCGCTTTAAGCAGCGGATGGCTTCGCGGCGGGTCTTGCCCTCGGTGATGCGGCGGGCGAGGTAGTCGCGGGTGCGGG
>JALZHU010000153.1 GCA_030860695.1 Actinomycetota bacterium
CACGCCGGTCCGGCGACAGCAAGCACCACCCCAAGCCGGGGTCGACAGATCAACCCCAAGACACCCTGGTCAGTCATATCGCGGGTCAGACCCCGGCTCGAGATGGCACCCGCAGATCCTCACAGTCGATGTCGAGAGGGTCCTCGGACGGGTCCGCTCCTGGCTTGCCGAGGTTCAGCAGCCGTCGTCGGAGCGGCTGCAGCTCGAAACCTCGACGAGCTCGTCAGCGGTGGGCAAGTCCGGATCGGGGTCAGGACGTGCCACCGTGGCGGAGTGGTACCACGGCAGGGCCGGCCGTTCGGGAACCTTCCCGACCCCGGAGATCGAGATCACGCCACCGCCGAGCGAGCCACGTCTGCTCCTTGCTGTCGCAGCGGTGCTCACGGTTGCCGCAGCAGTCGTCGCCGCGAGTGGTGCACAGTCGTTCGATGAGGTCGTCGCCGCGCCAGCGTGTTGTTCGGTGGAGGGCGGGAGTCGACCTTGACAAAGCCGCACCTGCACATGCAGCTGATGAATCACCCTTGGTAGTCCGCGTAGCCTCGGCACCGAGCGTGGTAACGGAAGGACCATCCACATGCGCAGCGATCTGTTCGCTCCCGACCACCAGGAGACCGGGGCCACCAAACCGGGCATGGTGCTGCAGAACTCCAAGATGCTCAAGATCGCGCTGGACGGCGAGGTGCTCGCCCGGCGAGGTTCGATGGTCGCCTACCAGGGCCAGGTGCAGTTCAAGGCGTTGGGCTCGGGTGGGATGGGCAAGTTCCTCAAACAGAAGCTGACCGGCGAGGGCATCCCGCTGATGAAGGTGTCCGGCGAGGGTGATGTGTTCCTTGCCGACCTCGCCGCTGATGTGCATCTGATCGACCTGGAGGGTCCGGACGACGCGCTGACCATCAACGGCAAGAACGTGCTGGCTTTCGAACCCACTCTGAACTACGAGATCCGCCGGGTCGACGGCGCAGGCATGCTCTCCGCTGCGGGGCTGTACAACTGCGTGTTCTCCGGGCAGGGCCGCATCGCGATCACCGCAAAAGGTGCACCGGTGGTGCTCACTGTCGATCAGCCCACCTACGCCGACCCGCAGGCGGCGATCGCCTGGTCCGCAGCACTGCAGACCGGGTTCCACCGGGCTGACCAGATAGGGCTGGGCACGCTGCTGGGCCGCACCACCGGGGAGGCCTTCACGATGAGTTTCGCCGGCCAGGGCTTCGTCATCGTGCAGCCTTCGGAGGAACTGCCAGAGAGCATGATCAGTGGCAGTAGCAGCGGGGAACAGTCCGGAGCCGGCGGACTGCTCGGTGGACTGATGGGTCGCTGACTCGTCTGGGTCGCTGACTCGTCTGGGTCGCTGACTCGTTGCCTCGCCCCGCGATCTGGCGCGGCTGCCATCCGCGCTCGTTCAAGTCTCCCGCGGGTCTAACGCCGCGAAGGAGGCCAAACAGGTCAGCGGCTGCCGTTGACACTCTCGGGGATTCGGATTAGTTGAGGTCGATTCCCGCTGTTCCGCTCGTTCCGCCCATTTATGTCGGTGTCGGGTTGTAGCGTGCTTTCGTGGGCGTTCGGCAGCTGATTCCGGAGGACCTGGCGGATATTCCGCCGGGCCCGGAGCTGGCGCGCGTTCTGGCCGGCCTCGAGCTATCCCGGTTGTCGGGCTTTGATTGTGTGGAGGTCCTCAAGGCCCAGTACCGTCAGGCGAATCACGAACGTGCCCGGGTGATGGCCGCGATGGCGGAGGTCGGGGTATGTGGATTGGCGCCCGACGACGACCTGACACGCATGGCGACGCCGGATGAGTTCTCCGCCGACGAAGTCCGCGTCGCACTGGTGTTGACCCGCCGCGCGGCCCAGGCTCAGTTCTGGCTGGCTCACGATCTGGTGACCCGGTTGCCGCAGGTGCACGCCGCGATGGATGCGGGAGTGCTGGACGAGCCGCGGGCGCGGGTGTTCTCGGAATGGACCACCGAGCTGTCCCCTGAGCAGGCCCAAGCGGTGTGCGCTGCACTGCTGCCCAAAGCGCCGACGCTGACCACCGGCCAGCTTATTGAGCAGATCAAGAAGCTGGCCATTGCCGTTGCCCCGGACTGGGCGCGGCGGCGCTACGAGCAGGCCATCGCTGACCGGAAGGTGGTCGGGTACCGCAATTCGGATGGGTCGGCCAACCTGTCCGGGTACAACTTGCCACTGGACCGGGTGGCCGCGGCCAGCGGGCACATCGACGCGCTTGCAAAAGCCGTCAAACGCGCCGGGGATTCCCGACCTATCGACCATATTCGCGCGGACCTGTTTCTCGGGATGACCGATGGCACGTACACCGGGCTGGACGATGCCGCAATAATCGAGTTTCTCACCGCCGCTGTCGATTCGGACGTCGACCAACCCGACAGCGACAGCGGCGAGGGCGGGGATCCTACGACAACCGACGGGAGTGCGCCCAACGACACTGGGCTGCACTGCGGCGGTGATGAGGCCGGCGACAGCAGGCCCTCGGCGTCCGGCGACGAGCCCACCCGGCTGGTCCGCGCCGCGGTGGGGGCGGGGTTGGAATTGCGGGTGCGGTTGTCCACGCTGCTGGGCCATGACCAGTACCCGGCCGAGCTGGCCGGGTGGGGTTACCTGCACGCCGAGCTGGCCCGCGACCTCACCACCACCCTCGGAGGCGCCCAGTGGCGATTTGCGATCACCGACGAGCGCGGGCATCTGATCCACTGCGGAATCACGCGCGTCCGGCCCACCGGCACCCCCACCCGCTCCACCACCTGCCGGGCCATCGTGGAGCTGCAGGTGCCTGCAGACGCGCTACGCGCCCTGGCCGTTGACCCGACCGCGCTGGGTGGCTGGGCCGGCGTGGTCGCCGACCTGACCAGTCAGCTCGACGATGACATTCTCGGGAGGAGCGGGAACTGCGCCGACGCTCCCCGCCGCGTGCCCGGCGCCGCGCTGCGCCGCTACCTGGAGATTCGCGATCGGTACTGCACCATGATCGGCTGCCGAGCTCCCGCCCACACCGCCGATAAGGACCATACTGTCGACCACGCCAAGGGTGGGCCGACCACCGATCCCAACCTTGGCGACGCCTGCAGGCACGACCACCGGCTGAAGAGCGAGGGCGGCTGGGCTCTGCACCAGTCCCACCCCGGGGTGTTCCACTGGACCAGCCGATTGGGCCACACCTACCATCGTCCCCCACCGGCGATCATCGAACCCTTGCCCGACCCCATCCCCCGAGACCGGCCTCCGTACCCCATCAAGATCCCGACTGACGACGGCTGGGAAGACACCAGTATCTGGGAAGATCCACCAGTGGAACCCGAGCCCGATCCCAAGCCGGACCCGCCACCCAAACCCGACCCACGCGGTGATGTGCCGCCTTTCTGAGCTACTCCGCCCACTGGTAGAGAGGAGCCCCTGATCTCAGTGAGTTGGCATTCACCGCGGTGTTTGCGACGGCGAGCTGAACTGATCGATCTCAGTCGCGCTGGCGGTAACGTGGGCAGTTGTGCACCCTGACGACACTCCGGTCGTACTGCTCGATGAGGATTGCCGTCCAATCGGACAATTGCCCAAGTCCCAGGTCCACCATCGCGACACCCCGTTGCACCTGGCGTTTTCCTGCTACGTCTTCGACAGCTCCAGGCGGCTGCTGATGACCCGCCGTGCCACCAGCAAGCAGACCTGGCCGGGGGTGTGGACCAATTCCTGCTGTGGGCACCCACTGCCTGATGAGTCACCCGCGCAGGCGGCAGGGCGCCGGCTGTGCGAGGAACTGGGGCTGCAGTTGGTGCGCTCGGCGGTGGCGCTGCCCGACTTCCGTTACCGGGCGGTGGCGCCCGACGGTGTGGTGGAAAACGAATTCTGCCCGGTGCTGGTGGCTAGCGTTGACGGACACCCGCACCCCGACCCGGCTGAGGTGCTGGAGTACCAGTGGGCACCCTGGCACCAGGTGATGACCCTGGCAACGGCCGCCCCTTGGGCAATCAGCCCCTGGTCCGCCCTCCAGATCTCATCGCTGGCCGCCCTGGGCCATCCCCCCTGGTCCCTCCTCACCTGACCTTTTCGCATCCAGCGGGCTG
Source organism: Actinomycetota bacterium (assembly GCA_030860695.1). Classification (GTDB taxonomy): domain Bacteria; phylum Actinomycetota; class Actinomycetes; order Mycobacteriales; family Pseudonocardiaceae. Next base: position 4,071 of record JALZHU010000153.1, read on the forward strand.
AGCGGGGTTATGAAGTGTCTGGTAACCCCGTTCAGCCCGCTGAACGGGCAGGACGGTCGATGATGGTGTAGAGGGGAGCTGCGATGAGGTAGGCGGCGGCGGCGAGGAGGAGTAGCTCGGGGGCGTGGCCGTCGGCGGGCACTGCAGTTGCGGCTAGCGCGACGGCCAGCACGTAGCCGACGTTGAAGACGGTGTCATAGAGCGCGAAGACCCGGCCGCGCGCCTCGTCCCCGACGTCGGCCTGCACCGTGGCATCCAGGCTCAGCTTCACCACCTGCCCGGCCGTGGATAGCGCGAATGCAGCAGCCAGCAACGTCGGCATGATCATCGGCAGGCCAAGCGTGACGATCGCTAATCCGGCGGCGAGCAGCGCCCCGCGGACGGTGCGCCGCCGGCCGAACCTCGCCACCAGCAGCGGGGTGAGCACCGCGGCGAGCAGCAATCCGGCCGCCCCGGCGGCGAGTAGCTGGCCGACCCCGGCGAGCCCGGCCCGAAATATCCCGTGAGAGCTAAAGGAATTGCGATAAAGCAACAGCGTGACCAGGGTCGCGATGCCGAACGAGAGCCGGTGCGCGGCCAGCGCTACCAGGCCCGCGGCGACGCTGGGCACCTGGGCTGCTGCGGCCAGGCCGTCGCGCAGCCCCCTGGCCACCGCGCGGATTGCCCCAGGGTGTTCGATGGTGCAGTCGAGCTTGTCACTGGAGTCTGGACCCAGCTGGCCGCGGCGAAAGCCAGTCGCGATCACCGCCGCGATCAGCGAGCCCACCACCGCGCCTGCGGTCACCCATGCCGACCCGGTGTTGCCCGAGCCGACCAGGTTGCGCAGCCCTATCGCACACATCCCGCCCATGACGGTGACCGCCGCGCCGACTGTGGCGGCCAGCGCGTTCGCCTGCACCAGGTGCCGTGGGGGTACCACGTGTGGCAATCCCGCGGACAGCCCGGCCAGCACGAACCGGCTAATCCCCATCACGAGCAGTGCTCCGAGATATAGCGGCGCACCAGCCACCCCGACCCCGACGGCCAGGGCCACTAGCAGGATGAGGACGCCGCGCAGTAGGTTCGCCGCCACCAGGATCCGGCGGCGGTCCCAGCGGTCCAACAGCGCCCCAGTGAATGGCCCTACCAGGGAGTATGGCAGCAGCAGCACGGCAAGGCCGGCTGCGATCACCATCGGGTCGGCGTGGCGCTCCGGGTTGAACAGCACGGCGCCGCCCAACCCGGCCTGGAACACCCCGTCGCCCCATTGCGCGGCGAGGCGGGAACCTAACAGCCGACTGAACCCGCGAGTGCTCAGCAGCCGCCGAACCCCGAACCGGCCCGCCACACTGGTGGAAGCAACGGTCTGCGACAACGTCACGACCATGCAGGCTAGCGGTGCCGGGCGCTTGCCGTGGGCCGGTGTGGTATTCGAGACGATGGCAAAGTACAAGAAAGCGTGGCCAGAAAGTAAGCGAGGTAGACACAGTGAACGTGGTGGAACCGGGCTCGGCGCTGGTCGCCGCCCCGGGGCTGCAGGATCCCAACTTCCGCCGCACCGTCGTGCTGATCATCGACCACGGGCCACCGGGCACGCTCGGTGTCGTGCTCAACCGTCCCAGCGATGTGGCCGTCCACGACGTGCTGCCGTTGTGGGGTCCGCACGCCACGGTGCCGCGGTCGCTCTACGTTGGCGGCCCGGTGCAGCAACGTGCTGCGCTGTGCGTGGCCGCGCTGCCCGCTGGGGTGGACGCCGAGCGCACGGAGGGCATGATCAAAGTACGCGGATCGCTGGCTCTGGTGGACCTGGATGCTGATCCGGATCTGATGGCACCGCAACTGCGCGGGCTGCGGGTGTTTGCCGGATATGCCGGTTGGGGTCGAGGTCAGCTGGACCGTGAAATCAGCCATGGTGACTGGCTGGTGGTGCCCGCATTGCCCGACGATGTGCTGGCTCCTCCCGACACCGATCTGTGGGGTCGCATCCTGCGCCGTCAGGGTATGCCCCTGGCTCTGCTGGCCACCTACCCTGTCGACCCGATGCTGAACTGATGGCGCACGGCTGCCACGTCCTCGTTGACGTGGCCCTGCCGCTCCATGACAGCGGTCACATGGTGGGCATCGAAAGCCGCTCGATTAACTGGCCCGTGATCTCCGCGATCACTTCGAAGTCTTTGCCCAGGTGCAGGACTGTGAGACCGGACAGTTCTGCAGTGGCAGTGATGAGGAGGTCGGGTACCGATGGAGCACGGTGTTGACCACGATGTGTGCGCATCGGGATCGTCGACTAGTCCCGTACCGGTGGCCCTCGGCCACCGCATCGTCGGCCACCCGCAGATGCACAGTGCCTTCGGCAGCGGCGCGCTCATCCGAGCCACTCCTGCAGCGCCTCGAACAGCACGCGCGCGGAGGCCTCGTCGAGGTGGAGCACACAGGAGCCGTCAACGTGCGGGTCCAGCTCGATGTAGCTGTCACACTGGCGGACAACGAGGTTCGTGTACCCGCGCGCACCGCCATGCGTGGTGCAAGTGGCGGGCATGGCGCGTCGGTTGCTGCGGCTGCGGGCAGCACTGGGCTGTCGGTCCTCTTTGTCGGGTAGGTCGATCATGATTGACGACCATAAACGCGATCGCCTACGTCGCCTTGACTACCAGGAAAGGCCACCCGATCAGCTTGCGGCTAAGCCCATCCGGTAGGCCAAGCCGCGCAGTTCCCGGCTTCCGGCCTTGCGCCGTGCCCGGCGCATCAGATCCACGACGGTCACCCTGACGAACGGGTTGGTGCGGATACGCTGCGGTGCGAGCAACTCGGCGCGGTGCAGCGCCTCGATGGCCTGTTCCTCCCGGCCACGGATGGCGGCCAGCCCGCGGCCCACATCGCCGTAGAAGGTGGCCTGGCGCCCCGCTGAAGGGATCGCGGCCACGTCGACGTCACGGGCCAGCTCGGGGACGCGACCAGGCTCGCCGAGTTCAAGCGCCAGAGCGACTCGCCACACTCCGACGTTGCGGGGGCCGAAGTTCAGCCCGGCGAAGTTGCCATCGCCCGTGCGACTTGCGGTCTCCGCGGCTTCGCTCAGGTGTGCGCGGGCAGCATCGGGCCGGCCAGTCACCGCGGACTGCAGCGCAGCTGACAGGTGCAACATGCCATAAACCTGTCCAGCGGACCCGTCGTCGGGATCAAGCAGTTCCGCGCTGCGCTCGGCGAGCCTCAACCCGCGCTCGCGCGCCTTGAGGCCAACCGTCGCGTGCGAGCGCACGAAGCCCGCCAGGCCGCCTAGTACCGGCTCGCCGAGAGCGTCTGCGGTGGCGTGCAGATGCCCGGACACCATCCACGCCAGATCGCCGTGTCCGAGATCCTTGCTCAAGTAAAACGCCGCATGCAGCACGTCGGCCAGCAGCCGCCGGGCCTCGACGCTGTTGTTGACCTCGGCCAGCGTGTGTAGCTCGCCGATCAAGTCCGGCACCGTGTGCCCGAGGAGGCCGTAGTCGCAGGCGGCACATGCCGCATTCACTGCCGCAACCTCGCCGCGCAGTTCGGCCACCGATCGCGGCGGTGCCTCGGTCAGCGGCTCGCCCACCTCAATGTCCCGCAGGACCGCGCGCAGCGCCTGAGCGGCCGCGTGCGCCACAGCCTCGTTCTCGCTGGAAGGTGGGTACGGCTGACCGGTGATCTCCGACGGTGCAACCTGAAGGGCTGCGGCGAGCGCCTCAAGCAAAGAGCGGCGGTCCAGGGGGCGCTGCCCAAGCTCCAACCGGCACAGGTAGGACTCCGTGATCCCCGCCAGCTCGGCGATCACCCGCAGCGACTTGCCGCGCCAGGTCCGGATCTCACGCAGCCGCCCGCCGATTGTGCGCGCGTCACCAAGGTCCACCAGGCATCACTCCTCGCCGAGGTAGGCCCCTCGCCGATGCCCCGGGGAGCTACCCCGGGGCGGTGTATTTCGGCGAAGGGGTACGCCGAGAAGGCTACTGCTGTGTCGGTGTGGTCTGCTGGGCGCAGGTGATCAGCGGGCCGTCCAGCTTGGCCACACCACCCACCGCCGGCCACCCGTCGCAGCACCAGCCAATCGCCGTGGTCCACACCGTCCCGCCTCACCGGGCGGCGCGCTCATCCAGCCACTCCGTCAGCGTGTCGCGCAGCACGGTGGCGCCGTCCTCGTCCAGCCCGAGCACACAGGCGCCGGTTGCATGCGGATCAAGCACGATTTGACCGTCACGTTTGTGCACCACCAGGTTGGTGAAGCCCCTTGCCCCGCCGTGCACCGAGCACGAGGCGTGAATCACCCTGCGGTTGCCGGTCGACTGCGTCGCTGATCCATCATTGGTGCCGTCGGTCACAGTTGACGACGTTGAAGGCGATCACTCATCGAGAGCTAGGACACGGTGTCCTACCGGTTGACTCCGATGCGCTTTGCGAGCTGGCGCAGCGGCGTGGATCGTGTCCGCTCGGCGGCAAGCAGATCGCGGGTGACCGCGCGGACCAGGGTCTGATAGCGGATCCAATCCGGCGACATTCCCTCCGCGGTCAGCAACAACGCCAGCGCCTGCTCTTCCTGGCCAAGGTTTGTGTGCGCGCAGGCCCGGTCAGTCAGGTGCCGGCAACGGGAAGCCAGCGGCAATCCCGGATTCGCCGGCATCCTGGACGCCGTTTCAACGGCGGCTGGATAGTCCTCGGTGACGACACTGACATCCACCATCTGCATGGTGACGAGGGAGGGACCGAACGGGATTTCGTAGTCGATGCGGTCGGTCGCCACTCGTTGCGCTACTTCGCGCGCCGAGGAGAGGAAATCTGCGGCGATGGCGCTGCGGCGATCCCGAGCGGCGGCATTGGCCACTTGGACGAGCAGTGACCCGTACACCGACAGGGCCTGCGCGGGCACGTCGCCGTGGGGCTCAATGCTCTCCGCGGTCCGGGCTGCCACTCGCTCGGCGTCAAGGAACCGGCCGCTCACCAGCAACTGCCAGCTCATCGAACCCTTCAGGACTGCGGCGAGCAGCGCGTCATCACCATTCGCCGCAAGGTCCAGGGCGCGCCGCACCGCCATGAAGCCCGCGTCGGCCTGACGGAGGTGGGTCAGGGTGGTGCCGGCAACCGAGTAAGCCCATGCCAGTTGCTCGGCTGCCTTGGGTCGGGTGGCCGCATCGGCGGTGTGCAGTGTGGCGCGCAGTCCGATCAGCACCTGCGGGATCAGCCCGGTGAGCTGGTCCCACCTGCCACTCCAGTACGTACCCCAGAGGTAGGTAACGGATCGCTCGCGTCTCGCAGCGACAGCGGCTCGCCCTCGATGTCACCCAGCAGATCAGCGACATCGGCAACCGCCCGCCGAAGAGCGACTACCCCGGCATCCGGAGCAGCGTACGGCATATTCTTTCGACCAGATCGGTGGATACCTCGGCGGCTGCGGCCAGGTCGTCTTGCGTCATCAGCGCGCCCTTCCGTAGTCGCCTGATGCGCTCGCCGATGGTTGTCTCCGCGCGGTCGTCATCCATGTCAGACACGCGCCACCTCCCTCGCCGATGCCCCGGGGAGCTACCTGGGCGTGAACCTCGGCGAGGAGGTAACTCCGGGTTACTGGCGCCCTTCCGAACCTGTCGGGCGCGGATGATCACGGCGGCGATGTTCTCGACGGTGACAGCCACGGTCCGCGGACAGTCCACGACAGGTCCGCGCGCGGGCCATAAACTCGCGATATGCCGAGTAACTGGCTGAACGTCAGTCAAAAGAGCAGACCAGGGCAGATCTGAGCCGGTGCAGCGCTGGCCGGTCGGACCGGGTCAGGAGTCGGTGTGGGATTACCGCCGGAGCGCTGTTTGACCTGGTCGGGATCCCATCTCGGACTTTTGGGGCACACCGGGGGCACGAGACAGCAGTGAGACGCCGTAGGCCTCGTCCGGGTCCCTTGTCGGGTACGTCGATCACCCGACAAAGACTCCGGTCCAGATCGGCGCCGGCTTCAACACACTGTTTAAGGCCTGGCGCTCCTGATGCCGAAGCGGTTACACAGCGAGTCCAGCTCCCAGACTCGGCGACGGGCGCGGCGGGAGAGAGTGAGCACCAGGTCCCGGGCCAGCGGATCACTGCGGATGCGCTGTGGCGCAATGCGGTCGGCCATGTCCAGGTGCCGGATCGCATCCCCGTCCCGTGGGCCTCCCTCCTGCGTCAGCACGCGAGCGAGGTCAAAGTGCATCGAGGACGACCGTTCCCGGCTGCCCAGCGCGTCAATGTCGATAGGAGGGGCCATGGTTTCCTCATAGACCTTGGCGCCCTCGGTGAGCTCCACCCCGATGGATACCCGCCACGCTGCGACGTTCGTTGGCCCGAAGTGCTGCCGCATCCCGTTGCGCTCGCCCACCCTGGCTGCCAGCTGCGCCGCCTCATCCAGGTGTGCATGCGCGTCATCGGCGCGTTTTTGCCGTGCTGCGGTTCGCGCCTGTTGAAGGTGCATCATGCCGACCAACTCGGCAGGCAGCGTGTCCGCAGCCGACAACCGCACCGCTGGTACCAGGTCACGCATCCCTTCGGACAGGACCGCGTGAGCCCGGGTCCGTGCTCCCATACTCGTGAGTTCGCAAGCCCAGTACCAACGAGCAAACCCGATGATCCACGGGTTGTCCTGTTGCTGCGCGAGGTCATACCCACGCCGTGCCGCCGTGGCCGCCAGGTCGATGTAGCCTGCGCGACTGGCCACTACGCCAGCCACGAAGCAGGCGGTGACAGCAGCGGTGAACGCGCGGTCCCGCTCGGCTGGCGCTGCGGTCAAGGCGCTGGCTTGTGACTCCGCGAGCAGAGTACCCACGTCGTGACTGGCGAGGGCGTAGTTTGCCTGGCCGCAGTGCTCGTTGGCCTTGTCAGCCTCGGTCACCAACGCCTCAAGTGGGCGCGGCGTCAGGTCCGGCACGTCCATGGGGCCGAAGTCGTTGAGAGCCCCCCGGATAGTCGGCAGTGCAGCCAGTGCATCGGCCGCATTGCGGTCCGCCGGTAAGTACGGCTGGCCCGTCAAATCCGCCACCGAGCACCCCAACGCGGCGGCCAGGTCCTCAATCAGGCCGCGCCGGTTGAACCCGCGCAGGCCACGCTCCAGCATCGACAGGTACTGCGCGGTGATCCCAGCCAGCCCGGCTACCACGTCCAGACTTAGCCCGCGACGACGACGGATCATGCGAGCGCGCGCACCAATAGTCCGCGCTTCCTCAGCGTCCACCCCGCAGCCCTCTCCTCACCGAAGCCCCTCACCGATGCCCCGGGGAGCGACCCCGGGGCGGAAACCTCGGTGAGAAGGTGAGTCCAGGCTAGCGGTGACGGTGCGCGTCCCGAGCCCCCGGGGGCGGCCCCGGGAACGGGAACTCGATTCCAGATTTTGTGTGCCGCCCGCCTGGGCCGACCGGCTGGTTGATCTCCGCTCGGGGCACACTGGGGGCACAAGACGTCGCCAAATGGCGCGAGAGGCTGACAAGCGATGAGATGGAAACGAGCAGCTCAGAGACAGTATCGACCCGTTGACGTGCACCCGATCGGCCCCGGGCAGGAGTCGGTGTGGGACTACCCGCGCCCGCCACGGGCCGAGCGGGCGCGTCGCAGCGTTCGGATTGTGCACGGCGGGACGCTGGTGCTCGACACCTCTGACGTGGTACGTGTGCTGGAGACCTCTCACCCGCCGACCTATTACCTGCCGCGCTCGGAATTCCGGGTGCCGCTACTGCCCGCGCCGCGGTTGACGATGTGCGAGTGGAAGGGTGAGGCGTCCTACATCGACCTGGAGGTGCCCGGCGTCGCGCCGTTGCGCGAGGTCGGGTGGTGGTACCCGCAGCCCGACTTGCGCTATCCGCAACTCACCGACCGGGTCGCGGTCTACGCCGGCCGGTTCGACGAGGTGACTCTGGACGGAGAGCCGGTGACACCGCAACCGGGCGAGTTTTACGGCGGCTGGATCACCGCGGACGTTGTCGGCCCGTTCAAGGGCGGCCCCGGCAGCAGGGGCTGGTGACCCACCACCCGATCAGCACTTACCCCTGGCTCTGCCAGCCGACTACCCATAGGTCCGTTCCGCGGGAACTTGCATACCGCTCGCGGACAGTCACCAATGCCGGGTAGTGCGGGCACCCATCCAGCCTCGGGTTCTGGTTTCTCTGGGACGACCTGTGTCGTGGCGCGCTCGGTGCCGTTGTTCGACGGTGAGCTGCGCCACGACCTCGATGAGGTGCGTGAAGCACTCGCGCTGGACCCGGACGTGCCGCTGACGACATGTGATGCCCGCGACCCGGGATTGACGGTGCAGGCGCTGTAGGAATTGGTCTCCTACGCCCTGAACGTCGGCAGCGGGCGGCCACACCCCCCCACCGGCAGCCAGCGGCTCATGATCGTCTACCACCGGGAGTCGATTCGCACGCCCCGAGCCGGTGGCACCCTCTACCATCGTGCTGCCCGACCCGGCCAGTCCAGGAGGTCTGACATGATCACAGCGATCGTGCTAGTGCAGGCCGCGGCCGACCGGATCCCCGAGGCCGCGCAGGCCATCGCCGACTTGGACGGCGTAGCCGAGGTCTACTCGTGCGCAGGAGACGTAGACCTCATCGCGATCGTCCGTGTCCCCGAGCACGAACAGCTCGCCGACGTGATCGCCGGCCGACTGTCTAAGATCCACGGCGTGCTGGGCACCGACACCCACATCGCGTTCCGGTCCTACTCGCGCAGGGACATCGAAGCCGCGTTCTCGCTCGGCCTCAACGACGGCGCCTGACGTTGGTGGCCCTTCACGGACCGGCGAGCCGAACCGGGCCGCTGCTCAGGTGTCTCATATGTCGTGTCTGTCACAATCACGACAGTGAACGCGCCCAAAGCGGTGGTGTTCCGCAACAGGAACAACACTTGGGATCAACCGGCTGGTCTACACCGTTAGCCCAGCTCGATACGCCATCCTCCGCAGTTCCCGGCCGGCTGGAGAGTCG
>JALZHU010000422.1 GCA_030860695.1 Actinomycetota bacterium
GGAAGCTGACGAGCGGCCGAGCAACTGCAGCAGGTTCAGAAGCTGGAGGAAGACCAGGTAGAGCAGACGCAACGACACGGCACACGATCATGCCCCGACAGCCGGGCGCACCGATCACCCAGGTCAGCGGCGCAGGCCGACTTCTGGAACCCCACAAGCAACAGCGGATCATGCGAGCGCGCGCACCGATCGACCGCGCTTCCTCAGCGTTCATTTCAACACCGCTTCATTCACCCGGAGTAGGAGCCCTCACTGATGCCCCCGGGGAGCTACCTGGGGCGAACACTCCGGTGAGAGGTGCGAGCGACAGGCTACGCGACCATCGGCCAGGACGAGGAAACGGCGAGGAACGGAAAAGATCACGACTTCTGCTGTGAGCGGATCCACTCCTCAAGCTGGCGAGCTCGCTCGTGCTCGCCCAGCGCGTGCAGGTCGTTGGCGAGGTCGGCGGCCGAAAGCAGCGTGTGAGGGTGGTCCTCGCCGAGTACCCGGCGGCGGCGGGTGAGGGTGTCTTCGTGAAGTTGGCGGGCCGCTGTGTGCTCGCCCAGCCCGTGTAGGTCGAGGGCGAGGTTGTTGGCTGAGCGCAGGGTGTCGGGGTGGTCCTCGCCGAGTACCCGGCGGTAGCGGGTGAGGGTGTCTTCGTGAAGTTGGCGGGCCGCTGTGTGCTCGCCCAGCGTGTACAGGGCGTTGGCGAGGTTGTTGGCTGAGCGCAGGGTGTTGGGGTGGTCCTCGCCGAGTACCCGGCGGTAGCGGGTGAGGGTGTCCTCGTTGAGCTGGCGGCCCGCAGCGTGCTCGCCCAGCCCGTACAGGTCAACGACAAGGTTGTCGGCCGAGGCTAATGTGTCGGGGTGGTCCTCGCCGAGTACCCGGCGGCGGGCGAGGGTGTCCTCGTCGAGCTGGCGGGCCGCAGTATACTCGCCCAGCATGTTCAGGGTGATGGCGAGGTTGTTGGCTGAGCGCAGAGTGTCAGGGTGGTCCTCGCCCAGCAGTTGCTGGCGCAGCGCGAAGGCCCGTTCGACCAAGGGTCGGGCTGGCTGGGCTTGCCCCCGGGCTATCAGATAGCCAGTGGCGTGGTGGAGCAGCCAAGCGGTGTTCTCACTGCTGGCCGGGTCAAGGCCACCGCTGGTGTTGGTGGCGACAAGCACGTGGGGTAGCAGCGCTTGCCAAGCGGGCCAGGTGCCCGGGTTGTTCCACGACTCGGCGGGCACTGCCGCGCGCAGCAGCCGCAGTACGACCGTGGCCCTAGCGTGCTCGCCGGGGTGGTGGTCTGTGCTGGTGGGGTGGGTGCGCAGGAGGGCTTGCACCAGTCGGTGCAGCTGCAGGCTGTCGGTTTCGACCCGGGCCAGCGCGCGGCGGCGCAGCACCCCAGTCAGGTCGGTGAAGGCCAGCGGGTCCGCAGCTGCGGCCGACAACGATGGGGGTAGCTGGTCGGGATGCAGGGTGAACAGGGTGAATGGGATCGGTTCCGGGGCCATGTGTGCGGCCAGGCTCAGCAACTCCAGCGCTGCGGGGTGCTCAGCGGCAAGCCGGTCGAAAGCCAGCTGCCAGCTCGCGGCCAACGACAGCGGATACCTCGCCGGCCTGCCCCGGATGAGCAGCTGATCGGCTCGGTTGCCGAGCATTTCCAGGTAGCGGGTCGCAGCCATCCCGGTCTCGGCTAGATACGCCGCAGCCTGCGCAAGCGCCAACGGCAGGTGCTCAAGCGCCTCGGCCAGCTTCCCGGCCTCGTCCTCGGTCAACCCTGGGACCCGCTGGCGCAGCAGAGCTCGCGACTCGGCCGGGCTGAACACATCTACCAGCAGCGGGGTGGCCAGCTCCTCCCATTCCGGGTGGCGAGAGGTAATCAGCACATGACCAACGCCCCCCGGCAGGTACCCGGCCAGCCCACTGGGATCCTCGGCATTGTCATAGATCAGCAGCCAACGCTGGCGCTGCCGCAGCGCCCCCAGCAGTCGAGAGACCGCAACCCCAGCGGTGTCCATAGTTTCGGCCAAGCCCAGGGCGCGGGCCAGCTCTGCCAACCGCTCCCCGAGGAGCACCGGCTCCTCGATCGACACCCACCACACCAGGTCATACTCCCCGCCATGGCGGTGGGCGTACTCGATGGCCAGCGCGGTCTTACCAATCCCGCCCATCCCGTGCAACGCTTGCACCACCGCCGACCCGCCAGCCTGAAGTACCTCACCCAGCCGCTCCAGTAGCTCCGCACGGCCAGTAAACAGCGGATTGCGCGCGGGCACGTTCCACAGCACCACCCGAGGCAGCTCGCTTAGCGCCTGAAACAGCACCATCTCCAACTCATCGGGCGTGGTCACCGTTGCCGTGGTCAATCCCGATTCGCTCAGCCGAGCCCGAAACCGCGCCTGCCGCTCAGCGTGCCTCGGGTCGGCCGACAGCTCCCTGGTTCCCCGCGTGTCGTCGCTGAGCAGGAACACCAGCCGGGGCAGACCCGCCTCGGTGGCTTCCTCGAACTCCAACTCGGTGTAGGACAGCTCTGGGCGATCGGCCACCGGCGAGCCGTACCGAAATCCCACGATCGCCACGTACACATCGGCCTTGCCCACCGCGTCCCGACAGACCTGCTCCGGCGTCTGGTCACGAGCGGTGAAGTACTTCATATCCGCGATCGCGTCCCCCGCACGCGACACCGCCGCCTCCGCCGAAGCCACGAACGATCGCCTGGCCGGTAGCTGACGCAACTCCGAGGTATGACTCAGAAACACCCGCCGCGGCGCCGCCATGGCCCACAGCATGCCAGCTGCCAGAAGGTGACGGAACGGATATTCGGGCTACCGCGGGGTGGAAGGACGGCTCGCTGGACGGCACTGTTGCATTAAGCCGAGGGGCGCACTCACCCTGCACCGAAGTGAAGAGGCTGGAGCCCTTTTAGGCCCTTCAAACCATAACAAACCGGGCATATGACAGCCCGCCGCGGGGCTACTGGGCAGACGATCGGTGGAGATCGATTAGATCGATCGCTCAATGCAACAGACCCGATGGCTGTGCCCCCACTACAAGCACAGAACAGCTGATGCTCAGGCGCCCCACTCCCGGAGAGACACCGTTTACTCACGGACCGTGAAGTTCACCCCGCAGTCCCGGCACCGCAGCTTTGGTTTCATGGTCACCAAGGTCCGGTCGTTAGGGTCTATGATCTGCGTCCCGTCGCACCGCGGAAAGTCCGCGAGATGCTGTCCAATGGCCTCCACCTCAGCGGGCGTCGCCGGTCGTATCTTATTGATCTTGTACATGCCGTACCCCCTTGGTTTGCACTCTGGGGGGCTGTTGCGTTGACCGATGACGTGCTCGGGCAGGGTGGGGTGATGCGTCGTCGTCTTGTTCGGGTGCCAGCGCCGAGGTCTGGTTTCGCTGGGTTTCGGTTCCCTCGTGAGGTCATCGTGTTG
>JALZHU010000154.1 GCA_030860695.1 Actinomycetota bacterium
GCCGGCCGGGGTCGCGCTCGGCGCAAGAACCAAGGCATCCACGCCGCTTCGGCCCGTGGCACCTTTGGGCCCCGGTCACGCGGCGCGCCCGGCCGAGGCGTCAGACCAACCAGCGGCCGTCGCGCATCAGCTCGCGGTCGGGCATCTCGTTCACCTCGCGCCAAGCCTGGATGCGGCGCGGGGAGATGCGGAACCAGCGGTACGGCGTGGCCGGCGCACGCGGGTCGAAGCCGGTGTGCGCGACGAACCGGTCACCCCGCTCCTGCGGCAGCGCGTCGATCTTGAGGACCTCGACTTCGCCCTCGATCATGGACACGTCACGGGTGTGGCCCAGCCCCAGTCGAACGGCCCGGGTGGCAGCCAGGTTCCTGCCGGTCGGGCTGCCCGTCGGCGTGGCCATCAGCAGCGCCTCGCCGTCCCAGTCGGACAGCGGCACCAGGTACGGCGCACCGTCCGCCGAGGCACTGGCCACCCAGACGTCTTTGTCGTGGGTGAGCCGATGCTCGGTGTCGCGACGACGCTGAGCGCGGGAGCGGGGGTCGGCACTCATCGGTCGTGACGCAGCTCGGGGACGTTGCCATCGGGTCGGTGACGGTGGCCACCAGGCGGCCGCCACCGGCGTCGTGCGCGGGCTCCTTCACGGTGCCGTCTGTTCAGGTCATGGCTGCGATCGCCGGACGGCTCAGCGCAGCTCCTGGATGCGGATCAGGTTGCCCGCATGCGGCGCTCGTCGTCGGTGATGCCGGGGTCGGCGGCCGGCGGATGCAGGACGATCGACGTGCCGGCTGGTCGGCGGGGCCGACCGTGATCCAGCGCATCCCGTCGTATCCGACGTCGTTGCGGACCTCGAAGCCGAGGGTGTCGCGGTAGAAGGCCAGGGAGGCGTCCGGGTCGTTGTGCGGGAGGAAGCTCGCGTGAATGGTGATGTCCATGGCGGTCACGCTAGGTGCGGCTCGGTGACCGGCGCTTCTCGATTCCTGATCGGTCTGGTCACCTGTTTCGCCACGCACGACGGCATCCCCGCCGTCGCGCGCGCCGCCTGGCCCCGATAGGTGCTGGGCGGCACACCGACCAACTCGGTGAAGCGAGTGCTGAAGGTGCCCAGCGGGCAGAGCCAGCCCGCAGGCGGCATGCGATTCACGAGTCAGCCCAGTCGGCATCACGACGGGACGCTAGATTACCTAACCCTCTATCCCGTGGATCTCATACAAGTCGGCGGTTCACCGCAGCTGATCCGGCGGGTGGTGGCAGCGGTTGGGGTGGGTAGCGTGATCAGCCAGTACCGGGGTTGTACACCCGTCAGCAGCGGAGGGAGGACACGGTGGTCGCGCTTGTTGGTGTAGTGCTCGATCTGGCCGGACGGTCATTGTCGGAGGTTGCGAGCGGGGAGCTGCTGGACTAAGCCATGCGGAGTCGTCAGCCGCTGCAGCTCGTCGTGCTGGTCATCGTTGCGGTGCTGGGCAGCTGTGGTGGTCTCGTTTTCACGCCGGACCCCCGCAGCCCGATGCGTCCCGTGAGCACGCCAGACCATCCCGGCACCGCACCAGGGGTGTCCGCAGTGGGCGGACTGCCGGGGATGCCAGCATTGGTTGATCCAGACAATGTCTATGCTGCCGCCGGTGCGCAGATGCTGTCAGCTGCGGTGCGAGCCGACCGGCCGCTAGTCTATGTACCTCATACCCACTCTGGTGATGTGTGGGTAATCGATCCGGCGACCTTCACGGTGATCGGTCGCTACCCGACGGGGCGCCAGCCACAGCACGTCGTGCCTTCCTATGACATGCGAACCCTCTACGTCACCGATTCCTTGGACAACCACCTACTAGCTTTCGACCCGACAACCGGCCTGCCCGGTCGGCGGATCCCTGTAATCGACCCGTATAACATGTACTTCACCCCGGACGGGAAGTACGCGATATCGGTGGCCGAAGCTCGTCGGAAGCTGGTCTGGTACGACCCGCACAGCTGGATCCAACGCGATGTCACGCCAATCCCAGCATGCGCTGGCATCAACCATGCCGAATTTTCTGCCGACGGTCGTACCGTCGTGTTCAGCTGCGAATTCGCCGGCGCAGTCGCCGTGGTCGACGTGGCCTCGCACCAGTTGTTGAGGGTGATCCCCATGCCGGCCCGGCACACCCACATGGGACCCCAAGACGTCAAGCTCGCCCCGAACGGCTCGGCCTACTACGTGGCCGACTGTGACGCTGGCGGGTTATGGATGCTCGACCGTGCGGCCACCATGGTGCAGCGGTTCATCCCCACCGGCCGCTGCGCGCACGGGCTTTACCTATCCCGCGACGCGAAGCGATTGTTCGTTTCCAACCGCGGAGAAGGCAGCGTCAGCGTGCTCACCGCCGAGGGCGGGACGCCGATCACCAAGTGGCAGATCCCCGGCGGGGGCAGCCCCGACATGGGCAACCTCACCGCCAACGGCACCCAATTATGGCTCTCGGGCCGCTATGACAACGTCGTCTACGTGTTATCCACCAGCAACGGCGCCCTCATCAGAAAGATCCCGGTCGGCAACGGCCCGCACGGACTATGCGTGTGGCCCCAACCAGGACGTTACTCAATAGGACACACCGGTATCACCCGTTGAACCACCCCACACGACTCGGACGATCTCCGATCGAGCATGCGGGGTCTGTTGCCGTGACCGATGACGGGTTGGGCAGGGTGAGCCGATGCGTCGTCGTTGCCATGCCCGTGTGCCAGCGCCAAGATCCAGCTTCACCGGCTTCCGGTGAACCGGACATTCGAAGGCATGCCGCATGGCTCATGGGCAGGTAAGGGGACCGGGATGGGCGGGCCCATCGCTTAATGCAACGGTCCCGCCTGCCCGACCTGGTGCTCCGCCGATGCAACAGTGTCAGTCGCTGAAGTAGAGCACTACTTGCTTCTCCGGAAGGACCAATCTGGCGGCCGGGGTGGGCGTGGAATCTCACCAGGAATACGCCACTCCGCTCTGACGGCCTTCTGGAACTCTGGTCGATGAGCGTAGTACTTTTCAATGAGAGCGGAGACGTCTTGCCCGGTGCGTCGCCAGATAGCGATGTTGCGTTCCATATCATCGGCACGGTTTGCAGCAAGCCAGTCAGGGCATTTGCGTGTTCAAGGTCGGTTCGGTCGCTGAGCGCATGGGCTGCTGCTCTCAGCGTGTTGGGAAGGTTCATGCCGCCACCTCTGTCTCGGCTTCGCGGCAACTGTTTGCTCCGTGGCGGCACGCTGGTGTGCGGGTCCTTGACGATAGAATCCGACGCGGGGTGTGGGTGCCGAATTGGTCATCCACGTCATGCGACCTGGGCATATTCGTGGATCGGCTCGCCAAGCCGATCGCGACGTCGGAGGTGAAGGTCGGGCTGTGACCAGGGCGGTGGCAGTGGCCTGAGTGGTGCTGCGTGCTGCAGGGCGTGGCGGGGGCGGTGCTGGCTGAAATGCGTCGTGTACTCGGCCAGTACGTGTTCGAGGTGGCGCCGGTTGAGGATCAGTATTCGGTCGAGCAGCTCTCGGCGGACGGTGCCGATCCATCGTTCGACGATCGCGTTCGCTCGGGGCGCCCGCACCGGTGTCCGCAGGATGCGGATGCCTTCGCTGGTGAACACGGCATCGAAGACGTCGGTGAACTACTCGGGCAGGTTGTCCTCGCCAAGCGTCAGGTACGTGAGGTAGTCCACGACGATCTCCCGGATGACGTGCTGACCAGACCCTGCTTCGATCAGTCCTTCGGCCTTCGTGCGGGAGAAGTCCCACAGCAGGTCAACGCCATCGGTCGCGAGTTCCGGCGCCATTAGCACGTACTCGGCCCCGAACTGGCGCTTCAGCTCGTCCAGTCCCGGGCGGATCTTGCTAGGCCGGACTCCGGCCCGCCGAAGCCCGTCAAGCACCCACGCTTCGGCAAGCGCGATAAACGGCACTGACGATTCACGACGCGCATCGCGATCGAGCATGTGCAGCAGTAGCGCGCCGTGTTCATAGCCCCTTGCCCAACGGCGGAACGTCTGCTAAGGCAGATCGATCAACCGGGCGGCCTCGCGGATGTCGTACAGGCCGGCAGACAGCCGCACATCATCGATCGCAGCCCACGGAGCCATGTGCCCACGTTAGCGTCCTACCCCGTTAACCTGCGGATCCGACACCCAGGGCCGCGGCTAGCGGTCGGCGGCGCGTTGTGGCTCCAACGGTTCGGCTGCAAGCCTCTCTCGACGTGGTCGCTCGTGATCCGCGCGCCTAATTCACCAAGTGAAGCCAGACTCACGGCCCACCTGGACCACCACTCTGACTGCCGCCTGGCCTCCGCGGGTACCGCATCCCTGAGGCGATGCAACTGCTCTCAATTAGCCGATCAGTCATCTACGAGCAAATCCGGTCCGGTCGGCTCAGGACCGTCCACCAAGGCGGGCCCTTCACGGTCGGACCCGAAGTGGCGCGCTACCCGCGACCGGTAACAACGGTGGCCACCCCCGAACTGCTCCGGGGGGTCAACCGCCGCATCCAGCGATGACCGGGACGCCCCGTGGGGGCACCTGCCGGCGCGGGTCTCATGCGGAATACTGGTGAAACACGCGTCTGGTGGAGATGGGGGAACATTCCCTTGCCTAAGATCGCACTTGTTATCGGGATCTTACTGATCGTGCTGGGAGGTTGGGCGTACATCGCCTCCGGTCCCGGCGCCAGTCCAACCGCGCTCATTCCCGCGGTGCTCGGGGTGCTGCTCGCGGTCGCCGGGCTCGTCGGCCTCCGCGGTGGTGGCGCGCGCCGCCATGCAATGCACACCGCCGCGGCTGTCGCCGTGCTCGGCGTCCTGGGCTCTGCCTATCAACTCATCGCCAGACCGTCCGCAGGTTCTGAGCGCGCCGACATCGCCCAAACGGCAGGTGTGCTCAACCTTGCCCTGTGCGGGGTGTTCGTGGTTCTGGCGATCTGGTCCTTTGTGCAGGCACGCCGTGCTCGCCTGTGAGACGGTCGGCTCGGGTCATCCACCCTTCGCTGGCTGAAGCGCTAGAGGTCGGCCTCGGCGCGAGGGCCGTCAGGCTGGCGCTTGAAACGGCTGTGCGCCCCGGCTGGCGCAGCCTCTCGGTGATCACGGGAGGGTCCGCCTTGAGCAGCACCGCGAGGTTCCGGGACATAGACCCCGGCGTTCAGGCGTCACATGCCGGGGCCATACCCCGGTAGGTGTCATCCCCGGTCACCAAGCCACCCGGACACGGCCTTCGTTGGTGATCACGGTACCTGTGGTACCTCACTGAGTTTCGGCTTGGGCCGGGGCGAGTTGCGCCAGCGTTCGGTGGGGCGGTGCGGTGTTGAAATGTTGCAGGTAGATCGTAAGGATCCGGCGTAGGTGGCGTTCGTTGACTACCAGAACCCTGTCGAGCAGCTCGCGGCGCAGGGTTCCGATCATGCGTTCGCAGATCGCGTTCGCTCGGGGCGCTCCTGGTGGACTGGTCAGGATCCGGATGCGGTCGGCGAGGTCCATCAGCAGCTTGCGAGCGGCTTGGGTGGTCCACGCCCCGGTCGGGTGCGCGCTCACCCCGAGCAGATGTGCTCGGCGGGAGCCATGCTCGACCGCGATCAGGACGTAGATCCGCCTGAGCAAGATGGTGTTCACGGGCACGAAGTCCACGGCGAGGATGGCCTTGGCCTGGGCAGTGAGGAACTGGCGCCAGGTCGGACCCGATCGACGCGGGGCGGGATCAATGCCAGCGTCGTGCAGGATCTGCCATACCGTGGAGGCGGCGATGCGATGGCCGAGCCGGACCAGTTCGCCCTGCACGCGCCGATGTCCCCAGGGGTTCTCGGTTGCCATGTGCACCACGAGGTTGTTGATTGCCGGCAGACAGCGCAACAGCCGGTAGAAGATCGACAACAGCAGCATCCGATGATGATCCATAGCCAAGCAAGAGCGCAGGCCAGATGCTTGCATCGAGTTCCCGAGCCCCACACGCTGATGCGAACAAACGGCACGCCGATCGCCCTGGCGAACCAGCGTAAGCTCCCCGGGGCCAGACATGGCCACGGTGATCAGGATGGTGGGCCAAATGACAGTGTGCCTGTCGTGTGATCGGGAACTGCGCAACGGAGCTCGATTTTGCACCGGGTGCGGTGAACCAACGGGGCCAGCCGACTCCGCACCCGCGCGCGGGCAACCGGTTGCGGAGGCGGTCACTGACCTAAGGGGACAGTCGCAAGGCACCGATACCGCGGCGAGTCCCTGGCCGCCCTCGTGGCAGCCGCCCGCCGTGCCGCACCGGAGCACCAGGCGCACCCGGGCAATCGTGTGGGTCGCAGCCACAGCGGTGCTGGTGATCGCCGGGCTGGCGGTGGTCGTGGTCCTGCGCTCGAGCGCTACCCAGACCACCCAGACCACCCCCACGCTGCCCGCATCCGCGCCGGACCAACCGGGGGGCCGTGAACAGCGTGGCGCGAGCCAGACGACCGCGGCAACCCCAGTGGTTACCGAGGCTGACCTGCAGCAGCAGGTGGACGCAGACCGCAGTGTGGCCGAGGGACTGGTGGGTTCCTGGGTGCCGCAGCTGTCCTCGAAACGGCTGGGCATGACAGTGCACGGCGAGACCTACGGCTATCCGGAGATCCTGGCCGACTTCCGGGCCCTGCACGCACGGTTCCCGCGTAGCGTGCTCATCCGCTCCGACGACTACAGCAGCTACCCGCCCGGCTACTGGGTCACCATCATGGCTGAGCCCTACGCCAGCCCGGATGCAGCCAACGCTTGGTGCGACGCCAACGGCATCCCCGCTGAGGACTGCTATGCCCACCGAGTGTCCCACGCCGAGGGACGGGCGGGCAGCTCGAAAACGCGGTAGCCGGCATTCAGCTCTCGCCGAAGACCTTTGTGATCAAGCCGGTGATCTGTGCGACGATGCCTGATGCCGTCGCCAGCGGGCTGAGCATTTTGCTCACCTCATCCCAGCGGCTACTTACCTCTGTGCCCCGCGGCTGATCTTTGGCGAGCTCACCCTCGATTGTGCGAATTAGGTAACGCACCACGGCCTTCGCGTCTGGATCTTCCGCCGCCCCGACCAGATCGTCGCGCGTCGCCGCGATCGCGTTCCTTAACTCATCCAGGGATACCTGTGTGCGCGCCTCGCCGACCGTGATCGTGTTGTTGCTTATCGTGTTGTTGCTGACCGTGCTGCCCTGGCCAACAGCGCTGCCGATGAACGTTCCACTGTTCGTTATCGTTTCGTGAGTCGACTTTCCGCTGATCATGGCGTTCCCTTCGGCTATGCGGGCGAGTTGATGTTGTTGCCCTGTACGGTGCCGCCCTGTACGGTGCTGCCGAATCCCACGGCGGACCCGAAGAAATTCCCCGAATTGATCTGGTTGATTACCGGGTCGGCCATCTTCATGAACTCCACTACTGAATAGCCGTGGTCCTCCAGGTATTCACCCACTGCCCGGAAAAGGGCCGCGTCCAGGATCTTCACGTAGCGCTCGGCGTCAACGTCCTGGAAGTAAGTCTGGACGTCAACGCCCGCGGCGAGCTCGCGCAGGCTCTTGCCCGCGCCGTACCTGTCGGGGACGACTTCCCCATCCCGCTGGGCGAGTGGCTTGAAGCGGTGAAAGACCGACCGAAACCGGCGGAGGACGGTAGCCGGGAGCGTCACCCACTCCATAAGGGAGCATCTCAGCGGGTCCAGGAACGGGTGCTGCACCCGGTCGATCGCCCGGTAGATGCTCCGGATGGGCGGCAGGACACAGAAGGTCCACTCAAGGAACAGCATCCGCTGATCCGTCCCTGCATGCAGGTAGCAAGACGTGGTCAGGTCGCGCTCCCAGGCCTCGATCCGGAAACACTGGTAGTAACGCGCCCATTCATGGGGTGTATCCGCGAGGTGACGGGCGGCGGCGGCCGGCATGTACGCCGCCGGCGGACGGTTCAGGTCGGCGAGCACAGCAGGCTGAGGCTGAGTATCGAGGTTGGCCAGCAGCCAGTCGGCCGCCATCAGGATCTGTTCGCGCTGGATGAGGCCGACGAACCGGCCACTCGGGCCAAGCGAGGACGACGAGCGCAGCTCGTTCATGGCTGCGGCGACATGCTGATGCAAGCCCACGACGCTGATCGGCCGCGGTTCGGGCCGGAGGTTGCTCCCATTATCGCTGGCGTTGTCCTTGTTGGCTGGCTCCAGAGGCAGTGGGATGATCTTGCGGTGGATCCGCGGACCGGCACCGATAAACGGCGAGAAACCACGGTGCACGACAACGTCGGCCAGATCCTGGCTGCCGGGGCCGTGCTCGCCGACAGAGGCGAGCCTGGCGAGGGGTTGCTGGAAAGACCCATGCCCAAGGGTTCGGACTGTACGTTCCCAGTCGGAGCGGGCGCGCCGCCCGTCGGAGATGAAGCTGCCTGGGCGGAAACTGGTATAGACCAGGCGGTGCACGATGAACTGGTCGATGCCGATCACGACTAGCGCCAGTATTGCGATGAAGAGCGCTCCGTAAGGAAAGAACGAGCGCTCCACCACCACGTCAGATAGATCACTGGACTCCGCGCCGGACAGCCCGAGCGCCAGAAGCTGCGGCAGCAGCATGATCCCCGCGACGATTCCCGCGACGGCGAACAGCCCGATGCTGACGGCCTTGCTCAATCTTCCTACCGCGGTGCCGAGGCTGCGGGCGAGAGCGGGGGACAAGCTACCGACTATGGTCCCGCCAGCGGACGTGATCATCATGCCAAGGAACACGCCCACCGCAGGGATCAGCCAGACCAGTAAAACTGCCGGGCTGACGAACGCGAGCACCACCAGGAGAAGCAGCAGGATGGCGTCGCGGATGCGGCGCCGGGCGCGCGCGGCTACCGCATCTCTCAGTACAGCCGCCGAGTCGACTCCGGGTGCTGGTGGGAGCGCCCGTACCGGCTCGACGAGGAATTCGGCGATAGCGCGGTCACTGAACGCTGGGTCGAGGTGAGCCGCCGCACAGAGGTAGCGCGTAGTAGCGTCCCGTTGCACGGGAGGAATACCGCGCACAGGCCCGCCATTGTGCACAGGTCGGCTCATGGTGGCCGTTGCGGGCGACGGCGGAATCAGCTGCTGGGTCTCTTCACCGCAGCGTTCGCAGTACCGGTCGTCCGCTCTGTTGAGGAACGAGCATCGGCGACAGGGCAAGCCGTCACTCACCGTCACTCTCCTGTCTGTCTCGCGACTCGGCGATTGCGCCGAGCGCTCAACATCTGCTTCGATCGTCGGCGCACAGCGTTACATCGTGAGCCAGTCCCGGATCCCGGGGCCTTCATCGCCCAACAGCACTGCGCAGGTAGGCGACGATCTCCTCATCGGAGCTGTGGGAGGGGTCGGTGTATCACAGGCCGATTGCCTGCAACAAGTCCCCGAGGGGTGACCAGCTCGCCGCGTTGAGCGACGACCCATCAGATCACCCAGGCAACTAGTGACAGGGGTTGGGGTACGAGATGGCGTGCTGGATTGGCGACACACCCACAGCGACCGACAGGTTGCGGTGGTCTTGACCACGCTGGGTACCCGGTTGAGCAGGCTGGGTACCCGGTTGAGCAGTAAGAGCTTTCCGGCCACCGCTGCTGGGTATCGGGCGTTGGTGGCCTGGGTGGGCACGTTCGGCGTCCTGCGGTGGGCTGAGGTGGAGTGCACCGGTTCCTACGGTGCGGCGCTGGCCCGCCATGTGCGGGCTGCCGGTGTTGAGGTGATCGAGGTCAACGCGCCCGATAAGGCCACCCGCCGCCGGCGGGGCAAGACTGACCCCGTCGACGCCGAGTCCGCTGCCCGGGCCGTGCTCAGCGGCCGGGCCAGCGCGAGGGCGAAGGCCGGTGACGGGCCGGTGGAGATGCTGGGAATGTTCAAGCTGGCGAAGGCTTCCGCGGTCAAGGCCCGCACCCAGACCATTAACCAACTCAAAGCCGTGTTGGTGGCCGCCGACCCCGTGCTGTGCGAGGCGCTGTCCGGCCTGCGTAACACGATGCTCATCCGCCGCTGCGCGCAACTCGAGACCACCGCAGCACAAGACGTCGCCAGCGCGGCGGTCTACACCCTGCGGTTGCTCGCTTAGCGCAGTGTGCAGCTGACCGAGGAAATCCACGACCTGGTCCACCGGATCACGGACACGATCACCACGCATTGCCCGAGTTTGTTGACTCACCGCGGCATCGGTCCTGACAACGCCGCAGCCCTGCTCATCACTGCTGGCGATAACCCCGACCGGCTGCGCAGCGAGGCCTTTTTCGCCGCTTTATGCGGCGTCAGCCCCCTAGAGGCGTCCTCGGGCAAAACCTGTAGGGCTCGAGTATATGATTGTTTGGCTTGACCTGCGGGTTCATGGTCACACGGCTCGATCACGCTGCGATCTGATACTCGCTGGTGAGCCCGTCGAGAACCGCTCTACGGCGCACCTGGTAGTCGGCCAGATTGATCACTTGCGGAGGGCTCGGTTTCGGCTCACAGCATTTTCCGGACAAGCCACCGTCGGTGGTGGCCCTTCTCCGGGTCTCCTGCTGACGGCCTTGTAGCGCGCCGCCAGCAGAGTCTGAAGTTCACTGAACCGGAACTGGTACGTTGCGCCCTCCTGCCGCAGCAACCCGCTGATATGTAGGGCAGACAGGAAGGTCCAAAATCGCCAGGGTAGCCGTGCGGTCAAAGCGAACCATGTGTGTGATACCAAGAATGCTGGCCAGGCAGTCATGAGCGCTGCGAACGGCATGCCAAGGGCCAGTCCGAAAAGCGCGCCGTCGACCGGGCTGACACGGAAAGAGGAGCCCTGCAGATCGGCGACTACCGGTCGAAGCAGTCCAAGTAGCAAGCCGATGGCCGCAGCCGATATCATCCCAAGCACGATAATGGAAGCGATTGCTGCGACTCGGTCGTTCCGCATGGTCTTCTGGGGGACAGTGGCTGGGCGCCCATGCTTTGGGTCGAGATGGCTTAACCATCCCAGCAAGCCGCCACCCACGCCAACTGGTAACCCCGCGACCAGTCCGAAGATAAGCGCGATCCGCCAGCCATAGTCCAGTCCATGGTTCATCCCGCCAACAAACCCCCCAGCCACTCCCATCGCGAACCCGGAGATAATCGCGCCGGAAAGGTGACGCCGTAGTTGTCCGGCTCGCCGGTCGATGTTGAACTCGATCATCGAGGGCCGAGGTGGGGCGTCGACCGTGCTGAGTAGCCGGCACACCATCGTCGCGACGCCCACGCCGAGCGTCACCGACCGTCCGACACTCAACGGTCCAGTGAAGAGTGGCACATCAGGAAGAACAGCGTGTACAACGGCGACTGCCACGCCCGCGGCTGCTCCAGCCGCCACCGACGCAATACAGACCTTGACCCAGCTAGATCGTCTGTCGTTGCGGGCAACCGTCAGCCACGTCTTGCATAACATTACTACACTCATGGCAATACCAATTTCGACGATATCCGGAAGAACTTCTGGCCAGCCGAGCTGGGCGCCGCCAATCGTGGCCACCATCGCAAATGTGGTCACACCGGTCACCACCGCCGCGCTTGGCCGTAGTTTAATGCCCCGTAGCAGCCCAAGAGCGAAACAGGTGGTGCAGCCAATGGCGAAACCCCTGGTCAGTCCCTCCGGTAACATCAAGGCTAACCAGTACGGGGGGCCAACTGCGACACCGACGGCGATCGCGAACACCCAATGGGGCACGACCTCGCACATGCGCCACCAGGATAAGCTTTGTGTCGGATAAGCCTGCATCTTGTGTGCAATGAATTCCAGCCACCGCGTCAAGCTGCGTGTCGAATACGCCTGCATCTTGTGCATAATGGATTCGAACCACCGCATCGAGCTTTTCCGGCACCAATTCTTGGCCCGATCCATCGCCCTGGCGACATAGTCATTCAGCAGGAATTCTTTCGCCTTGCTTTCAGCTTCGGCCGCGGACGTGATCTCGGCTAGCTGTTGGGGAAGTGCCTCGTCAGCCTCGAATCCCGCACAGGCGAGGGAAGCGTACAACGGGGTTCGCAACACACGAGCCAGCTCGCCGTCTGGGTGGTACTTCAGCTCGTCGAGCACCGGCTGCCAGTGTTGCGTCGCCTTTTCACGGCGGGCCAGCGCGTCAAGATACGATCTGACATCGTCTGCGCTAGCTTCCGAGATGCTCAGCACGTAGCTGTCGGCCAGGCCATCATCAACGATCTCTCGGATGCTGTCGCGGCACAACAGAATAATAGGCTGCTCCTTCAGCACTTTTTCGTCGATGCGGTTGAGTGCCTCGCGCGCCTTGCGCGCCTCGTCTTCGTCATCTAGCAGCTCGTCAAAGCTGTCGAGCACTAATAGGATCTTTGTGTCCGTCATTAGCCGCCCCAGCAGTGTTGTTCCTTCGCCAATCCGGATCCGTCTCAAATCTGGATAAGAGGCGACGGCCACGCGGCCGAACCACGCCGCGAAGTCCTCCCTCGCATCCCAGGACGAGAGGGAGAGCAGCAGCGGCAAGAACCCATCCTCGGTGGGCTGGTTTTCCTCTTCCATGGCGCGTCGGCTTTTCCCCACCATGGCGCGTCGGTGCTCTGCGAGACCGTGGGTCAGCATCAAGGCAAACGTCGTCTTCCCGCTTCCCGAGCTCCCATACACGACGGCACGCCGCATCCCACGTCTTAGGACGACGCCCGAAGCGGCCTCCCGGTACTCAGCCGACGTCCAAATACTCTCTTCCAAACTTTCCGGGGCCAGCACTGCTTCCCCTGTGTCACAGCGCACAAGTCGAATCGGCATCAAATTACTGCCGTCAAGCCGTCGATCCTTAGCCTCACGTAGCCACAGATCCATGATGTTCTTTAAAATAAAATCCTCAGCTTCCCCCACGGTCTCTGAACCTGGATCCACCGTGCGGATTGTGACCGAGGGCGTGTCATAAGAGGGGAAGTGCCCTTTGGCCTGGGAAGATCGGAGTTGCTGACGCCCCGATACCCGTCGTCGAAAGGGCACCTCGTAGATGCGAT
>JALZHU010000155.1 GCA_030860695.1 Actinomycetota bacterium
AACCGCATCAAAATGATCAAAAGACAGATGTACGGCCGCGCCAAATTCGACCTCCTCCGCAAACGGATCCTCCTCGCCGCCTGACGCGACCGGGGCCAACTCGATCACGGAAAGTGGGCCAGATCCCTGGATCTGACCCATCAGGGGGTGTCCGCGGTGCTGGTCAGCGTCGGGGCCTCCTACGACTGGACCGAGGGCGGCCGGACCCACCAGTCCCCGGGCGACGTGGCGCTGCTGGACTCGCTGCCGGACTGGACCGTGTACGTGCCCGGCCATCCAGACGAGGTAGCGCCGCTGCTGCGAACCGCGGTGCGCAGCGGCGACCCGGTCTACCTGCGACTGTCTAACCGGAGCAACATCGCATCCCGGCCGGCAGCCCTGGATGGGCGGCTGGACGTGGTGCGGCGGGGTGGGCATGCCCTGGTGCTCGCGGTCGGGTCGATGCTCGACCCGGTTCTGGCGGCCACCGCCGGCTTAGACGTGACTGTGGCCTATACGAACACAGTGCGGCCCCTGGACCTGGACGGCCTGCGCGAGCTGGCGGCGGCCGACACCGTGGTCCTGGTAGAACCGTACCTGGCCGGCACCTCCACCCGACTGATCGACGAGGCACTGCCGGACCGTCCACACCGGACGCTCGCGCTAGGCGTCAGCCGGGTCGAACAGCGCCGGTACGGCACACCCGAGCAGCACGATGTTCTCCACGGGCTGGACGTTGCCGGTCTGCGCCGCTCCATCTCGGAGTTCCTGACCGGCTCCTAATACCGCAACGGCACATGTGCCGGTGCGAGCGCAGTGGATCATCAGGGTCTTACGGCCGTGCCCGTCATGGGCGATAACGGTGCTGTTTCCGCTGGTGGGGTCGTTCACCGTCATACCACGGATGTAGATAGCTCTCCGTGTACATCATCTAACTTAGCGTGACTGCATGAACTGGGGTACGTGGAAGATGACCCGTGGAGATGATGACCGGCTCCAAGGCGTCCAGCATCCTGGACAAGCAGTGCAGAGCCATCCCCTTGGGCAACTCGGTGGAGGATCGAAATTAACTCAGTTACTGAACTCGACTGTCTAGTGTCTCATTAACGAAGGTCCTTTACATTTGAGGGTGATCTGGGGCAACGACGTATGCGTGTTGCCGCGCATTGGAGATTCGGGACAAGGACCGCGAGACGCTCGCGAGACGGTGGTGCCCACGCCTAAAAGGCGTAAAGGAACTTCATTAACGCGACACTAGTCAATCACCCGGATTACCGGCAGTCCGCGGGTCACGTCTGTTCTATTCCTGTTTGTCGGCACCGACGCGCAACTGTCGATGCTGCCGTCGGGTTTGCGCAGCCGGATGAAGGTGCACTTTTGTAGGCCGACCGGAGCCAACGCCGTTGCGCTGCCCTGTGTAAGACCGCGGTGTTCAGTTTCCTAGTTATTAGCAGGTGACAAGAAGAGACAAGAAGAGGGGTCGTCGTGTCAGTGATATCGGTGCCGCAGGACTTCAACGAGGAGGAGCTCTTCGTCGACCTTCGGTCGATCTTCGGGAACTCGCTCTTCCTGAAGTGTGAGGGTTTCAACTTCGCCGGCTCGGTCAAGCTGAAGGCCGCGACCGAGATGGTCGAGGCTGCCGAGCGGGACGGAGTCCTGATGCCGTGGTCGGTCTTGGTCGAGTCCTCGTCCGGAAACCTGGGCGTGGCGCTGAGCATGGTCGCGGCGAGCAAGGGCTACCGATTCCTGTGCGTCACTGACTCCCGTTGCAACCTGTCGACCAGGCGGCTGATGGAGGCGCTGGGCAGCCAGGTGCACACCATCGTCGAGCCAGATGCCAACGGTGGCTTCCTCGGCGCACGGATCGACTACGTCCGCGCACTGTGCGCCTCCGACCCCCGGTATGTGTGGCTCAACCAGTACACCAATCCGAACAACTGGAAGGCGCACTACCGCACCACAGCACCGGCGATCGCCCGCCAGTTCTCGGGACTGGACGTGCTGTTCGTAGGCGCCGGCACCACAGGGACCCTGATGGGCTGCGCGCGCTACTTCCGGGAGTGGCAGCGGCCGGTGCGGATCGTCGCCGTAGACAGCGTCGGCTCGGTGACCTTCGGTGGCGCGCCGGGCCGGCGGATGATTCCCGGCCTGGGCACGAGCGTCCGTCCGCCGATGCTCGACATGACCTATGTGGACGATGTGGTACACGTCCAGGAAGCGGACACCATCCGTGCCTGCCATCGCCTGGCCAGCCGCGGATTCCTGTTCGGCGGCTCCACCGGCACAGTGGTCAGCGGCGCGACGGCCTGGTTGACCCTGCATGACGCGCAGGAACTCACCGCGGTGGCCATCGCCCCAGACCTCGGCGAGCGCTACCTCGACACCATCTACCAGACCAACTGGCTGCACGCTCTTTACGGCGAGGACGTGCTCAGCACCGCCGAGCTGACCGCCGGTCCCCGGTCAGCCTGACCCGTGCCACCGACGCGGCCAACGGGGATGGCTAAGGAGTATGCGATGAGCCCACTGATCGAATCTTTAACCGCTCAAGGCAGCTACGCCGACCCGACGACCGGCACTGAGAGCAACCTCGCCGAGGTGCTGGCGGACCTCGTGGGCGTCGAGCGGGTGTCGGTCGACAGCCATTTCTTCGATGACCTGGGTGCTGACTCGATGGTGATGGCCCGATTCTGTGCCCGGGTCAGGAAGCGGGCGGACCTGCCGACGGTGTCGATGCAGGACATCTACCGGCATCCCACGATCAGAAGTTTGGCGACAGCGTTCGCGGACCCCGCACCCACCCCTGTCGAGTCGTCGGTCCCGGCGTCGATCGAGGTGGCGACACCAGCCAACACGCTGCAGTACGTCCTCTGCGCAACGCTGCAGTTCCTGTTCTTCCTTGGATATTCCTCCCTCGCCGCACTTGTCGTTGTCCGAGGCTACGAGTGGATCTTTGCCGGCTCCGGTGTGATCGACGTCTACCTGCGGTCGGTCCTGGTCGGCGGGGTGAGCTTCATCGGCCTGTGCACCCTTCCGATCCTGGCGAAGTGGATGCTCATTGGTCGGTGGAAGCCCCAGCAGATCCGCGTCTGGAGCCTGGCGTACGTCCGCTTCTGGATCGTCAAGACGCTGGTCCGGTCGAACCCGCTGGCCCGGTTCGTCGGTTCGCCGCTCTACGTGTTCTATCTGCGGGCGCTGGGCGCGAAGGTCGGGCGAGGCGCCGCGATCTTCTCCCGGACCGTGCCCGTGTGCACCGACCTGCTCACTATCGGCGAGGGCACGGTCATCCGTAAGGACTCGTTGTTCACCTGCTACCGGGCCCACGCCGGCGTGATCCAGACCGGCGCGGTCACCCTCGGGAAGAACGTGCTCGTCAGCGAGGCAACGGTGCTCGACATCGGGACCTCGCTGGGTGATGGGGCCCAACTCGGCCATTCCTCCTCTCTGCATGCCGGGCAGGCGGTGCCCGACGGCGAGCGCTGGCACGGGTCCCCAGCGCAGCGAACCGAGGTGGACTACCGGGCGGTTGACCCCACCGACTGCGGCACCCTGAGAAGGTTGGTCTTCCCCGTCCTGCAACTGCTGAGCGTGCTGGTTGTGTACGTGCCGCTGGGGATCAGCGGTGTGACCATGCTGCTCACTGCGGTCCCGCAGCTCGCCGCGCTGCTGGACTCAGGGCCGCCGGCTTTCACGAGCTGGACGTTCTACCGCGACACCCTGGTCGCCTCCTCCGTGCTGTTCTTCGGCTCGGTGCTCGTCGGCCTGCTTTTCCTGGTCACTGTCCCTCGCGTGCTCAGCCTCGCCATCAAGCCGGACAAGGTCTATCGCCTGTATGGCTTCCACTACTGGGTCCACCTGGCGATTGCGCGCATGACCAACAGAAAATTCTTCACGCGTCTGTTCGGTGACAGCTCCTACATCGTCCACTATTTGCGCTGCCTCGGGTACGACCTTTCCCGGGTCGAGCAGACTGGGTCGAACTTCGGCACGGAGGTGAAGCACGATAACCCATACCTGTGCTCGGTCGGCAGCGGAACGATGGTCGCTGATGGGCTGTCGATCATCAATGCCGACTTCTCGAGCACGTCCTTCCGGGTGTCCCGAGTGTCGATCGGGAAACACAACTTCCTCGGGAACAGAATCGCCTATCCCTCGCAGGGCAGGGCGGGTGATAACTGCCTCCTTGCGACGAAGGCCATGGTCCCCCTCGACGGGGAAGTCCGGGAGGGTGTCGGACTTCTGGGCTCGCCCAGCTTCGAAATTCCACGGTCGGTCGAGCGTGACAACAGGCTCGACCTGAAGAGTGCGGATGAGCTGCGTCGCCGCCTCGCCGCCAAGAATAAGCACAATGTCGTCACCATGGGGTTGTACCTGCTGGTGCGGTGGATCTTTTTCTTCGGGGTCACCCTGCTCGCTATGGGCGCCGTGGACCTCTACCAGTCGTTCGGTGCATCGGTGATCGTGCTGACCAACGTGCTTATCCTCCTGTTCAGCGTCGTTTACTTCGTGCTAGTCGACCGTGCCGTTCGATCATTTCAGGCCTTAAGGCCGCAGGGCTGCTCGATCTACGAGCTGGCCTTTTGGCGGCATGAACGTTTCTGGAAGGTGTGTGCGGATGAATACCTCCAGGTCTTCAACGGCACCCCGTTCAAGAACGTGATCTGGCGGCTGCTGGGTGTTCGGCTCGGCAGCAGGGTCTTCGACGACGGCTGCTTTTTGACGGAGCGGACATTCGTCACCATCGGGGACGACTGCACGCTCAATGCCGGCAGCGTCATCCAGTGCCACTCGCAGGAGGACGGCGCCTTCAAGTCCGACCGCAGCACGATCGGTGCCGGCTGCACCCTCGGGGTCGGCGCCTTTGTCCACTACGGCGTGACGATGGGCGAGGGTGCGGTGCTTGCGCCCGACTCTTTTCTGATGAAGGGCGAGGAGATCCCACAGCGCGCACGGTGGGGTGGAAATCCGGCCAGGGAAATTCGACATGACCCTGCAGGGGTCTGGCGAGACAGTCACGAAATCCGTGGCGCCGCCCTGGTCAACGGCAAATAGCAACCTGGCAACGGTAGTGAAGGGAACCTTCGATGAGAATGCTAGCGGAGGCCAGCCGGGAATTCTGGCGCGATGTGCTGGTGGCCGGCGGGTTCACCGCGATCCCGCGCTGGACTCTCCATGCGGTGACCGGCGTGGTTGAGCACGAGGAGAAGATCCCCGAGGACCTGGTGGGGGCGTTGCGCGGGCTGGGCGACGAGCTGGGGGTGCCGCTGAGCTCGGTGCTGCTGGGCGCGCACGCCAAGGTGCTGGCCGCGCTATCCGGCGAGCGCGAGGTCGTGACCGGCTACGTCGCCGTGGAGGGTGGCCGAGCGTTGCCCTGCCGGCTGACGACCGAATCCGACTCGTGGCGGACGTTGCTGCGGGACACTCATCGAGTCGAGGCGCAACTGCTGTCGCACTCCGACTTTCCGGTCGATGATCTCCGGCGCGAGCTGGGCCTGACCGCACCGTCGTTCGAGATCGTATTCGATCCGACCGGCGACGGCAGTGTCCTCGCCCAGGACCTCGCCTCAGACACCGTGCTGGCAGTGGGAATCTCGCCACACGACGGCCAACTCATACTGCGGCTGCGGTACCGCAGCGACGTGCTCGACGCGGACTGCGCGGCCAGGATCGCCGGCTATCACCTCACCGCGCTCACGCTGATCGCCGCCGATCCGGATGCCGAGCACGGGCGGTGCAGCCTGCTGTCCGCCGAGGAACTCCACGTCCAGCTCGAAGGGCTCGCCGGACCGCGCCGGGAACTGCCGGACCGCCGGTTTCACGAGCTGTTCGAGCAGCGGGTGAGGGCACACCCGGACACCGTCGCGGCCATGCACGGCAACCGGCAGTGGACCTACCGGCAACTCAATGCCCATGCCAACCGGCTGGGACGAGCCCTGTTGGCGCAGGGGCTACGCCGCGAAGGTGTCGTCGCGGTGGTGACCGAACGCAACCTGGACTGGATGGCCGCCGTCCTCGCGATCTTCAAGGCCGGTGGCGTGTACCTGCCCATCGAGCCGCATTTCCCGGCCGATCGCATCGCGACCATGCTTTCCCGTGCCGGGTGCGGGCTCGTGCTGACTGAACCGGGCAGCACCACCACGCTCGAGGCGGCCCTCGACGCACTGTCCGGAGTCCAGAGGCTCTTCGTCGACGCGGCCTACCAGGAGGACCACGCCGACGGTGACCTCGGCGTCGGCGTCGCGGCGGACCAGCTCGCCTACATCTATTTCACCTCCGGCTCCACCGGTGAGCCCAAGGGCGCGATGTGCGAGCACGCGGGCATGCTCAACCACCTCTACGCCAAGATCGACGACCTGGAGATTGACGAGGGACAGGTGGTTGCCCAGACCGCACCCCAGTGCTTCGACATCTCGCTGTGGCAACTGGTTTCCGCGCTCCTGGTCGGTGGGCGGACCCTGCTGGTCGAGCAGGACGCGATCCTGGACGTCCATCGGTTCGTCGACAAGATCGTTGATGGCCGGGTCGCCGTGCTCCAGGTCGTGCCGTCATACCTCGAAGTCGTTCTGTCCTATCTGGAGCAGCACCCCCGCGAGCTGCTGGACCTGCGGTGCGTGTCGGTCACCGGCGAGGCGGTGCGCAAGGAGCTCACGCAGCGCTGGTTCGCGGCCGAGCCCGGGATCAAGTTGGTCAACGCGTACGGGTTGACTGAGACCTCAGACGACACCAACCACGAGGTCATGGACCGGGTGCCGGACTCCGAACGGGTCCCGCTCGGTCGCCCCGTCAACAACGTGCACGTCTACGTCGTCGACGAGCACCTGTCACCGGTGCCGCTCGGCGCCCCCGGTTTGATCGTCTTTTCGGGGGTCTGCGTCGGCCGCGGGTACGTCAACGACCCCGAGCGCACCCGGTCGGCCTACCTGGCCGATCCGCACCGCGAGGGTCAGCGCCTCTACCAGGGCGGTGACTACGGCTGCTGGCGGCCCGAGGGCAAGCTGGAGTTCCTCGGCCGCCGGGATTCCCAAGTCAAGATCCGTGGCTTCCGGATCGAGATCGGGGAGATCGAGAACACCCTGTTGCGGGTGCCCGGTGTCCGCGACGGCGCGGTGGTGGTCGCCGAGCGGGCCGACCAGAGCAAGCACCTGGTGGCCTTCTACTCCGGCCAGCGACCACTCGAGGTCGACGTCCTGCGGGACCGGCTAGGCGAGTCGCTGCCCGAGTACATGGTCCCGTCGGCCTTCCACTGGCGGGAAACTCTGCCGCTGACCGCCAACAGCAAGATCGATAGAAGGATGCTGACGGCGCTGGCCGGAGAACTCGACGGCGGTGGCCTCAATGGCGGTGGCCTCAATAAGGACGTCAATGAGCAGGGCTACCACGCACCGAGTACGCCGACCGAGCAGCGGCTGGCGGCCGCGTGGGCGAAGGTGCTTGGCATCCCGGCCGACCAGATCGGCCGGTGGGACCACTTCTTCGACCGGGGCGGCACGTCGCTGTCGGCAGTGAAGCTGGCAATCACCCTGGACCGTGCGGTGTCCCTCAAGGACGTCACCCGTCACCCGATCCTCGCCGATCTGGCCGGGCTGGTCGACGCCTCTTCTTGATTAACTTCTTTGTGACCAACTTCTTGATCAACACTGAAAGGAAATCATGATGCCGTCCTCATTCCCGGCGTCACTGCTCGACGTGCAGCTGCAACCCGGCAAACCCCCGATGCTGTGGGTCGAGACCATCGATGACGCGCCGAGCTGGGCGGCCGAGCACTCCGACGCGCTGCGCACCGTCGTCGTCGAGCACGGTTCGGTCCTGGTCCGCGGCCTGGGGCTGCGCAACGCGGCCGAGATCGGTGCGGTCTTTCAGCGGTTGGCCACCGGTCTGATGACCGAGAAGGAGGCCTTCGCGTCCCGGCGGACCTACTCCGACGGCGTGTACTCCTCATCGAAGTGGCCGAACAACCAGCCAATGTGCATGCACCACGAACTGAGCTACACGCTTGAGTTTCCCGGGCTGATGCTGTTCGCGTGCCTGCGCGCACCCACCGACGGCGGGGCGACCGCGGTGGCCGACTCGCCGAGTGTGCTCGACGCGCTGCCCACCGAGTTGATCGAGCGGTTCGAGCGGGAGGGCTGGCTGCTCACCCGCAACTACAACGACGAGATCGGGGCGTCGGTCGCTGAGGCGTTCGGCACCGAGGACCGCGGCGCCGTCGAAAGCTACTGCCGCGCCAACGCGATCGAGTTCCAGTGGCAACCCGACGGTGGACTGCGCACCAGGCAGCGCCGCAGCGCCGTGGTGCGTCATCCGGTCACCGGGGCGCGCTGCTGGTTCAACCAGATCGCATTCCTCAACGAGTGGACGATCGATCCCGAGGTGCGCGAGTTCCTGGTGGACGTCTACGGCGCTGACGGGCTGCCCTTCAATACCCGCTTCGGCAACGGCGACGCGATCGGCGAGGACGTCGTGCAGCTGCTCAACAGGGTCTACGAGATCAACACCGCACGTGAGCCGTGGCAGGCCGGCGACCTGATGCTCGTCGACAACATCCGCACCGCGCACAGCAGGGAGCCCTTCGACGGACCGCGCGAAGTGCTCGTCGCGATGGCCGACGCGGTGCGCCTAGCCGACTGCTCGCCGACCATCGAGGTGGCCGCCCGATGACCACCATCCGTTCCACCGCAGCGGAGTCCGCCATGTCCCATCCGCTCATGTCCCATCCGCTCATGTCCCAGCCGCTCACCGTGCCACCGTTCGCGGTGATCTCCGGTGCCCAGGTCCAGCATGCGCTGCGGGGGCGCGAGAAGCAGATCGTGGAGTTGGTCGAGGCCACCTACCGGCTGCACGGCGCCGGTGATTCGGTGAACCCGCCGTCCTACTTCCTGCGTTTCCCTGACCGCCCGTCCTCCCGGATCATCGCCCTGCCCGCCTCGATCGGCGGGCAGGTGCGGGTGGATGGCCTGAAGTGGATCTCCAGCTTCCCGGAGAACGTGGCGGCCGGCATCCCGAGGGCCTCAGCCGTGCTGATCCTCAACGACCACGACACCGGCTACCCGTTCGCCTGCCTGGAAAGCTCGATCATCAGCGCCACCAGGACGGCCGCGTCGGCGGCTTTGGCGGCTGACTGGCTTAGCCGCGGCCGGCGGCGCCCGACGCGCGTCGGGTTCTTCGGGGTGGGCCTGATCGCCCGCTACATCCACACCTTCCTGGCCGGCACCGGCTGGTCATTCGACGAGATCGGCGTGCACGACCTGTCCGCCGACAGCGCCGCCGGCTTCTGCGGTTACCTGAGGGGCCAACTGCAGCAGTCGGGCACCGCCAGCCGGATCACCGTGCACGACAGCGCCGAGCAGTTGATTCGCTCCAGCGACCTGGTGGCCTTCGCCACCGTCGCTGCTGCGCCGCATGTCAGCGACCTGTCATGGTTCGGACACGATCCGTTGGTGCTGCACGTGTCACTGCGCGACCTCGCGCCGGAGATCGTGCTTGCCTCGACCAACATCGTCGACGACATCGAGCACTGTCTGAAGGCCAACACCTCGCCGCATCTGGCCGAACAGCTCACGGGTAACCGGGACTTCCTGCACGGCACATTGGACGACGTGATGGCTGGGCGGGTGCCGGTGCCGGCGGACCGGCCTGTGGTGTTCTCGCCCTTCGGCCTTGGAGTGCTCGACCTCGCGGTGGGCAAGTACGTCTACGACGAGGTGGCCCGCTGCGGCGAGTTGCACGTCGTCGATGACTTCTTCCACGAGCTGCGCCGGTACGGATGAGCGGCCGAGTGCCGCCTATCTGGTCGGCTGGGATCAAGGACGACCGACGAGGGTCGCAGGAGGGCCGCATGCTTACCGTATTGCGCAGCGCCTTTGCGATCGTCAGCGCTGTAGTGCTCGTCGGATGCGCGTCAGGTGCGCCGGCACCGTCCGACAATCCACTACAGAATCGGCTGGTCGCCGACGTGACCGGGGCAGGCGCCTTCCCCCACCTCGAAGCGCTACAGCGGATCGCCGACAACAACGGCGGCAACCGAGCCTCCCCGGGGCCCGGATACGAGGTGAGCGTGGATTATGTGGCCGGGGTCCTGCGCGACGCGGGCTATCAGGTAAGCACGCCCACGTTCCGCGTGCGCGACACCAAGGTCCGGAACGTGATTGCGCAGACCCGAACGGGGAATCCAGAGCGCGTCGTGATGGCCGGTGCGCACCTGGACTCGGTGGAGGAGGGACCCGGGATCAATGACAACGGCTCCGGCGTGGCGGCACTGCTGGAGATCGCGATGCGACTGGGCGGCTCACCTCCGGTCAGCAACGCGGTGCGGTTCGCGTGGTGGGGCTCGGAGGAGACCGGTCTGCATGGTTCGACGAACTATGTCGAGGAGCTTTCCGAAGACGACCGCGACCGGATCGCGCTCTATCTGAACCTGGACATGGTGGCGTCCCCGAATCCCGGGTACCTGGTCCAGGGCAGCGAAGGTCACAGCCCGGACGGTTCGGCGACCGTGGCACGGGTACTGGTCGACCAGTTGGCGGTCGCTGGCGTCACCGCCGAGACCACCGAATTCGAGGACGGCGGTTCAGACTATGGGCCCTTCATCGAGGCCGGCATCCCCTCGGCCGGTGTCCTGACCGGTGACAGTCAGGAAAAGACCGCCGAGCAGGCCGCGCGCTGGGGCGGGCGGGCCGGCGAGGTGTTCGACCCGTGTTACCACAGGGCCTGCGATCGGCTTGATAACGTCGACGCCACGGCACTAGACCGCTTCACCGACGCGGTTGCTGGCACCGTCGCCCACTTCGCGATGTCGACCGACGGCCTCGCCAGGTGAGAAGCGGCGACGCCGGGCCGATGAGTGCGGGCCGATGAGTGACAGCGCGATACCGGCAGTGCCCGGTCTGAAGTCCCTTGCTCGCCGCGCCGGGGGCACAGCGGTCCCCAGAACGCCGTCCGAGCGCCCGGGGCGAGTAGTCGGGGTGGACGTGGCGCGAGGGATTGCGCTGATCGGCATGATGGCGGTGCACGTCTTCGCCACCTTCGACCGCCGCGGCGCACCCACGCTCGCGACAGTGCTCGCGGGGGGACGTTCCGCGACCACGTTCGTTCTGGTCGCCGGAGTGAGCCTGGCGTTGCTGAGCGGTGGGCGACGCGTGGTCGAGGGTCGGGCCCGCACCGCAGCCGCTGCCGGCATCGCGGTACGGGCGTTGCTGATCGGGGCAATCGGCCTCTGGCTCGGCTCCGCCGCACCCGAGGCCGAGGTGATCCTGCCGTACTACGCCGTGCTCTTCGTCCTCGCGATCCCGTTGCTCGGCCTGCCCCCACGCACCCTGACCGTGGTCACTACCGCCTTGGTCGCGGTGGCGCCCCTGGTGGTGCTGGTTACCTTCAACGCCTGGCACTCCTCCGCGAGAGCAGCGAGCAACCCGACGTTCGACACCCTTGTCGACGACCCGGCCGGCCTCACCGTCGGGTTGCTCGTGACCGGCACCTACCCCGCGCTGGCCTACCTCGCCTACCTGTGCGCCGGTCTCGCTCTCGGCAGGTTGGATCTGACCTCGCGCCGGCTTGCTGCTTGGCTGTTCGGCGGCGGGCTCTGCCTGGCGATCACCGCGCAGATTGTGTCGGACGTGCTCCTGTTCCGGTTGGGCGGAATCCGACACCTGTTGGACGCGGACCTGTCGAGTTCCGACCCGGTGACGGCCCACAACGTGCTGCTGTGGGAGCCCGCACCGACGTCGTCATGGTGGTACCTGGCGCTTCCGGCGCCGCACTCAACAACACCCGTCGACATGGCCCGCACGCTCGGCTCGGCGATGGCGGTGCTCGGTGCCGCACTACTCCTGTCGCGGGTTCCGGCCGTCGCCCGCCTGCTGCGGCCGCTGGCCGCCGCGGGAGCCATGACACTGACCCTCTACTGCGCACACCTGCTGGTGCTAGCGACCGGAGTGTTCAGTGACGCACCCGTGATGTTGTACATCCTGATGGTCGTCGGC
Organism: Actinomycetota bacterium; assembly: GCA_030860695.1. GTDB lineage: Bacteria > Actinomycetota > Actinomycetes > Mycobacteriales > Pseudonocardiaceae. Next base: position 11,958 of record JALZHU010000155.1, read on the forward strand.
GCGCTCACCTTCGGGCTCGCTTGGCAGCGCTGGCTGGGACAGGGACCGCTTGAGCGGCTAGTCGCCGCCGCAGCGGGTCGAGCACGTCGAACCGTCGCTGCCCGCACTGGGGCGGGAAGGCCGCGGTGAGCTCCTCGATCGTGCTGTGGAAGTTCGGCGCCGTTACGCCGGGTAGCTCAGCGCTTGTGAAGTTCTTCCCGTGCGACGCGACGAGCAATGTCCTCGACTTCGGCTGTGGTGAGTCCGCCGGAGCTGAGCTCGTGTACGGCCTGCCGGAGCAAGCGCCGGACCAGCGCGGAAGTGGGGATGTGCTCGGCAGCGGCGCGTCGTCGCAGCTGCGCGTCCAGCTCCCGGTCGATGCGCAAGTGCAACGGCATATCCAGGGCACCGGCCTTCTCGGCGATCTCCGCCTCAGCCGCCTCGGCCTCTTCCTGAGCGACCTCGGCGCGGATCGCCTCGTGCCGGGCTCGGCGTGCGGCTCGCGCCTCCTCGGTTGTGTTGTTCATCAGCAGGCCCCTTTGTCTTCAAGGTAGTCGCGCAAATCAGATCCGCGAGTCCTCCACGCGGTGACACCCGACCAGTCCTCGGGGTCGACGATCACGGTGAGCACGAACCCGGCGCTCGGCCAGGGTCCCGGCAAAGTCCTCTCTTAGCTGGTGAGGAGTAGTTCTACGGGTCTGAGTGGGTCCCATGCGTGATGTCGTAGGGCATGGGCGATGTTGGTGGCGCCG
>JALZHU010000156.1 GCA_030860695.1 Actinomycetota bacterium
GACTTGGGCTCGGACTTGGGCTCGGGCTCGGACTTGGGCTCGGACTCGGGCTCGGGCTCGGACTTGGAGTCGGACTTGGAGTCGGAGGAGCGATAGTAACGGTAAGAGTCGGCTCCGGACCAAGAGTAAGAATAATAATGAGAATAGGAACCGGAACTCGGATATCTTGAGAATCTTGAGACGAGGCCGTGATGTTAGGCGCCGGGATCGGTATGACAATCGTGCCCCGAGGCAGCGGAGTCCCCCGGCATGCGCAGGCAATGGTGAGATTCACGCCCGCACCCTGATCCAGCTTCGTTCCAGCGCCCGGATCGCTTTGTAGCGCCATTCCTGCCGGCTGGTGGGAAACCTCTTCGTAAATCCCCCACAGGCTCCGGCTCCCCTTCTCGAGCTGCGCCTGAGCCATTGCGCGTGACATTCCAGTCAGATCCGTGGTCTCAACCTGTGATGGTTGTCGGTGAAACACCGACCAGGCGAGCACCACAACGACTGCACCAATGGCACCAGCCCCGCTCAGTATTCGTCTACCCGGCAGCGGAACCTGAGCGTCGAGGCGCGGCCTCCACCGAGACATTTTTTTCTTCTGTTGCTCGTCGAAGAATTGTTCTTCGGCGGTGGTTTCCTCCCCCTTCGCATCGTGCTCCCACTTTTGTCCAGCCATAACACTCTCTCCCCTCAGTTGGCAGGCTTACTGTGCGTGACCGGACCATAGCACTCAGTGATCTAGCGTGTGCGGACGGATACCCTGGTCGGACAGGTGGAGAACCTGTTGCCCGCTGAGCTCAGGCATGATCGGGTCAGCGGCCGGAGGTGCTACGTGGCAACCATGCTGGGCAACTTGCCCCAGAAGCTGTAGCGACCCCGGAACACGGCGCCGTCACCGCCACGGGGCTGCGAGGCGTCCGATCTACTGAATCTCTTGCCCATGCAGCAGGCACCAGGTAACGATATGCGCATGCTTCGCGCCGTACTCGAGCAGTTCTGGCCGAGCCGGCGCATGAACGCCTTCGATCAGTTCTGTAGCTAGGCCGCGCGTCGGCGCATGGCCTCCCCGCCCCGCGCGGCCGATTCCGGCGCCCGATTCTACCCATATGTCAGGAGAGTCCGTGTCCGTTATTGATGAACTGATCGCTAACAACGCCCGTTACGCCGAGACTTTCTCCGGCCCGCTGGAGCTGCCTCCTGCCAAGCACCTCGCCGTTGTGGCCTGCATGGACGCCCGCCTCGACGTCTACCGCATCTTGGGCCTCAAAGAGGGCGAGGCGCACGTCATCCGTAACGCAGGAGGCGTGGTCACCGACGACGAGATCCGCTCGCTGGTGATCAGCCAGCGGCTCCTCGGCACCCGGGAGATCATCCTTATCCACCACACCGACTGCGGAATGCTCACCTTCACCGACGACCAGTTCAAGCGGTCCATTCAGGACGACACTGGGATCAAGCCGGCGTGGTCGGCCGAGGCCTTCCCGGACCTCGACGAGGACGTCCGGCAGTCGATCGCTCGGATCAAGGCCAGCCCGTTCGTGCCGCACAAGGATTCCATCCGCGGGTTCGTCTTTGACGTGGCGACCGGCAAGCTCAACGAGGTCGTGTGAGCTGAACTTCGCTGAACCTCCCGAACTCGACGGGAGCGCTGTTTACCCATCCGTGCATCGCTCTGCTGTCGAGCTCGGGAGGGCCAGGGAGTTGGGCAGGTAGCTTCAGGCGCTCAGTGCTTGAACTACTCGGGACGGCGAGGGTCTGCCGAGCTGCCTGGCCATCCACACGCTGGTCCGCACCAGCGCGTCGAGGTCGACGCCGTGCTCGATACCGAGCCCATCCAGCATCCACACCAAATCCTCGGTAGCCAGGTTGCCGGTAGCCGACTCGGCGTAGGGGCAGCCACCCAGCCCACCGGCCGAGGCGTCCACGCAGGTCACCCCGGCGCGCAGGGCGGCAAGGGTGTTGGACAACGCTTGGCCGTAGGTGTCGTGGAAATGCACCGCGAGGGTATCGGTCCCCACGCCGGCCCGGCTGAACCCGTCCAGCAACGCGACGACGTGACCCGGGGTGGCCACCCCGATGGTGTCGCCCAGGGAGAGCTGGTCACAGCCGAGATCCAGCAGCCGGCGGCCGACGTCGACAACCTGGTCGACCGCGACGGCGCCCTCCCACGGATCGCCGAAGCACATCGAGACGTACCCACGCACCCGGAGCCCGCCCGCCTTCGCCCGGCCCACCACCGGGGAGAACATCGCGAACTGCGCGGCGAAGTCGCGGTCGAGGTTGCGCTGGGCAAAGCTCTCAGTGGCTGAGGCGAAGATCGCGATCTCGGTGACGCCTGCCGCCAAAGCCCGATCCAGTCCCCGCTCATTGGGTACCAGCACGGGATAGCGCACCCCGTCGCGGTGGGTGAGCAACCCGATGAGCTCCGTGGCGTCGGCCAACTGCGGCACCCAGCGTGGGTGCGCGAAGCTGGTCGCCTCCAAGACCCGCAGTCCCGCCGCCGCCAGCCGATCCAGGAACTCGACCTTGACCTCGACGGGAACCACCGCTGATTCATTCTGCAGGCCGTCGCGGGCGCCGACCTCCCAGATCATCACTTGCTCGGGCAGGCCAGCCGCCAGGTGTTGGTCGGGCAGGCCGACATCCCTGGTAGTCATCTGGCCGCTGGTCCCGGGTTCAACTCGTAGTAGAGCAGCGAGTGGGCCCGCTCGACCTGGGGAATATCGTCGAACTCCAGCGGCTCATCTGACGCTGATTCGATAGTCAGCGTGCCGCAGCCCAGGATCCGGTCAAGGAGGGAATGCCGGAACTGTACGGTATTGATGCGGTTGATCGGGATATCGATGCCTCTGCGGGTCAGTATGCCCTCCCGGACCAGCACCCGTCTGGTGGTGAGCACGAAGTGGGTGGTGCGCCAGCGCAGCAGCGGTACCAACGTCAGCCACAACACGCCGATACCACCGAGCACGGCCAGCCCGATCCACCCGTAGAGCTGCCAAGACTGCCCAGCGACCAGAGCAGCGATGTAGGAGCCAAGCGCCACGATCACCAGGAAGACCAGCACCGGCAGCACCAGCATCTTCCAGTGCGGGTGCTTGTGGAAAACCACCCGTTCGCCCTCTTGGAGCAGATCATCTGGGTAGGGCAAGGCTCCTCCTTGTCACTACTGATCACGGTACCGCTGCGTGGACAATGTGACGGACCGGCACGCCTGGCGGCGGCGCGCCGGGATCAGCTCGCGCTTTGATCGACGTGAACATGCGTCACGTCACCGACCGACAGCGACCGTCGCTGCCCATCTGACAGCACCACCAGCCGGCCCTTGGTGTCGACGTCCACCGCGGTGCCCATCAGCGCGGGCTGGCCCGGCAGCTCCACCCTGACCTGCTCGCCCAGGGTCGCGCAGCGTTGCTGGTAGGCCTCCCGAACACCGGAGGCGACCGGATCGCCCCCGTGCTCGCACCACTGCCGCAGCTCGCTGTCCAGCGAGCGCAGCAAGGCTCGCAGCAGTGGGTCGCGGTCGGTGCAGGCGGCCTGCTCGATGGCCAACGAAGTTGCGTCGGGCACTGGCAGCTCGTCAGGCCGCAGCGTCACGTTGAGCCCGATGCCCACGACCACCACATGGCCAGGGACCACCTCGGCCAGGATCCCGGCTGCCTTGCGCCGGTGGGGCCCCAGCAGCAGGTCGTTGGGCCATTTCAGCGCTGCGGGTACCTCGCCCAGGGTGCTGACTGTCCGGCACAGCGCCACTCCTACCAGCAGGGGAAGCCAACTCCAGCGGGCCTGCGGCACCTCGGTGGGCCGCAGCAGCACCGACAACAGCAGTCCCGACCGGGCGGGGGCGACCCAGCTGCGCGCGGCCCGGCCATGGCCGGCGGTTTGGTGCTCAGCGACCAGCACGGTGCGATCCGGCGCCCCGTGCCGGGCTGCGGCGGCCAGCGCGGTATTCGTCGACCCCACCGAGTTAACGATGTCTAGCGCCTGATAGGGCCCGACCGGCGCCAGCAGCGCCCGCCGTAGCGCGTCCTCGCGCAGGGGGGGTCGCTCAAGATCGGACCACACGATCTAGAGACGTTACCTTTAGGGTCGGGCGTCATGAGCAGCGCCACAGGGCCGATCGATGGGCCAGATGTCCACACCACCGCAGGCAAGCTCGCCGATTTACTACGCCGCAACGAGGAGGCGGTGCACGCGGGATCCGCCCGTGCAGCGGCGCGTCAGCACGCCAAGGGCCGCAAGACCGCCCGAGAGCGGATCGACCTGCTGCTGGACCGTGGATCGTTCATCGAACTCGATGAGCTGGCCCGGCACCGCTGCACCAACTTCGGCCAGGAGGCCAACCGGCCCTACGGCGACGGCGTGGTCACCGGCTACGGCACCATCGACAACCGGCCGGTGTGCGTGTTCAGCCAGGACGCCAGCGTCTTCGGCGGCAGCCTTGGCGAGGTGTACGGCGAGAAGATCGTCAAGGTGATGGACCTGGCGATGCGGACTGGCTGCCCGATCATCGGGATCAACGAAGGTGGCGGCGCCCGGATCCAAGAGGGCGTCGTCTCGCTGGCGCTTTACGGCGAGATCTTCCTGCGTAACACGCATGCGTCCGGGGTGATCCCGCAAATCTCACTGATCATGGGTTCGTGCGCGGGCGGGCACGTCTACTCCCCAGCGCTAACCGACTTCACGGTGATGGTCGATCAGACGTCCACCATGTTCATCACCGGCCCGGATGTGATCAAGACAGTGACCGGCGAGGAGGTCGGCTTCGAAGAACTCGGCGGCGGACGGACACATAACACCAAGTCGGGCAATGCACACTATCTCGGCACTGACGAAGAAGACGCCCTGTCCTACGTCAAGGAACTGCTGTCGTTTCTGCCGTCAAACAACCTCTCCGAGCCGCCGGTGTTCGACGCGCCCGACCTGTCTCACGGACCGGTGGCCGACACCCTCACTAACTCCGACCGGGAGCTGGACACGCTGATCCCAGACTCGGCGAAGGCACCCTATGACATCCATGAGGTGATCACCCGCGTCGTCGATGAAAGGGAATTCCTGGAAGTGCATCAGTTGTTCGCGCCGAATATCGTCGTCGGCTTCGGCCGCGTTGAGGGCCGCAGCGTTGGTATCGTGGCTAACCAGCCCACCCAGCTGGCGGGCTGTCTGGACATCGATGCCGCCGAGAAAGCTGCCCGATTCGTGCGGACCTGCGACGCGTTCAACGTCCCAGTTCTCACCTTCGTCGACGTGCCCGGCTTTCTGCCCGGCACCGGCCAGGAGTGGAACGGCATCATCCGGCGCGGCGCCAAACTGATTTACGCCTACGCCGAGGCCACCGTGCCCAAAGTTACGGTGATCACCCGCAAGGCCTACGGCGGCGCCTATGACGTGATGGGCTCCAAGCATCTCGGTGCGGACATCAACCTGGCCTGGCCGTCGGCGCAGATCGCCGTGATGGGCGCTTCCGGTGCGGCGAACATCCTGTACCGCAAGGAACTTGCCGCGGCCGCAGCCGACACCGGCGCTGTCGAGGTGCTGCGGGCGCGGCGGCAGCAGGAGTACGAGGACATGCTGCTCAACCCCTATGTCGCGGCCGACCGGGGCTACGTCGACTCGGTGATCCCGCCCCGCGACACCCGGTCCTACGTGGCCCGGTCACTGCGGATGCTCAAGGACAAGCGCCAAACCCTGCCACCAAAAAAGCACGGAAATATTCCTCTGTGAGGTGTCGCTATGCCGACGCACGTCGTACCTCGAACGGGCCTTGCGGGGTGTGGACTGCGTCAGGCGGCGATTTCGGTGGTGATGCGGTGGGCGAGGTCCAGTGCGGTGGAGTCGGTGGTGTGCTGGCGGATCTCGGCGCCGAGGGTGATCAGGTCGCGGGTAGTTCGGCGGGAACTCACCTGGCCGATGGAGGCGAGCACCAGCTCGGTGGTGGAGTTGGCGAGGTCGGTCTCACCGCAGCGGTACTGATTGGTGGCTAGCGTGACGCGACCTAAAAGCATGGCTCGGGTACGACCCGGGTCGCGTAAGGTCAATGCCTCGATCATGTTCATGGCGGCGGCCTCGGCGAAGTGCCGGTCGTGGCTGGCGAGTCGGGAGTACGTGTTCCCCCGGGCGGCCGGTAGTTCGGAATGGTCGGGCAGCACGACGGTACCGATGAGTCTATCGGGCGCCTTGTGGACGCGAGCGTAATGCTCCTCGGCCCGGTGCAGTGCACGCTGCGCCTCGCCGGCATTGCCTAGGCCGGCATGCGCGTGGGCTTCCATGCGGACCAGGTCGGCCAGCATGCCGGGCGAAGCGGCCTCCTGGGCGGGCAGCGCACCCAGACGTAACAGCTGCAATGCCTCCGGGAAATGCCCGGCCTGCAGGTACTGCCAACCAAGACAACCCAACGCATGGGCCGCAAGCGCCGGCTCCTCGGCGCGCCGGGCCGACTCCAGGGACCGCAGGTAATAACGCTGCGCCGAGCGTGGCAAACACAGATCGTCGGACGTCCAGCCGGCCAGGTTCTCCAGCCGGGCCAGCGCCGCCTCCAGCGCCCGCCGCACATCGTCGGATGCGCTCGCCGCTCGAAGCTGCTGCGCCCAGTTCAGATGGCCGAGCACGGCGTCCCGGCAGGAACCACCACCAAGTGCCCTGTCCTGCGCCATGAGGCTGCGGGTCATCGCCTCGACGCGGACCACGTCGGGCGCACCGATCCGGGCCGGCACCGGGCTCGCCGTGACCGGCGCATCCAGGATGGCCCGGTCCGCTGTGGTCAGACCGGCACCGACAGCCATCTTCGCCGCGAGCGCGATCGCCTCGCGCCGCTTCATGTCCTGGTCCTCCACGGTCCCGGGGCGGGGATCCCTGTCGACCGTACCAGCGGGAGTCGCGATACCCAGCCGGTCCACCTCGCGGCGCAGCGTCAGCCGCAGTGCCTGCGCCTTGGCTCGGCATTCAGCCAGCTGCGCTTCCCGAAGCTGTACCTCATGGGCCTGCTTCACCGTGGTCACCGCACGAAAGGCGGCCAGCAGCGCACCATCGGCACCGCAGAGCTCATCGGCAATCGTCCAGAAGCGCTCATCACCACGGGAGCGCCCCTTCTCAATGTGCGCCACATTGGTGCGGTCGCAGAAGGCAGCCCGGGCGAGTTGGCCTTGAGTCAGCTCAGCCGCCGCGCGGAAGACGGCCAGCTGCGCACCGAGCCCGCGACGCATCTCAGCAAGATTTTCCGGTTCCCGAGCCATGTCCCCCACACTTCCGCGGTCCCGCCCAATGGGCGCCTCAGCGTAGCCGTCTAGGGGCCGAAACGACGTGACAACAGTGTGAGTCAGTGCTGCACAGCCCGAGCACATTGCCACAGCGCGTGGTGGTCAGCCCCAGCCGAGTTCGTGCAGCCGGTGCTCAGGGATCCCGAAGTGATGTGCCACCTCGTGCACCACGGTCACCGCGACCTCGTCCACCACCTCCTGCTCGTCGCTGCAGACGTCAAGCAGGGCGTCGCGGTAGATGGTGATCCGGTCGGGTAGCACCCCGCCGTAGCTCGAATCCCGCATGGTGAGCGCGATCCCCTCGTAGAGCCCCAGCAACTCTGGATTGTCGGGATTGCGCGATTCCACCAACACGACCACGTTGTCCATCGCCTCGGCAAGCTCGCTCGGGATCAGGTCCAACGCGTCAGCCACCAGTTCCTCGAACCGGTCGGCGCTAAGCCAGATGCCCATCAGCGTGGCGGAGTTGCAGGGCTATCGATCTCGGTTACCGGCGGCTGCGCCACGGGCGCCGGTCCTGGGTTCCTCGGAGCAGGCGAAGCAGGTTGCTTGCCGACCTGCACCGGCCCCTTCACGCTGCCGGTCACCGGCGCGAAACCGGAACGATCCGGCAGGAAAGCGCCGAGTCGGCAGTCCACCCGAGTGCTCCCGGCCTGCCAGCTCTCCGGTCGCAGTGTCTCCCAGAACAGCGTGAGCCCCTTGTTCGCGGCCACTGAAGGGCCACCCGCGAAGTCCTTCGCCAGCCGGGTGCACTCCGTATTGAGCACGCGGTCCTGCGCGGCTTCATCAGGGTATCCGTTGGGGAAGGAGCCCTTGAGGTCGACCAACCCGACGACTTCTACCGCATGGGGCTCCCTGCAATCGACCGGATCGCCCACCGCTTTGCCATCGTTGCCCAGGCAGGTACCAGGCGGATACGTGTCCGACTGGTCCTGCGCGAGCACGCTGCCGGTGGTGGCGAACAGCGTTCCGGTGCGGCCGACGGACTGCACCCCGCAGCGCAGCGTCCGATCCCCGCGTAGCCAGCCGACCTCGCCGGGTGTGATAGCCCCCACAGTGAACCGGCCGAACGGGTCGAATCGATCGGCCAGCGCCTCGGTGGTGCGCTGCGTGCAGCGTTGCGTGACCAGCTGCTGCCACTGCGCCGGGTCAGGAAAAGTGGCCCCGGCGCCGAAGTCCACGAGCTCCAGCGTCCCGGTGACCTCAAACAGGTGGGGTTGCGAGCAGCTCACTGCTCTGGCGTCGGATGCGTCCTGCTTCTGCCAAGCCAGGCAGGTGTGTGCCGCAGCGCGTAGCGGCTGCGTGCTAGTCGTGGTAGCCGGGTTGGGGACGACGGAGAGCAGGGCGGCCTTCCCCGTCGGCACACCGACCGCGACCAACGCCACCAGCGCACCCAGCACGGCCCCGGCAGCGATCCGCCGGGTGCTTCGCCTGGCGCGGTGCCCAGCAGGAGTCATCGGCGCATCGGGAGGTGGCATCCACACCATCTTGCTACTCGATCGAGGTTGCCACCCTAGCCGCGCTCTCACCATGTTGGCCATCGTCTAGTTGGCGGCTGTCGGTTGGCCGGTCGGCATCGGCGGTCGGAGGATGAGCGTTCGTTTCGCAACAATCGGAATCACCGAGGGGCACTCGCCGTCTGCCGGCTCAGCCTCCGGGCCTTGAACACCTCGATGACGATGGGAAGGACCGACAACACGACGATGCCGATCAGGATCAGCTCCACGTGATCCTTGACGAATGTGATCCGGCCGAGCCAGAAGCCAAGCAAGGTCACTCCGGTGGCCCAGGCAATGCCACCGACGATCGAGTAGGTGAAGTACTTGCGGGGGTCCATCCGGCCCACCCCCGCAATCGCCGTGATAAATGTCCGCACGATGGGGACGAAACGGCCCAGCACGATCGCCGGTGCTCCGTACTTGTCGAAAAACGCGTGCGTCCTTTCGACGTGCTCGTGTTTGAACAGCCGAGAGTCCGGCCGGTTGAACAGGGCTGGGCCTGCCGTGTAGCCGATGAGGTAGCCGACCACGTTGCCCACCACGGCACACACCGTGAGCAACAGGCAGACCAGCCAGATAGGGGCATCGATGAGACCGTTGGCGACAAACAGTCCGGCGGTGAACAGCAGCGAGTCACCGGGCAGGAAGAATCCAACTAGCAGTCCGCATTCGGCGAAGATGATCAAACACAGGCCCACCAGCACGTATGGGCCCAGCATCCGCAACAGCTGGTCGGGATCGAGCCAAGACGGGCCCAAAGCCAGCGACGTGTCGACGTGGAAGAGCGTCACGGTGTCACGGTAGCGGCAGCACAACCATGCCAAATATGCACCCGCTGTTACCAGGCGCTGATCATGCCGGCCAGCGCGCCTGCCATCGCTCCGAGCAGCACCGCTAGGGCGAGCACTGCCAAGGCCGACAGTCTGGGCTTGGCATGCACCGCTGCGCGAGCGGGCGCGACCCGTGACGCCGATGGGGGCTTGGGCGCAGGCTCCACTGGTGACTCAGTGTTCAGTCCCGAGGCCTGAGCCCGCAACGCAGCGGACAGCCGTCGGCGCATCTGGTCATCGGTCATGTTTCACCGCTGTTCCAAGATCCGCTGCAGAGCGTCCAGCGCGCGGCTGGCGCTGGATTTGACGGTGCCGCGGCTGACTCCGGTGGCGGCCGCGATCTCCGCCTCGCTCATTCCCCCGTAGTAGCGCAGTACCAGCACCTCGCGTTGCCGCGGCGGAAGCTGGCCCAGCGCGACGACCACCGCCTGATGCTCGGTGGTGAGCATCGCCAGCGACTCTGCAGAGCGTGCGTTGGCCAGGTGCGGCGGGACATAGCCGCGAGCGGTCTTGCGGCGGCGCAGCACCGAACGGGAGCCGTTGACCACCGCAGTGCGCAGGTAACCCAGCGCGGCCGCCTCGTCGCGCAGTCCCGACCAGTGCCGGTGCAGTCCGGTGAAAGCCTCCTGCACGACGTCTTCGGCGGTGGCCGCCTCGTCGACCAGCAGGATCGCCAGCCGCACCAGCCGCATCCGGTGCTGGCGGTAAAGATCCTCCAGCGTCAGCGGGGCCTCGACCGCGGAGGCGGGTGGGGCGTCTAGCACCCGCAGGTGGCCGAGCGTCATCTCGACCGAGTGCTGCACGGTCATGCGGTCCAGCGTTTCGTCGGCGGCCACCCCGGAAACGTACTGCGGCCACGTCCCGCCCGTCCGATCGCGTCTGGTGGATGGGTGGGCCATACTGCGCGGCAGCCGTGCAAGCCGAATGTCAGCCCCGAGTATCCCGGAGGTCAGCCAACCATGCCCATCGCGACGCCCGAGGTCTACAGCGAGATGCTGGACCGCGCAAAGGCCACCGAGTTCGCCTACCCGGCGATCAACGTGACCTCATCGGAGACGCTCAACGCAGCGCTGCGCGGGTTCGCCGAGGCCGAGAGCGACGGCATCGTGCAGCTGTCCACGGGCGGGTCGGAGTTCGCCTCGGGTGGCAGGGTCAAGGACATGGTCACCGGCTCGGTGGCGATGGCCGAGTTCGCGCACGTGGTGGCCGCCAAGTACCCGGTCAACGTCGTGCTGCACACTGACCACTGCCCGGAGGACAAACTCGACGCCTTCGTCCGGCCACTAATCGCAATCTCTCAGGAACGGGTGGCCCGTGGGCTAAACCCGCTGTTTCAATCACATATGTGGGATGGCTCGGCGACCGAGTTGCATCGCAATCTGGCCATCGCGGCTGAACTGCTCGCCGCCTGCGTCAAGACCAAGATAATCCTGGAGGTGGAGATCGGCGTCGTCGGCGGCGAGGAAGACGGTGTCACGCACGAGATCAACCAGAAGCTCTACACTACGGCCGAGGACTTCGAGCACACCGTCGACGCCCTCGGTGGTGGCGAGCAGGGCCGCTATTTGCTAGCCGCAACGTTCGGCAATGTGCACGGCGTGTACAAACCGGGCAACGTCAAACTTCGCCCGGAGATCCTGCAAATGGGGCAACAGGTCGCCGCTCGCAGGCTGAATTTGCCCGATGGCTCCCAGCCACTGGACTTGGTGTTCCACGGCGGGTCCGGCTCGCGACTGGAGGAAATCCGCGAGGCACTCTCGTACGGGGTGATCAAAATGAATGTCGACACCGACACTCAGTACGCCTTCACGCGGCCGATCGCCGATCACATGTTCTCCAACTACGGCGGGGTACTCAAGGTCGACGGCGGGGTCGGCAACAAGAAGGTCTACGACCCGCGGTCCTACCTCAAGGTGGCCGAGCAATCAATGGCTGCCCGGGTCGTGCAGGCCTGTGAAGATCTCTGCTCCGCCGGACGCACGCTGGCACGTTAGGGGCTCTTCCACGAGCCACCAACCTCCCTCGCCAGTAGTCCTGCCCGCCGACGGGCGCGCGCAGCCCGTCGGCGGGGATATCGTGGCAGCACGGCAGGATGGAGCGATGAATCTGCACGGCAACCTGCTGGGTCCCCAACCAACGATGCTGCCCGAACAACCCGACGCCGAGTCGACGCTGGCAGCAGCGAACGATCCTGCGACGGCGGCCGCCGCGTATCCCGAGTTCTCTGCCGCCTGGGCAGCGCTGGCCGAACGGGCACTCGACGAGGGAGACGCCGTCGCCGGCTACGCCTTCGCCCGCACCGGATACCACCGCGGGCTGGACCAACTCCGCCGTGCCGGCTGGAATGGTCACGGGCCAGTGCCCTGGTCGCACCGCCCCAACCAGGGATTTCTGCGCGCACTAGCCGGGCTGGCCCGAGCGGCCGCTGAGATTGGCGAGGATACCGAGGCTCGACGGTGTCGCGACTTCCTCGACGACTGTGATCCGGCCGCGGCAGGTGCGCTCGGGCTGGACTGACCGCCACGACCCACGGCGATGTGAATACGGCGTGGTGGTGCGGCGTCGGAATGTGCTGCTGTCGCTGTCCTGGCTGATCGGGTTGACCGCGCCGCTGTTCACGATCCTCGGCGAGGAGATCTCCGGGCGGGACCTGATCCTCATCGCCGGTGGGTTGTTCCTGCTGGGGAAGAGTACCTACGAGATCCACGACCGCCTCGAGGGCGCCGACGGCCACGGCACCGGTGCGGTCAAGGCCTCCTTCGCCGCGGTGGTCGGTCAGATCGTGCTGCTGAATGTGGTTTTCTCCCTCGACTCGGTGATCACAGCGGTCGGCATGGTCGACGAGCTGTTCATCATGATCGCCGCTGTCATGATCGCTATCTGGATCATGCTGGTGTCCGCCGGGGCGATCAGCAGTCAACGAGCCCTTGCACCTGCGACCCGCCTACGTCAAGAGCGGGCAGCAGGGCGTCACCCTGCCCAATGCCGCGGAGTTAGTGGTTCGGTGATCATGTCCAGGAGGCGGTGGGCGTGTCGCTTTCCGGGGTGAGGGCAGTGTGGACAGCGCTCGTCGCGGCGCAAGGTCGTTGGTCTTCGGTTTGCTGCGG
>JALZHU010000423.1 GCA_030860695.1 Actinomycetota bacterium
GGCATCTCCCCGGACCGGACTCACACCGGCTGGCTGCCCTAAGCTTCTCGTTCGGTTACACCACAACCTCCTTAACTTGTGGCGCCCGAACTGCTGGACGCACGAGCAACTCAGAAATAGATCCGGCTAACCCAGTCCGCCACGCAACCCGGTTTCATGCTGCCCTCAATCTGGAGCGTGACGTGCAGCACGAGTTGCAGACCGCCGGTCACCTTGGTGGCTTCCGCCAGCGCGACCTCGGCCCAGATCGTGGATCCCACCCGCACCGGGGCGGGAAAACGCACCTTGTTCAGCCCGTAGTTGATGACCATTGTTGCGCCCTCGACCCGGTAGGTCTGATCGATCAGATGCGGCAACAGCGACAGGGTGAGAAACCCGTGCGCGATGGTGGTACCAAATGGGCCGGCTGCGGCGCGCTGCGGGTCAAGGTGAATCCACTGGCGGTCCTCAGTGGCGTCAGCGAAGGCATTGACGCGTTGCTGGTCAATCATCATCCGGCCACTGGCGCCCAGCTGCTCGCCCGCCGCGGCTCGCAACTCGTCAGCTCCGGTGAAGACCTTCATCGCCGATCAGCCTTCTGCGCCTCGCTCATTCGCCGACCTGCCAGCTCGATCTGGGACACCGGTTCGAGTCGGCCGCTGCGACCGCTCTTTTCGATGACGAGCTCGGCGCCCCGACCCGAAAACGTCAGCGTGGCCACCGCGTTGCCGAAAGCGGGGCCACTGAGCAGGCGCCAGGACAGCGTCGGATCGGCCACCCAGAACCGGCGCACCACGGCCCGGACAACCGCAGCCAGCGGACCGAACCAGCCGGCCCGCAGCAGGACTGCGACATACCAGGGGACGCTGTGATGCACCGGCGAGCACACCAGTTGATAGACGGGTGATCCGTCGACGTCGGCTTGTGCCACGTAACTGTGGTGTACATCGCCGGACAGCACGCTGATCGTCGCGGGGGCATGGGGCCCGGCGGCAACCCGCCGCAGCAGCGCGGCTAGCCGGTCAAACGAATCCCGGAACGCCGCCCAGTGCTCGAGGTCGAGAGCCTGACGGATGCGTTCGCCGAGTGCGCTGCCACGAGCGCAGGCCACCTCATTGGCCGACTGCAGATCGTGGATCACCGGAGGCAGAAGCCACGGCAGTGAGCTACCGACCAGCACATGGTCGGCTTGGTAGGCGTTCTCACTGACGGCGTTTTCCACCCAGGAGAACTCCGCGTCGTCGAGCATGGTGCGCCGGCCCTCGGTCAGCATGCGCCCGCACCGGGTGTCGATGACAACCAGCCGCACCCCGTCGACTTCCCAGCGAAAGCTCCACCGGATCGCCGACGGATTGGCGTCCACGGCGCCGGCCATCTCCCGCAGCACCGGCCACGCGTCCCCACCGGTGTCCTGAACGGCGCGCCAGGTCGGGTCGGCGTGGCGCTCCTCTGGAGACAGGTTGCCGATGTGCTGATAGAGCCAATAGGAGGCGAGCGCACCCCGGATGCGCTCCGGCCACCAGGGCTGGGCGGCCACCCGGTCGCGCCACGCCGCCGAGGTATTCCAGTCATCCCGCACATCGTGGTCATCGAAGATCATCGCGGTGGGCACGGTGGACATCAGCCACCGGATCCCGTCGTCCGACCAGCTGTCCCGGTACAGCCGGGCGTACTCGGAAAAGTCCATGACCTCGTGTCCGGCCGGGGCGGTGGTGTCGCGGCGCGAGTCCAACCAGCGCCGGGTCCGCGGGGTCGGATCGTCGGCATAGACCTGGTCACCGAGCAGCAGCAGCGCGTTTGGCCAGTCCTCGGGCGCCATGGTAGCCATCCGGTCGGCCTGGACGTCCAGCGCGTCAATACCGTCGGCGGCAGCCGGCCTGGGGTCGTCGAGCTTGGCGCGCCGGCAGGAGCCAAAAACCACCCGCACCGGGGCCCCACCACCCCGGGTGCGGATCCGGCTGTCCGGCCACGGCGAGCCGGGCCGCGGCCAGGCGAGCTGCCCGTCGAGGTACACCTGATATGGCGTGACCGATCCCGGTGCCAGCCCAGTGATCTCCACCAGCGCGTAGTGCTGCTCGCGCACGGTGAACGTCGATGTGCGGCATCCCAGCACCTCTACCCCAGCCGGGCAGGAGGTCTGCACCCACACCGTCGCGGTCGTCCTCCCGACGTGCCGGAGCACCGGGCCGAGCAGTAACCGGGCAGCAGAGGGTGACGGTGCTGTGGTCACTGTTCATGCCTACCTGACTCGGCGTGGGTGCGCGACACTGCGTCGCGATGATTGCGAGGCGATGGTGACGAACCCTCCAGTTCGTCGTCGGGGTGGTGTGGTTCGCGGTTGCTTCGCTGCTGTGCGGGCTGGCTCCGACCGAGCACGTGTTGGTCGCCGCTCGGGCCCTGCAGGGCATCGGCGGGGCCCTGCTCACTCCGGGCAGCCTGGCGATCATCTCTTCGTCATTCGCCGCCGCTGATCGGGCTAGGGCGGCTCGGCGCTCGCTGCGGCCGGGCTGGCTGGGGTGACCTATGCACTGACCAGCCTCGGCGGCGTACCTGAAGGCGGTGGTGTGGCGGTGTTCGCCGCCGGTGCCGGCGGGGTTGCCGCGTTGCTGGCCTTCGTGCTGGTCGAGCGGCGCTCGCCGCACCCCCTGGTGCCGCTGGGGCTGTTCGCCGACCGCCGATTCAGCGTGGTCAACGCGGTCACGTTGCTGGTGTATGCGGCACTCGGCGTGTTCTTCTTCCTGCTGGTGCTGCACCTGCAGATCGTGACCGGATTTTCCCCGCTAGCCGCCGGTACTGCGCTGTTTCCGGTCACCGTGCTGATGCTGCTGCTGTCTGCCCGAGCCGGCGCACTCGCCGAGCGGATCGGCCCACGGCTGCCCATGACGGTGGGGCCATTGCTGGCCGCGATGGGTTTCCTGCTGGCCCTGCGCATCGGGCTCGAAGCGTCCTATCTGGTTGACGTTCTCCCGGCGGTGGTGGTGCTGGGGCTGGGTCTCTCGCTCACCGTAGCCCCGCTCACCGCGACTGTGCTGCAATCGGCCGACCCACGCTACGCCGGGACAGCGTCCGGGGTGAACAACCCGATCGCCCGGTCCGGTGGCCTGCTGGCCGTTGCGGTCATCCCGGTGGTGGCGGGCTTGGGCGGCACGGTTTACACCGAGCCGCTGTCCTTCGTTGCCGGGTTCCGCACCGCGATGTTGATCAGTGCAGCGCTGCTCGCACTAGGCTCGCTGCTGTCGGTGGTACTGCTCCGCGAGGCTCATCCCGTGCCCATGCCCGCACCCACCGAACGCGTTCCCCTAGAACGCTGCTCCCACTGCGGCGTCACCGGCCCCCAGCTGCACCCCACGCCGCCCTCCCGACATGGAGACATATCGGGGCAATGACGGTCCCCTTATCCC
>JALZHU010000157.1 GCA_030860695.1 Actinomycetota bacterium
CCTAAAAACCAACAACGACAACCCGAAACCATTCATCTGGACTGCCACCGCCGAGCAAATCCTCGCCAAGGTCGCCAGGGGACGAGTCGCTCTCCAGCAAGTGAAAACTCAATTATGAGACACTACATTAGTTACACCCGGTGCCACCTTGCGGTCGGAGTCGCGAGAGGCGGCGATGTCCTCCACTTCATCTAAAAACAGCACTGCCGCGGGCAGCTCGCGGCATCGCTGAAAGATCCGTGCGAGCTGCCCGACCTGCAGCTCAGTGGTTGTGGAAGCGAGCTCGCTCGGGGAGAGCTCGACGAACGGCCACCCGAGGCGGCTGGCGATCGCCTTGGCGAACGTTGTCTTGCCAGTGCCAGGCGGTCCAAATAGGACAATGGCACGCGGGGGCGCCACACCATGACGGCTGGCGAGCTCAGGATGGGTGAGCGGGAGGATAATGCGCCGTTCAATAAGCTTCTTTTCCTTCTCCATTCCTTGAATGGAGTCCCATATTTCAGGATCGATCATCCTTCCGTGGACTTCGTCGAGTGCTCGGTCGCTGTGGAGATCTTCGGTCCGGTCGAACCACTGGATTGGTCGCAGCGTGAAGTCGCTCTTCTGCAGTGCCTCAACCCAATTTGGGGAATCGTGGGGCAGCAGGGCGACCGTTTTTGAAGCGCCGGATCTGCCAACCCACTCGAGCGCCGCCTCGAGGAGGGCCGATTCGAGACCTCGGTCTGTCCAGTCTGGGGCGATGGCTAGTCTGCACATCCAAGCGCGACCCTCCGCTAAAAAGACCAGAACGCTCCCTACCAGGCGTCCATCGGCGACACCCACGAAGCAGGTCGATTGGGAACTTCGCAGAAGCACCACTGCCTCGTGAAGCGCCAGCGCGTCTCCCTTCCCTGAGACGAGTCCCACGTGCTCCCACAACCTGACAAGCCCCTCGAGGTCCGGCTCGACATAGCTGCGGATTCGCCAATCCGTCATCATCGCCTCCGCAGTAGGAACTGCACTATCCTCAGGTATCTCGAGGGTCTTGCCGACAACAGTTGCCAAGTGATACCCGGCGGACCCGTGAGGCCCGCCGGGTCCTGTCCCGCCTCAGCTGGTGATCGGAATCTTTCGGGGTCGGGCTTTAGCGGTCTTCGGCACTCGCACGGTGAGCACCCCGTTCGACATTGATGCACTGACTTGATCTTCTTCAATGTCGGTGGGTAGGCTTAGGCGGTAGTCAAAGCGACCTACTCGTCGGGTGCGGCTTCGCAGCAAACCCACTCGTTGCCGTTCTTTGACTTCCCCGGTGACGGCCAGCTCCCTACCACCCAGTTCCACTGAGATGTCATCTTGTTTGACGCCGGGTAATTCCAGCTCTACCAGGTAGGCGTCATCGGTCTCTTCCACATCTGCTGCTGGACGCCATCCTCCGGCTGCCCGGTCCAGCCCAGCGAAGACATCAGAAATTAGCCTTCCCATTTGCTCATATAGCTCGCTGAACTCGGCCCACGGACCCTCCTGCGCCCGCCACGAAGCCGGCGCGGAGTCGCCATCGCGGCTGCGTCGCAACACCGGAAGACCCATCGTTACCTCCTTGCGTTTTTGCTGTGACTGTGGATTCCCACGCGCGCCCCAAAACAATTGCGTCCGGGATAGTTTTCGATGTGTTCACTGACCCTGGGCGCGCCCAGAAGCGGGCCGGCCAACCAAGCGACGCGGGGGTGTAGCGGGGAGTCGGCGGGTCGAGCCGCCGACTCCCGGCAACGGCGGCTACCAAGCTATGGGCGGATCACGCGGTGATCTGCTTTGCCTTGTTCCCCGCACTGATCTCGATCTTGCGCGGCTTGGCCTGCTCGGCCACGGGGATCCGTAGCGTCAACACGCCAGCGTCATAGCTAGCCTCGATGCGCTCGGTGTCCAAAGCCTCGCCGAGGAACAGCTGCCGGGAGAACACCCCAGACGGCCGCTCAGCGACCTGCACCTCGACCCCATCCCCGGTCGTGGGCGTGCGCTCGGCTTTGACGGTCAGCACGTTGCGCTCCACCCCAATGTCAATCGAGGCTGGGTCCACCCCGGGCAGGTCGAACTGCACGATGAACTGCTCACCAGCACGGTAGGCGTCCATCGACATCACTGTCGGGCGGGCCCAGGTGCCCTGCTGGCCGAATAGCTGCCGGGTCCACTGCTCCAGCTCACGGAAGGGGTCGGTACGCATCAGCATCATCATCGCCTCCCTTCGACCAGTACTGCTTTTCCTGTTATCTACCACCAGTCCAGCACTCTCGCTGAGACACCACCTGCAACACCTGATGCAGGTTCCTTATTCCCAGCAGTGCAGCTCACCGTTGGCCACGTGGCACCCGCTGCGGCAGGACGGCTGAGCCGCCGCGACCACAGCGTGCTGGCGGGGTCAGGTCAGGACTTGACCCACCTGCCAACGCCACCTCCGGAGATCTCGCTCTGGCGAGGCATGATCTCGTTGGCTATCTGAGGCTCTTCCAACGGGTCAAAGGAGTGGCCGACAGCCAGCGGCGAACCTACTGGCCGCATGACGAGGCCGCAGGCTCTCGTGGGATGCGCAGCACCGATCGAGTGGTTTTCGGGCTCTAGGTCCCTGGTAGCTCCCACATGTACTTGACACAACCTTCAACGGGAGCTATAGAAAGAGGCAGCGAATCGCAACCTATCGGGACGAAGACCTACTCGGGACCAAGACCTACTCGGGATGAAGACCTACCGGGGAGTGATCGAGGATGCCGGAGACGACGCGCCCGACATCGGCGGCGCCGGAGTTCATGGAGCTAATCTGCGCCGATCCGGCCTTGCTAGATGCAGAGTTCGAGGCGATTGTGGCCGCGAACTTCCCGCCCCCTCCGCCTGGCGACCGGCTCCCAAGCAGGGAGTCCGGTGCGCCCACGAGGGTCCCGGCCAGCCTCGCGCGGCCCGGTGTGGATTACCCGGATGCCGGGGATACCGCGCACGCGATCAGTACCCCGCGTCGGCAACGTTCCCCTCCGCACCCACGATTCCGAGGGAACGGGGAAAGATCGGGATGAAAGGCAGGTGATGTTGCCGGTCGCGTGGGGCTTCCCGCCGTGCTACGCGATGACCATGGTGGCTCGGCCAGGTCTGTCCATCATTTCCGTTACAGGCGAAATCAGGGGAATGATCCGCCTCCAGCATCTCGTGGTGCGACACGTGACAGACCTGTGGTGATCATTAGCACGGTAGGCGGCTGAGCTATCGCCGCGATGTCATGCTCCATGCGAAGCGATCAGTCAGGACAACTGCCTTGCAGAGAGCATCGGCCCCGCCGCAGCTGCGCGACGGGGCCGGACGCTGTGAAACGTCATCACAGAAGACCATAGGCGCCGTTGAATTGAGCGATTGGCCACCCGGTCTCCTCCAGTCGGCAAGGCGACGTCGGACAGCGCATAGTTCCCGCAGCGGGTAATCGGTGGTCGCCGACACGCCGCCGTAGTTGGTCACGTTGAGCAAGCAGTGATCAGCACATGGACCGTGGCCTCCCTGCAAGCCTCGGTAGTGAGTGCGGTCCCTGGTCCTTCCGGCATCTGATCCAAGGCCGGCTTCTGGCGAAGGGGTAGACCTTCAGGTACCGAGGCGTTGAGGGTGTACAGGCGATGTTTTTGGGGCATTCGTTGTATGACCTCGGTCTTTTAGCGGCGGTTATGGAACTGACAGAGAGGCCAGGCTCCATGGTGACGGCCGATGATGCCCGCTGGCTTGCTGATCATCTGCGCAAGATGGTGTCGTCTCGCCCCGCCGCGTGGGCCGGCAGCGAGATGACTCTGACCCAGCTGATCGCTTTACACTTCATCAGCGCGAAGGCTCCGATCACCCTGATCGCGCTTTCCGAGGCTTTGGGCACCCGACCGCCAGCTGCCTCCGCGATGGTTGATCGGCTTGCCCGAGCCGGGCTGGTGTGCCGGATGCCGGACCCCAAGGACCGTCGGCACATCTTGCTGGCGGTAACGGGTAAGGCGGTAGCGTTGATCGGAAAAATCGACTTGGAGACCGCCCGACGCCTGCAGGTAGTGCTCAACAGCATGGGTACTACAGCCCAGCGTGTCCTCACCGACGTTCTCAAAGACACCGCACGCCGCCTCGCCGGCTAACTACCCGACACCGAACCCACCAGGTGCAGGCGGGGTAATTTCAAGCAGTGAGCGCACCCCATTATTCGCGACCCAACTGGGGTCCTTGGGATCAGGCGGTGGCCTGCGAGTAGGCCCTACCTACGGGGTCGGCGCCCCGAGTAGGCTCACTACGAGCGTTCATGCCCGCAGTCTCCTCGGCGCGGGCTGTACGCGTCCGAAGCGGTGCCGCCCTAGATCCTGGCGGCTGACACGTGGTGGTGTCGGCCGGGAGAGCACATGGCGACTAGTCACCAACAGGTGCAGCGGGGAGCTGACCCCAGTGGCCTCTCACCCACCAGCATCGATGCTGCCTCCAGCGCGAAGGGCGTGGTGAGGCGCCAGAACGCGGCGGTGGTGACGGCAGGAAATATCGACTGGCTCGTTTCCCGTCTGCGGGCGATGGCCATTGCCAGCCCCACCGTCTGGGCCGGCCGCGGGATGACCTTATTTCAGCTCATCGCGCTGCATTTCATCAGCGCGCTGGCACCGGTCACCCTCACCGACTTGGCCCAGGCCCTGGGAACCAGATTGCCAGCCACCTCCGCGATGGTCGATCGATTGGCCCACGCCGGCCTGGTGTGCCGCACGCCGGACCCACAGAATCGTCGCCGCATCCAGCTGACCCTCACCGCCGCCGCCGAACCGATAGTCGGCGACACCAACGCGGACACCGCCAGACGCCTGCAGGCCCTGCTGCACGGTATGAGCTCGCAGACCCGCCGCCGGCTGATCGACATTCTCATCGACACCGTACGACGCTCAGCCCAGTAGCCCTCCTCATCTGAGCCACCGCGCACGTCCCGCCGCCGCACCACCGGGCATGTTCGGTACCGGCTGGCAGCGGTTACACCGCTACTGATCGACGCGGCACGATCCTGCCGGCACGCCGCCGGGATCGGTAGTTCGTCGATGAAACCTACGTCAAGATCGCCGGACGGTGGTGTCGCAAGTGCTCGATGAGCTGCTGCCCGCGGCCGTCTCTGCTGCGTGAAGATCCGGCCGCTTGGATGCCGTCGGTTGATTCTCAACATCGACCCTGGCCGTACCCGGAATCCGCTGAGCGAGGTCACAGATCTTGCGCTGCCCGCAGGGCGTTGGAGACTTGGTCCATCTCCTCGGTGGACGCAAGGCCGATCCGTGTATCCAGCCGACGACGCACGACGGCCTCGATCGTCATGACGTTCGCGTAGCCGTGTGCTCCGATCCGCGGTGCCAGCAGCGACTGGGGATCCCGGTCGACCAGATGCACGCCCAGGACAGTGGCGCCTTCGCCCTCGTTTAGGAAATCCGCGCTCACAATCAACCGCAGTAGGGACTGACCTGGACGCTCAAGCACGGGCCGGTACTGCCAGATCTCTCCACGACGCATCCCGGAAGGGTGCCAGAAGCCCAAACTCCCCGACGTCCGAGTCCGCCGCCAGCGACTGCTCACAGGCACGCGGGGTTGGTGGCGAGAACGTTATCCCTTCGTCGCTGCGCTCTCCCGCTCTTCGGTCTGCGCCTCGGCGTAAGCCCCGTCAGGATCCCAAGCGGCAAGCGCCGCAGCGGCGTCAGCCAACGCCAGGTCACGCAACTGCCCCGCCGCAGCAGCGCCGACACTGAGCCCATGCTGACGCGCGCACCGGTGGAGGTACGCCGCTGTCGTCTCGTCCACGTCGAACTCGACCCGCTCGGTCACGCAGAGAGCTTACGATATACCGGTAACCGCTGGCTTGTTCCTGCTCCGCCTGGACGCAGCGCCTTGAGCCCGCACGGGTCGATCCTCGCAATGGACGGTCCAATAACTGTGATGTTCGAGAGCTTCGCAGTAACAGATCAACGACGGGTCGAACTGGTGCTTTCCTCGTCGTACTCGTCGGGGATGCCGTCGTCGTCGGTGTCGGCCAGCAGCGGGTCGGTCCGACCCGCCCGGACGGCCTCGAGCTGGGCTGCCAACGCGATCCCGGCGAGCAGGGCGATTCCGGTGACGTTGGCCCACAACAGCAGCGCCATCACCGCGGTAAGCGGCCCGTAGGTGTCGTCGAAGTTGTCGGCAACGGCGATGTATGCCCCAAGCAGGACGGACACGACTAACCACCCCAGCACGGTCACCCCGGCCCCGACCGCCAGCCAGGAAAGCCCGGGCTGCCGCCGTCGTGGGGCGTACCGAAACAGCGCAGTTACCGCGACGAACAGCGCGCCAAGCCCCAGCGGCCACCGCAGCACATCCCACACGGTCTCGGCTGCATCACCCCACCGGTAGACCTGCTCGATGGCCTCCCCGAACGCCTCCCCGGCCACGATGCACAACAATCCGACGGCCATGGCCACCCCCGCAGTCGCCGTCAGCACCATCGCTCGGCCGTACTTGCGCACGCTCGGACGATCCCGCTCCGTGCCATAAATGCGGTTGGCGCCGCGCTCAAGTTGCGCAAACGCCGAAGTGGCCGCAAGAAAGGCGGTACTCAACCCGAGCACGACCACGACCTCGCCTTGCTCGCTGGCCTCATCGGCCGCGCCCTCGGTGATGACTTGCCGAAGCAGGTCATCACTGCTGCCTGGCGAGATCGCCACCACCGTCCGCGCCACCACCTCGGCGAACGACTCTGCGCCCAGAGCCGCCGCGAGGCCCGCCCCGGCGATGACCAGCGGCACCGCCGCCAGTGCAAGCTGCAACGCAAAGGCGCGGGCATGACTGAACCCGTCGCCGTAGCGAAAGCGCAGAAACGCCGCAGCCAACAGGCGACCGAGGTGATAGCGCCGCGCAGTGTGCCAGGCGTCGTCGGCGGAAAGCTCCCCGCCGCCCATGAGCTCGGTCTCCGGGACCGGGCGCACCGAACTCACCCCACCACAGTATCGGCATGAGCTGCCATAGGCTGCATCCACCAACCCCCAACAGATGTCGACGGTGTGGCCTGCATACGGGCTACCGGGCGGGCGGTCTGTACGATCATGGTCAACACACGCCGCCCCGGCCACGTCCAAGGACTACCTTGGCTGTGTTCTCGATCAACTCCTTGGTGTTGCCGACGGCCAGCGCCGGATCGTCATGGATGGCCCGCTGAATGTGCCCGACCTGCTCTTGGATCGCAGCTGGGTCTCGCAGACTGGCCAATAACGTCTCGGCAGCTGAGCACTGCGGGAAAGCATTTCAAGATTTTTAAGTTTGCGGGAGGCGTCCCCGAAAAGGTCGTCGAGCAGGTGGGTACCACCTAGGCTGTGAGATCCCGGAGCTTGATGACCGTTTTCCAGTTCCGTGTCGTGGCAGCGACTCCGAGTTTCTTTTCGACAAAGGCGTTGTTGAGCTTGCTGCGGCCGTAGCCGTCGGGACAGTGCACGTACACCTCGTGCCCTACAAGTGCTGATTCCCCGGTCTCTCCCGCCGGGCGCGCCAGCCGGGAGGCGTGCTCTCCCGGTTCAGCGGCGAGGAACGTGACGAGCGACTTGGTCAGGTCGTCTTGCCGCTCGACGAACGGGTTGTGGGACACCACGTTGTCGAGTTCAGACGCCGTACGCAGGAGGACTCTTTCCACCGATGTTGATCCCACGCAGCAGCGCTACGCATCTTGTCATGTGTCGATCCCAGCCTGAGGTCTTCCTAATAATTTTCGATCTTGGGCCTTCGTTATTTCTGGCTGGCGGCATGTGATGCCGGCTGCGCGAAACCTGTGGTTGACTACGAGCCATGCCGGTGCACGATGAGATCCTTACCTTCACTGAGCGTGCAGCGCTCGAGGCTTGGCTCGACGAACGGTTCTGGCTTCAGCGCTTTACACCGCGCACCGTTTGGAGCAAGTGGTCGAAGGTCAATCGGGATAAAGCTGAGACATTGATCGCCGCCGGCGCAATGAAACCGGCCGGCATGCGTCAGGTGGAGTTGGCCAAGGCCGACGGATGCTGGGACTCCGCCTATCAGGGCATGAGCAACGCTGCGGTCCCCGAGGACTTCGCGGCGGCTATCGCTGCCGAACCGTCGGCCGCGGCTTTCTTCGAGACGCTGGACCGGCGCAACCGGTACGCCATGATCTACCGGGTTCAGGACGCCAAGCGACCGGAGACACGCAACCGACGCATCGAGCAGTTCGTCACAATGCTCAGCGAGCAGCGCAAGCTCTACCCCTGATCGGCAGTGCCTCAAAAACGGCCAGGCTATGCGCGGCCGATGCATGGTCTGACATGGCTTCGCGCAACACACATGATCAACGCATCAGTGCCCCGCGAGCGGAGTTGGAAGGATGGGTCATGGAGGCTGCTGTGTCCGTCGTGACAAGGCGCGACATCGAGGCCGCGGCCGGGCGGATCTCCTCCCGGGTCCGCGTGACGCCTGTGGTCGATCTGGAGCCGGGCGCTTTTGGTGTCCCTGCGCGAGTGTCGTTGAAGCTGGAGTTGATGCAGCATACTGGGTCGTTCAAACCGCGTGGGGCCTTCAACCGGGTGTTGAGTTCCGGTGTGCCTGCCGCAGGCCTGGTCGCTGCCTCCGGTGGCAACCACGGCTTAGCGGTGGCCCACGTGGCCCGCGAACTCGGGGTGCCGGCCGAGGTGTTCGTGCCCACGTCCTCGTCGGCAGTTAAGGTGAGCCGCTTGCGCCACTACGGTGCACAGATCACTGTGATCGGCGAGTACTACGCCGACGCTTACACCGCCAGCGAGCGGCGGGCCGCTGAGACCGGCGCTCTGGTCGTGCACGCGTACGACCAGTCGGAAGTCGTTGCGGGTCAGGGCACCGTCGGCGCGGAACTGGATTGCCAGCTTCCGGGTCTGGATACCGTGCTGGTCGCGGTAGGCGGCGGCGGGCTGCTCGGCGGGATCGCGACCTGGTTTAACGGCCAAGCGCGCGTAGTTGCAGTGGAGCCTGAACGCATCCCGACGCTGGCCGCCGCCTTGGATGCTGGTCACCCAGTGGACGTCAAGGTCGGCGGCATCGCCGCGGACTCCCTCGGCGCCCGGCGCATCGGCGAGGTGGGCCTGTGGGCCGCGCAGGATGCGCACGTGCAGTCGGTGCTGGTCTCGGACCAGGCGATTGTCGCAGCCCGGCAGCGACTGTGGGATGAGATGCGAGTTGCCGCAGAAGCAGGCGGTGCGACAGCTTTGGCCGCGCTCACCTGTGGTGCGTACCGCCCGATGCCCGGCGAACGTGTTGCCGTCATAGTGTGCGGCGGCAACACAAACCCCGCCGACCTCATCGCCGAGGCATGACCACACGACCCGAGAATTCTCAAAAGAGCGCCTTGCGCTCACCGTTAATCCAGCCGACCGAGACGGGCGATCGGGGCGCACTTCCGGCTGACCTGGGTCGCGCTGGTGACAGTAATACGCGCGCCTATGTTTATCGTTCGGCTCACGGGGTAGATCTGTGGCAAGGACGCTAGCCCCAGTAAGGAGACTGGACATGGAGGGCAGTTCGGAGACGCATGAGACGCAGGATCTAGGCGCGGGTGTAGCCGGCACGTCAGGAGTAGCCTACGACCCCGAGAGAGTGGGAGAGCCTGGACAGCCGGGAGTCCCCACCGGCGATCAGTATCCCAGTAACGAAGGGGAAGCTGGTATGGACGACTCGATCGTTGCCGACGTCGACATCCCGGGACCCTACCCCTCCGAGCGTGGGGATCCTACCGGCGAACCCCTTTCCCCCGGACCGGAGCCAACAAAGGCCGACCGAGGTGCGGGGTCGCTTGGGGATCTGACCGAGGATAGGAGCACGGCAACTATTCGCGAGGAAACAACTGGAGGTTTAGGCAGTCCTATATACGATGAGGAGAAGCGCCAGGACAAGTGAGTTAGCCGACGGGATAAGTACGGCGCTGCGAGACCCTGGCATCTCTAGCCCATCTGGGGCCTCCATTTCTGTGTCCATGAATACCACGGATGGGAGGCCCCAGGCCTTCCCTCCTCAGCCGTTCTCGACTCCTTTCGGAGACGGCCTGGCAACAGTGTGATACCCAAATGGTTCGAGTTTGACCCGTCGGTCGGACGGCGGATCAGCGTCGACCTGGTCGCTGCACACGTTACCGGCACCGAGACGCTCGGTGAGACCGTGGCTCTGATTGTCGAGCGGTTGCCGGATCTGCTGGCCCAGGCCCCCCAAGGTGTCGACGTCGCCAGTCGAGTCGCCCGGCTGACCGGCAACGTGGCCGCTGGCTATAGCGATGCGCTGCGAAACCACAGCTTTGGCCAACAGGACGAGGCCAAACGGGCGCGGTCACTGGCGTGGTGGAACGTCGAGCGGGATCTGCGGGCCCGCGAGGCTCGGTTCCGGGAGGTGTTCGACTCATCTCCGGTGGGTATCGCGATCAGCGAGCCCGGCGGGCGCATCATCCAGACTAACCAGTCTCTGGAACACACCCTCGGCTACTCCGCAGGTGAACTGTCCGGACGCGAATTGAGCGAGCTGTTCTCACCAGGTGACTGGCCCGTGGTGGAGAAGCGCTATCAGGACTTGGTGACCGGTCGGGATTCGCGGTTCCGGGTCCGCTTTCCGCTGCGCCGCGCGGACGGCGAAAGCGCGTGGGTCTACCTGGTTGCTTCGGTGGCGTTCGACGCCGAGCAGGCGCCCCGGGACGTCGTCACGATAGTCGACGACATTACCGACCTGCTCCTGCTTGAGCAGCGGCTGCACCACCAGACACTGCATGATGTGCAGACGGGTCTGCCAAATCGCCGCCAGCGTCACGCTGCGCCGGTTACGCGGCCGGGGCACCCAGCAGTGGGGCCTGTTCGACCCCAACATCGACGCCACCGACCGCGCCAGGCTCCGGCAGGCCGCGGCGATGGCCGGCGCCCTGGAGATCGGCGAGCTGCACGTGACATACCAGCCGGTGGTCACGCTGGATACTCAACAGCTAGTAGGCATCGAGGCGGCACTGAGCTGGCAACACCCGCAGTTCGGCGTGCTGTCTCACGAACAGTGCATGCAGGCCGCAGAGCGGACCGGTGTGGTGCATGAGGTCGGTCAGTGGTTGTTGTGCGAGGCTGCTGGGCAGGCGGTGTCGTGGCGCCAGCGCTTCGGTCGCAGCGTGGCCCCGGTAGTGGTGAACCTCACCCCCTCCCAGGTGCAAGCCTCCGACTTGGTGGCGAGGGTCAAAGCGGTTCTGGACCAGACCGGCCTTACGCCCGCTGAGCTGGAGCTGCGGGCGCCGGTGGCAGCCATCCGGTCTGCGCCACCGGCGTCGACGTGGTCGCCTTCCCCGTAGACAGCGCCGAACAGGCCGCATGCTGGGCGCGTATCGGCGCCAACTGGGCAGTCGGCGCGCTGTTCGGCCGGCCAGGCCCACCCCAGCACATTGAGGCACTGCTCAAGGCGCAGGCCGACTCGTGAACCACAAAACAGCTTTGCTAGTCCGCTGCTATGGACGTTTCACCGCCTGAATCCGCCGACCGGCGTCGGTCCGTCACTGTGGTCGATGTGGCGAAGCTGCGTCGCTAGGTGGGCCGATGTACCGTGGGTGGTCATCCCATAGCGTGGTCTGCCGGGGAGTTGTGTGGTGTCCACCGCCTGTGTGCGGATCGATCGTCATGACCTGTTCGGGCATCACGACGAAGGTGCTCATCATGCCGGCGTCCTCGTGCTCAAGGATGTGGCAGTGGTACATGAAGCGGCCGCTGGCGCCGCTGAACTGTCCGATGATCGACACCAGTTCACCCACGAGGACACCGTTGACCATTCGACTGCCGTTCACCCGGATGGTGTCCTTCCAGCCAGTCTCCTCGGGGTCGCGTGTGCCCTCGCCGGTGTAGGTCACCGGAGTGGTTGTGCCGCCGACCACCCGGTCGAAGCCGGCCACGTTGAAGAGCTGGCGACTGAGCGCCTGAAACTGGATGAGGTGCAGGTGGATGGGATGGGCGATAGGGCTGACGTTGAGGATCCTCCACTGCTCCCAGCTTTCCTGGGCGATGTAGAAGTTGGCGGCATCCCTGAAGGTGCGGCCCACTCGCTGCAGGGTCGTCAGCTCGACGGCACCGGGCAGCATGACCTGGATGATGCCGTCAACAGGCAGAGCCGGGGGTGGTTGGTCGATCTCGACCATTTCCCACATCTCGGGATGCCGGTTTTGTAGTGCCGTGAGCACCAGCCAGCGATGCCCGTGGTCGGGCAACGTGTCGTGGGTGAGCCGGACAAACGACGGCGAAAGCGTGTTTGGCCGCGTGAAGCGGTCGATCACCGACGTGGCGCGCACCCGGAACTGCATGACGTCGGGATTGCGCGTGGTCGTACCCGGCTCGAACGGCTGGTTGAGCGTGTTGGCCAGCGTCAGCTGCCTGCCCCGGAAAGCCCTGAAGTTGATCAAAATATCGGCGCGCTCGGCTGAGCCGAGCGTCAGCTGATTGAGCGCCACGGGCTCACGCAGCAGCCCGCCGTCGGTGCCGATCAGTAGCATCGCCCCCGGGATCGGCGCACCGTTCTCGTCATGCAGCTCGAACCGGTAGGTGCGCGAGTTGGACGCGTTGAGCACCCGGAACCGGATCCAGCGGGCGGCCACTTCAAGATGCGGCCAGATCACGCCATTAACCAGAGT
>JALZHU010000158.1 GCA_030860695.1 Actinomycetota bacterium
CCCAACGACGGCGAGCACCTCGCCTACGCTTTGCTGGCGGCGAGCTGTTCGGCGGAGATTACAACGGAGCACGTCTACCTCACCTTGATCACTCCACCTGACGAACCTGGGGAGATGCACGCCACCCTTGCCGACTGAGCCACCAAGCCGGAGGAGCCGAGCACCCCCATGAGACTGCCGGACAAGCGCTGGGAAGAGTCGTTCGAGTATCACGCGCCGGTGCTCGCCGACCGGGTGGTTCGGGTGGTCTTCGGTGTCGGCGCCCTGGATCGGGTCGGGAGTGAGACAGCCCGACTCGGCCGGGGGGCGCTGCTCATCGCCGGCGGCCACGAGCGGGCGGTCGCAGATATCGCCGCCGAGCAGCTGAGCGGCGATTTGGTCGGCCGGGTGCAGGACGTGGCTCAACACGTGCCTGTCCAGCTGGCCGCGGAAGCCACCCGGCGCGCGGACCAGCTGGGTGCCGATGTTCTGCTTGCACTCGGCGGCGGCTCCGCGACCGGGATGGCCAAGGCGATCGCCCGCGAAACTGGCTTGCCGATCCTGGCGGTGCCCACCACCTATGCCGGCAGCGAGATGACCCCGGTCTGGGGGCTGAGCGACGAGCGGGGTAAGGCCGCTGGCCGGGACCCGCGGGTGCTGCCGCGCACGGTGCTCTACGACCCCGCCCTCACCACTTCGCTGCCGAGCAACGTGACCGGGCCCAGCGGCATCAACGCGCTCGCGCACGCCGTCGAGGCGTTGTACGCACCAGATGTCACCCCGCAGCTGGCCACTGTGGCTGAGGACGCACTGTGTACCCTCGCCGCGGCGCTGCCCACCGTGGTGGTGCACCCGGAGGACCTGAGTGCACGGTCGCAGGCGCTCTACGGGGCCTGGCTTGCCGGTTGGGCGCTCGGGGCCACGACGATGGGCCTGCACCACAAGCTCGCTCACGTGCTGGGTGGCACCTACCGGCTGCCGCACGCTGGTGTACACAGTGCGCTGCTGCCGCAGGTCGCGGCGTTCAACGCCACTTCGGCGCCCGAGGCGTTCACCCGCGCGGCCCGCGCGTTGCACGTCGACGACGTGAACCTCGTTGGTGCGGCGCTGTTCGATCTGGCCACCCAGATCGACGCGCCGACCTCGCTGGCCGCGCTCGGACTCGCCCGTGACGCGATCGACGCCGTCGCCGAGACGGTCGCTGGTGCCGGCGTCATCAACCCACGCCCGGTAACCCAATCCGATCTTATCCTGCTATTGCGCAGCGCGTACGCGGGTACCCGTCCCTAAAGATCCGAATGGAGGAAAGTCATGACCGATACTTCCGCTGACCTGGCCGTGATCGAGGCGCAGCGCGAGCGCATTCGCGACATCTATCTGCGCCCGACCGGCCAGCGCCCGGCGTCCACCGCCCGCGGCCTGCACCACACCGCACTGATCAGCAGCGATGTGGAACGTACTATCCGCTTCTACCAGGAGCTACTCGGATTTCCCTTGACCGAGCTAATCGAGAACCGCGACTACCCCGGTTCGTCACACTTTTTCTTCGACATCGGACACGGCAACCTGCTCGCGTTCTTCGACTTTCCCGGACTCGACGTCGGTCCCTACGCCGAGGTGCTGGGCGGGCTGCACCATGTCGCGATCTCGGTGGAGCCGGCGCTCTGGGAGGCGATCGTGCGCCGGTTTGAGGAGGCCGGTGTGGAGCATGTCATCCACAGCGATGTCTCGGTGTACTTCCGTGACCCTGACGGCGCCCGCATCGAACTCATCGCCGACCCGCTCGGTGAGATGTACGGAATCCAGGTGCTGTGATGAGCGGTCCTGTCACCGCCATCGACGCCGCACCTGCCGTCGCCGATGCAGTTACCCCAGCGCCATGTGTGGAGGTCGTCGACAGCCGTGATGAGCAGGTCGGCAGATCCGGGTTCAACGCGCCTTTCCCCGCAGAGGCCGCTGAACCATCCGGCGCGTGGTGCTTTGCCGACCACATGGGCCCCCGCGGACATCACCGAGAACAGCGGCCTGGACGTCGGACCTCATCCACACATGGGGCTGCAGAGGGTCGCCTGGGCTGATCGAGGGCCAAGTACTGCACCGCGACAGTCTCGCTCCGAACAGGTCATCAAGCCCGGCGAGCCTGGGGTTCAGGGCAGTGGGGTGGTGTTGGTGGCAGCCCGCAGCTTGCCCAGCCAGGTGCTGGCCTGGGCAAGGATGTGGGGGTCGATCCCGTGCCCGCCGGGGTGCCACCGCAGCTCGACGGCTGCGCCTCGCTCGATGAACTGTTCGGCGAGGCGTTGGGCCTGTTGGGGTGGCGCGATGGGGTCGGTGCGCCCGGCGGCGAGGAAGACCCCCACTTCGGACAGGTCGGCCATCGGGGGGTCGTTCAGGGTGACCATCGGGGCGAACAGCACGCCAGCACGCATCAGGTGGGGGTGGCGCAACAGCAGCGTGGCGGCGATGTTGGCGCCGTTGGAAAACCCCACCGCGACTAGGCGGGAGGCATCCAGCCGGTAGTGGGCGGCAGCGCTGGTGACGAAGGTGGCGAGCTGATCGGTGCGGGCGAGGAGGTCGTCGGTGTCGAAGACCCCTTCGGCCAGGCGGCGAAACCACCGGTTCGCGCCCCGCTCGCTGACTTGGCCGCGGGGTGATAACAGTGCCGCCTGACCGTCGAGAGCACGGCCGAGCTGGAGCAGATCGTTTTCGTCACCGCCGGTGCCGTGCAGCAGCAGCAAGGTCAGCGCGTCAGCGGTGTGAGCGGGTATAAATCGGTGGGTGAACGCCTCCACTGCGCGGGTGCTCATGTGCCGCCTGCCCCGCTGGCGCCGCCGATGACCAGCTCCTCGTCGGGACTGGGAATCTTCAGGGTGGGTAGCGTGTGTTCGATGTCGGCTCGGGAGGGCTCTAGCCACGGTGGCAGCTTCAACGCCCGGCCCAGCTGCATCAGCGGTTCGTCGATAGTGAACCCGGGCGGGTCGGTGGCGATTTCTAGCAGCACCCCGCCGGGCTCGCGGAAGTAAATCGAGTGGAAGTACTGCCGGTCGATGATCGGGGTCACGTTGAGTCCCTGCCCGAGCAGGGTGTTGCGCCACTGGACCTGCTCGGCCTCGCCGGGGGTGCGCCAGGCGATGTGGTGCACCGTGCCCGCGGCCACCAGCCCCTCGGGCGCCTCGGGGCGGCACAGCACGTCGACCAGGGACCCAGCGCCGCCCTCGCCGGTGGCGAACCGGAAGCGGTTGCCTTGCTCGGCCGCGAGCTGGAAACCGAGCGTGCCGGTCAGCAGCTCGGCGGTGTGTTCGTAGCCGGCCTCGGTCAGCGTGACCGAATGTAGTCCCCGGATGGCGTGTTCGGGCGGGATTGGCCCGTCTTCCCATGCCGGTGCCGACTCGGGCTGGGTGTGGGCGACCAACTCCAGGGCCAACCCGTCGGGGTCGCGCACCGAGAACGCCTCTTCGTCCGCTCGGGTTGCGACAGCCCCGACCGCGATCGCGTGGTCCTGCAGGTGCTCGCGCCACCAGCCCAGCGACCCCTCCGGCACCGAGAAGGACACCGTGGTGGCTTGCCCCGCCCCGCGGCGCCCGCGCGGCGCGCCGGGCCACGGGAAGAACGTGATCAGCGTGCCGGGCTGGCCCGACTCGCCACCGAAGTAGAGGTGATAGGTATCTGGCGCATCAAAGTTCACCGTCACCTTGACCAGCCGCAACCCCAGCGTGAGGTAGAAATCCGCGTTGCGTTGCGGATCGGTGGCGATCGCGGTCACATGATGCAATCCACTAGGTGCGCTGGGCATGCTGGGTTCTCCTCTCCTCGGCCAGCCCCGACGCCACCGATCCCGGCCACGTGCGAGACTCACCTGTGCAATGGTTGCGTGGCACCGAGCGCCTCGCAGTACTCACGGATACCCAGTTCGCGCGTCACTGATGTCGGTGCTGGCCGTGGCCGGCGCGCCGCTGGCCTGGCTGACCATCTCCGACGACGTGCTGCACACCGAACCCGCCGCGCGGCCCCTCTCACCCGCAGCCGGCTCCGCCAGTGACGCCTCGAACTAGGCGTGCACGCTCGCAAGCCACGACGGCCACCGCTGGTCAGAGGTCGTCACAGCGCAGAGGGTCAATCGTTTTGCCGTGTGACCGAACGAGGCGCCTGGGTGGCGACCAGCGAGGCTGACGGGTTTCCTGCCCGCGGTCAAGGTGGAGCAGGACTGATTGTGGCTGCGGTGCCGCGCGCACGGCTGCACACTCACCCGAGGCCGCCCCACCGTTGGCGAGCAGCCTGGCGACACCGATCCGCAGATCGGCCCAGCCTAGTGACAGCTGATCCAATGCCGATAGGACGAGGAGATGGCGATGCAGACCTTTCCCGAAATCCCCTTTGCCGGGTGGAAGGACACCTTGGCGACCGTGCACAGATTCGCCCAGATCGTTGGCAAGATCCGGTTAGCCGCCAGCCCACGGCGCAACCACTGGTGGAATGTTCCCTTCCACCTTACTGGTCGGGGAATTACCACTCGGCTGATGACCGATGGGGCCACGATTTTCTGCATCGACTTCGACTTTGTGGATCACCGGCTGGACATCACTGCACTGTCCGGCCAGCGGCAGTCATTTCCGCTGGCCGGACAGTCGGTCGCCGAGTTTTACCGACCGGTCCACCATGGGTTATCCGCCGTCGGCGCCCAGGTCACCATCGCCCATCCCCGACCATTCGACCTGCCCGATTCCCACCGACCCTTCGCCGAGGACACCGAATACACAAGTTATGACCCGGCGGCAGTGACCCGCTACTGGCAGGTGCTCAGCCAAGTCAACCTGCTGCTGGAGGCATTCGCCGCGAACTACTCCGGCAAGACCAGCCCGGTGCATCACTTCTGGCACACCTTTGACATCGCCGTCACCCGCTTCGGCGACGCACGCATCGAGCAGCCAGCCACGGTCGACCCGGTCACCCGAGAGGCCTATTCCCGGGACGTGATCAGCTTCGGTTTCTGGTTCGGTGATGACGGCTTCCCCGAGCCGGCGTTTTACTCCTACACCACTCCCGAACCCCCTGGGCTATCCCAGCAGCCGCTGCGGCCCTCGCCGGCCCGGTGGATTGAGCGCCACGGCAGCCATCTTGCGGTGCTGCGGTACGACGACGTCCGCGCGCTGCCCGATCCTCGTGCTGCGGTGCTGGAGTTCTACGAAAGCGCTTACCAAGCCGGTGCCCGCCAAGCTGGATGGGACATCACCCGCTGGGCGTGTCCCGGCGGCATCACCGATCCCCACCTCCCCACCGAACAGCAACCAGGAGGCCCCACTGCGCATCGGCTACCTCCCGTGGCGTCGGGAAATGAGCCGGACTAGGTTGATTTAGTAGGCGGTAGCGAAACGGAAGCGCAAACCACACCACTGATCCACGCTCAACCGTGGGTGCAGGCGCCGTCCGATCAGTAGCCTGCCTGGGACTGGAACCCCAAAACCTACAGTCTCAAGATTAGTCACGGCGATTGCTGCCGGATGGTTCCGCAAAACGCCGGTTATCTGGAACCACTACAAACGGTCGAATGGGTGATCACAAGATACCCGGCTGGGCTTCTATTGACCATCAGATTCAACGCTCATTGGCTCAGGCCCGGAAGCCCGAACTGGGTCACAACCGCAAGTAAGGAGCTGACCATTGCAGCGGGGACACGACTCCATGTCGCAACCCTCCGCGTGTAACTGCCCAGGCAAAGCGGTGCAGTCATGACAGTTCGTTGGCTGCGAACCGTCAGGGCCGTAGTTCCAGAAGTCCTCATCACCATACTTGATGCGCTTAAACTCCGCACCGTCGATGATCAAGCTTGGCCAGAACTGTGCTTCGACTATCACACTTGGCCAACGTTTGATCACAGTGGCGCCCTGATACTCAACGAAGTCCCGATGGAATTCCTCCATCAAGGCGGCTTCAGCTGCCCAAAGATCCGCACTAATATTCTAGTGCAGCTCTTCTCCAAGCTGCCCTAAGTGAAATACGTGCGCGAACTCGAAAAAGTCCACGTAGGTTGAAGCCATTCATCTGGACTGCTACCGCCGAGCAAATCCTCACTAAGGTCGCCCGGGAACGAGTCGCTCTCCAGCAAGTAGAAAATTAATAATGAGACACTACACTAGTGAGGGCACGGTGGATGGCGTCGATGGCGCGGATGCCGTGAGTGCGGGTGCTGGTGAGGTAGGAGCGGACGCGCAGGTCGTTGCGGAGGGTATCGGTGGTGCGCCAGTACCCGGAGACGGCCTGGTGCCGTTTTGGGCTGCGAAGTGCCTGCTCTGAGGCGTTATTCGTCCAGGGAATCTTGAAGTTCTTCGCGAACAGCCAGACTTGTTCGGCTTTGTTGTTGAGTCGTTTGGCGAGGGTGTAGCCGGGGTGGTTGCCCGTGTGCCAGTCACGGTGCCGGTTGGTGGTGATACCCCAGGCGAGGGCCTTGTCGTAACGCTGGCGCAGTTCGGTCAGCAGTTCCGGATCGAGCTGATCGACGCCAGCGGCACGAGCCTGGTCAACGGCTTTGGCGG
Source organism: Actinomycetota bacterium (assembly GCA_030860695.1). GTDB lineage: Bacteria > Actinomycetota > Actinomycetes > Mycobacteriales > Pseudonocardiaceae. The sequence continues at coordinate 6,507 of JALZHU010000158.1, forward strand.
TATCTTGCAGGGACCGTGATGACCGTGTCAGCCCACTTCTGCCAGTCCGGGTGCAGCTCTGCCACGCCTTTGCAGTGGCGGATGATGTGGGCGCAGCATTGCTGCACTCCGGCCAGGTGTGGATCGAACTGGTGCCAGCCGACGTAGTCGTCGCGCACCAGCAAGCCATGCCAGTCATTGAGGACCCCGAGGTCGGCGATTGCATCCTTGGACCGCGACGGTATCGCCGTGTACCAGATCAGCCGGGCGTCCGGGGTGCGTAGCGTGACTGCGTGCGGCGCGCCCGCTGCTTCCTTGCCGCTGTCGGTATCGCGATCATTGGTGAGCACGTTGACCGGGCTTTCGTCGCCGCAGAGGACCTCTTCCGCGTGCAGCGCGGCCTTCATCGCCTCATCGAACCCCGCCACGTCGAGTTTGCCGGCCAGGCGTTCGGCGGCGCGGGCGACGAACCCGGTGGACACCTCGACCCCGAGCAGCGCCTCGATCAGCATCGCGGTGCGCTCGACCGGCACGTTGCCCTCGCTGCTCAACAGCACCGCGGCAGCGTTGAGGTTCGGTCCGTACGACACCGCCCCTGCCCGCCCGAACGGCGGCGCCGCGGTTGTCGTGGCCCCACAGCCACAGCGGCGGCGCGGCAGCTCATAGTGCGTCTTCATCCACCACCGCAGGCACTACGTCCCCCACCTGCGCCCACCCATCCGCCAGGACAGCCGCACCAGACAGGTCGGCGCGGCAGTCCCGGCACGCGGCGGGTGGCTCGACCAGCTCGGTGCGGTCCGGGTCCGACGTCGGCATCAGTCCACTGCCTTTGCATCCGAGCTGGCCGCCGGGATTGCGCTCGGTCGACTGGAACCGCGACGATCGGTCCGCCCGCCGCTTCGCCTTCGCCGCGATCGAATCCTTCGACGGCGACATCGAGGAGTTTGTCGAGTTCATCCCGAGGCGCCGTCGCAGATCGGCGTTCTCCGCCTCCACCACATCCCGCCGCGCGGTCAGCCGCTCAACCAGCGAGCGCAACTCGACGACCTCAGCAACAAGGTCCTCATAAGACGGGCGACCGGGCACCACGCCATGATCAACACATTGCCACCGACATCAAGCCGCCACGCCGTCAAGCGACAAGCCCCAGGTCAGAACCGACCGTGAATGGATACGCTCCGTGCCCTGCGACTTGGCCAGGGTTTCCAGGACTTCTCGTTGCTCATCGGATATCACCAATGGCGCTGCCGCTCGACTCATAACTCACAGCATAAAGAAATGTAAACTCAATTGCAAGACACTACACTAGTTGCCGAATTGTTCGTATAATTTGCTCTGTATTCCACCCTACAATTGTGTTAGCCTTTTTACTAACTGCTTTCGGCACATTTGTGCTACCCCGCCGCCTAAAAGCCCAGATCAATGCAGATGGCCGAGTTCTGGCACCCCACAGGGCGGTCATGTGCGGAGCGACGGCGCGGGCGCAGCGCAGGTAGGCCATCACCTCCGTGTCGAGGTCGGTGCTCATGGCCTCGTCGGTCAATTCCGTCAGCGTTGGCACCGGGCCTTCGCCGGAGGGCTGTGCGGCTGCGTTGACGAGCACGTCGACTCCGCCTAGCTCGGTGACCACTTGGTCGACGGCCTTGTGGCTGGCCACGTCGATGCTGAGTTGAATGGGTGGCTGGGCCCCGCCGGGTCGGTGTTGTCTGAGGGGTTGTCGGTATCGTCGGCTGTGAGGCCGCAGGGGGGTGATTGTGGCTCGCATCTTTATTAGTTATGCCACGCCGGACCGGCCGGTTGCTGACGAGGTGCTGAGTTGGTTGCGGGCCGCGGGCCACGAGGCGTTCCTTGCCCACGATCTTCGCGATGGGATCAGCGTTGGTGAGGATTGGAAGCGGCGCCTGTATCGCGAGCTGCGTGAGGTCGATGCGGTGCTTGGGGTGGTGACGTCGTCGTTTGTGGCGTCGAGCTGGTGCTCGGCTGAGGTGGGGATTGCCGATGCGCTGGGGTGTCGGCTGATGCCGTTGCGAGTGGAGGCTGGGGTGGTGCACCCGCTGATGCGGGAGCTGCAGTATGTGGACTACCAGGCCGACTCGGGGCAAGCCCGTGATCGAGTGCTGCAGGCGCTGCGGCGGCTGGAGGATGGTGCAGGGACGTGGCGGGAGGGGGAGAATCCCTTTCCGGGGTTGGAGCCGTTTACCGCGGCGCGCAGCCGGGTGTTTTTCGGTCGCGCGGCGGAGGCTCGCGACGTGGGCAATCGGTTGCGGGCCAGGGGTGGCACCGGTGGGGTGCTGGCCCTGGTCGGGCCGTCTGGCTGTGGGAAGTCCTCCCTGCTCAATGCCGCAGTGGTGCCGCTGCTCGATAGCGACCCGGCATGGTTGACGGTGCCGAGGCTGGTGCCGGGGAGCGATCCGTTGCCCGAGTTGGCCCGGGTGCTGGCGGTCACGGCCAACCGTGTGGGGTTGGGCTGGTCGGCGAGCGATGTCCGTGGCGTGCTTGAGGGTGGTACCGATGGCCTACGCCGGGTAGCGGATGACCTGCTGGCGGCCGGCCCCGCCACGTACCAGCGGCTGCTGGTGCCGATTGACCAAGCCGAGGAGCTATTCACCCGAACAACCCCGGAGGCCCGGCGGCGATTCGCGCGCCTGCTGGGTGAGGCCATCACCGGCCCGGTGCAGGTGGTGGCGGCGATGCGGTCGGAGTTCTTGGATGACTTCCGCGATCTTCCCGCGCTGGCTGCGGTGCCGATCGAGGCCTATGTGTTGGCCCTGCTGGACCGGGAGATGTTGCGCGAGGTCATCGAAGGACCGGCGAAGGTGGCTAGGCTGCGCCTGGAGAACGGGCTGGCGGCTGCGCTGGTCGCTGACACCGCTAGCGGCGAGGCTCTGCCGCTACTGGCTTTTACCCTGCGCCAGCTAGCCGAGGGCCTGCCCGCTGGCGGCGAGCTGACCATCGCCCGCTACCACGACCTCGGTGGCGTCCACGGTGCGCTGGCCCGGCATGCTGATGTCGGGCTGGCCCAGGCGGTACGGGCGAGCGGCCTGACCGAGCGGGAGGTGGTGGCGGGGCTGACTCGTCTGGTCACCATCGACGCCGCCGGCCGACGCGCTCGGCGCCGGATCACCCTCGCCAGCCTCACCCCGCCGCTGCGTGTCGCGCTCCAGGTCTTTGTCGATCGCCGCTTGCTGCTCAGCGACACCGATGACGACGGCCAGGTGTGGCTCACCGTGGCCCACGAGGCCCTGCTCACTGCGTGGCATCCGCTGGACACTGCCATTGCCGACATCACCAACGTGCTGCGCGCTGCTCGGACCGTTGAGCAAGCGGCCGCAGAGTGGAACAGCGCGGGTCGATCCGAGCACTACCTCTGGGACGACAAGCGGCTCGCCGCCGCCCGGACCGCCTTAGGGATGACCGGCGACAGTGATCGCAACCCCGCTACGCCGCCCCTTGTCGAGCTCGACGATCAGGCACTAGCGTTCCTTGAGGTCACTGCCCAGCGTGTCCACGCCATCCAGCAGCGTGACCGGCGTCGCCGCACCCGCACCCTCACCATGCTGTCCACCTTGCTCGTGCTTGCGCTGATCGCCGCTGGTATCGCAGTCTGGCAACAGCAACAAGCCAGCGGGGCCCAACGCGTTGCTATCGCTCGAGGCATGGTGGCTCAGGCCGAGCGGATCCGCGACCAGGATCCCCGGGGTGCTCTTCAACTCGGTGTCGCCGCCGTGCAGTTCGACACCAGTCCGCAAGCCCGCGCGAGCCTCTTGCAGACCCTCGAATCAACCTCCCGCGTCAGGACTATGACCGGCCACACCAACGCAGTGTTCGGGGTGGCGTTCGCCCCCGACGGGCGCACCCTGGCCACCGGCAGTGACGACCGGACCGTGCGGTTGTGGGATCTCAGTAACCGGGACCAACCCCGCCCCCTCGGCGCACCCCTGACCGGCCACACCGGCAGGGTAGTTAGGGTGGCATTCGCTCCCGACGGGCGCACTTTGGCCACCACCAGCCTCGACTGGACCGTGCGGTTGTGGGATCTCAGTAATCGGGACCAACCTCGCCCCCTCGGCGCGCCCCTGACCGGCCACACCAATGCGGTGTTGGGGGTGGCGTTCGCTCCCGACGGGCGCACTCTGGCCACCACCAGCCTCGACTGGACCGTGCGGTTGTGGGATCTCAGTAATCGGGACCAACCTCGCCCCCTCGGCGCGCCCCTGACCGGCCACACCCGCGCGGTGTTCGGGGTGGCATTCGCCCCCGACGGGCGCACTCTGGCCACCACCAGCGCCGACCAAACCGTGCGGTTGTGGGATCTCAGTAACCAGGACCAACCCCGCCAACTCGGCGCGCCCCTGACCGGCCACACCAATGCGGTGTTGGGGGTGGCGTTCGCCCCCGACGGGCGCACTCTGGCCACCGCCAGCGCTGACCGGACGGTGCGGTTGTGGGATCTCGGTAACCGGGACCACCCCCGCCTCCTCGGCGCGCCCCTGACCGGCCACACCGACAGGGTACTTAGGGTGGAGTTCGCCCCCGACGGGCGCACTCTGGCCACCGCCAGCGCTGACCGGACGGTGCGGTTGTGGGATCTCAGTAATCGGGACCAACCTCGCCCCCTCGGCGCGCCCCTGACCGGCCACACCAACGCGGTGTGGGGGGTGGCGTTCGCCCCCGACGGGCGCACTCTGGCCACCGCCAGCGCTGACCGGACGGTGCGGTTGTGGGATCTCAGTAACCGGGACCAACCTCGCCCCCTCGGCGCGCCCCTGACCGGCCACACCGACAGGGTAGTTGGGGTGGCGTTTGCCCCCGACGGGCGCACTCTGGCCACCGCCAGTGACGACTGGACCGTGCGGTTGTGGGGTCTCGGTAATCGGGACCAACCTCGCCCCCTCGGCGCACCCCTGACCGGCCACACCAACGCGGTGCGGGGGGTGGCGTTCGCCCCCGACGGGCGCACTCTGGCCACCGCCAGCCTTGACCGGACGGTGCGGTTGTGGGATCTCAGTAATTGGGACCAACCTCGCCCCCTCGGCGCGCCCCTGACCGGCCACACCGACAGGGTAGTTGGGGTGGAGTTCGCCCCTGACGGGCACACTTTGGCCACCGTCAGTGACGACCGGACGGTGCGGTTGTGGGATCTCAGTAATCGGGACCACCCCCGCCCCCTCGGCGCGCCCCTGACCGGCCACACCAATGCGGTGTTGGGGGTGGCGTTCGCCCCCGACGGGCGCACTCTAGCCACCGTCAGTGACGACCGGACGGTGCGGTTGTGGGATCTCAGTAACCGGGACCAACCCCGCCAACTCGGCGCACCCCTGACCGGCCACACCGGCACGGTGTGGGGGGTGGCGATCGCCCCCGACGGGCGCACTCTAGCCACCGGCAGTGACGACCAGACCGTGCGGTTGTGGGATCTCAGTAACCGGGACCAACCCCGCCAACTCGGCGTACCCCTGACCGGCCACACCAATGCGGTGTTGGGGGTGGCGATCGCCCCCGACGGGCGCACTCTAGCCACCGCCAGCGCCGACCAGACCGTGCGGTTGTGGGATCTCAGTAACCGGGACCAACCCCGCCAACTCGGCGTACCCCTGACCGGCCACACCAATGCGGTGTTGGGGGTGGCGTTCGCCCCCGACGGGCGCACTCTAGCCACCGGCGGTGACGACCAGACCCTCCAGTTGTGGGACCTGCCGCGCCTTGAGGGGTTCCACGGCGATGAGGTTCGAGAAGCCTGCCTCCGAGCTGGCGGACCGCTCGACAAACCGACCTGGGACCAATACGCCCCCGGTAGCAGCTACCAGGACACCTGCGCAGGCCGTTGATCCATCAGGTCGGCCGCCCTGCCTCTTGCGATCCCCGGAACACAAGCCTGTGGGGTTCCAGAAGTTGACCACCTGCGCTGAGCAGCGGTTTTATGCGGCCCGTTCGTACTCATTGATCAGGCCATTCAGGACCGGACGACGCTTGATCCGTTCATGACTGAGGTCTGCGACGGGGTGAGTCGGCCGTGGTGGGTCAGCAGGAACTCGGTTGGTTGGCTGGTGCGCGGGTGCGGGATCGGGCGCCCGGGTGAGCGGTGCGCGACGATGCGGTCGAGCAAGGCGACGGTCTCTTCGTCGAGGGGCACCA
>JALZHU010000424.1 GCA_030860695.1 Actinomycetota bacterium
GCCCAGCGCGAGGCCGGGGGTCGTGAGCTACGCGGCCTGGCCTGGCGCCTGGGAGTCGTCCCCATCGGGTGAACCCGGCCAGTGTGCACCATAAGCGCACAAAACACCTAATCAGACCCCACGATTCGGCGCATGTCCGAGGGAATCACCCTTGCAGCTCAAAGGACGCCTGCAACACGTGCAACCGGTAGCGCGATGTCCATAGCACCCCCTTCCCCAGCAGTGCCGAGTCAAGCCCTGCTCCCCGCACCGGGCGGTCGCTGATACCCCCGACACCGCCCGCCGAACACGGGATCAACCCCGTGGCCTTGCGCCCTCCAGGTGTTCGTGCTCCCCCATTCGGAACCGAATGGCGGTCTCTTGAGGGTCGAAACCGCAATTTGGCTCCTTATGGCGTCAGCCTGGGCTCGCAGAAATTGTGATCATGTCTCCACCGGCCCTGCGTTGCCTTCGACAAAGCTGCGATACACCCCCAGCAGGGCTTCGCGCTGGGCCTCGGTGAGCCGCGGGTCGCTACGGATGCTGTCCTCCGTGCTGACCGGCGGGTCGGCAGGCGCAGGGGGACGGGCGTTGTCGGGATGAGCGTCGGTGGGGGCGTCGGTGGGTACAACCTGCGTCCACCCCGCCTGAGCCAGCAGCTGTTCGGTGGTCAGTCCCAGCGCATCCGCGATGGCCCGCAACACCGTCAGCGAAGGCTGATGCAGGCCGCGTTCAACCTGGCTGAGATAGGCGTTGGAAATGCGGGTCAAAGCGGCCATCTCGCGCAGCGACAGGTCCGCCAGCTGCCGCTGGGCTCGGATGAACGCTCCCAGCGCCCCTAGCTGAGCCTGCCAGGGGTTGGGCACCTCGCTGCCGTCGCCTGCACTCGCCATGGCTCATATCATCCGCGGTCCGGCGCCGAGGGGCTCCTCGAGGCCGCTCACTTCTCGCACACGTACCTGCCAGGGGCGGCGTCCAGCGGCGGGTGCATGGTGCTGCCCAGCGGAGGCGGAGCCTGCTGCTGCCCCGCATGCTGGGCGATCCACGGCGTCCAGTCCTCCCACCACGACTTAGCGACCTCGGCGGCCTGCTCACGCCATACCTCCGGCTCCTCAGGCAAGGTGTCCGCCGAACCAACCCAGTGCTTGGACTTCGGGTTCGGCGGGTTGACTACGCCAGCGATATGCCCGGAGTTGGACAGCATGAACCGGACGGTGCCGCCAAGTAGTCGAGCACTCTTATAGACTGCCTTCCATGGCGCGATGTGGTCCCTTTCAGCGGACACGAAATAGCTGTCCTGACTGATGTGGCCGAGGTCCAGCCGCTGCCCGGCTAATTCGAGTTCACCTTTTGCCAACCGGTTCTCCAGATATAAAGACCGCAGGTATTCGGTCTGCATGGCCGCGGGCATGCGGGTGGAATCAGAGTTCCAGCTCAGAATGTCGAACGGCGGCGGCTCCTCCCCTAGTAGCCAGTCGTTGACCACGTAATTCCACACCAGGTCTCTCGCCCGCAACAGGTTGAATGTGGTTGCCATGCTGTCAGCGGGGAGGTAACCCTTACGCGCCATGATGCGCTCTAACCGTTGGATAGCGGCTTCGTCGGTGAACACTCCGAGCTGGCCAGGCGTGGTGAAGTCGAGCAGGGTGTTCAGCACGGTCAGCGAGGCGACCCGGTCCTCCCCGCGGGCCGTGAGCCAGGCGAGCATGGCCGCGGCCATGGTGCCGCCAAGGCACAGCCCGACCAGGTTGGTCTGCTCGGCCCCGGTAATCTCCTCGACGACCTGCAGCGCTGCCAGCGGCCCCTCCCGCAGGTAATCGCTCATGGTGAGCTGCGTCAGGGCCTCGTCCGGGTTCCGGTAACTGATCATGAAGCAGGTATGTCCATGCTGCACGGCCCACTCCACCAGGCTCTTCTCCGGAGCGAGATCCATGATGTAGTATTTGTTGATCCATGGTGGGCTGAACAGCAGCGGAACCGTGTACACGGTCTCGGTCTGCGGCTGGTACTGGATCAGCTCGATCAGCCGGTTGCGAAACACCACGCGGCCTGGTGTGGCGGCCAGTTCGTGGCCCGGACGGAACTGACCCGGGGTGACCTGGCGGGGCTTGCCCTTGTTGGTTGCCATGTCGCGGAGCATGTTGCTGGCCCCGCGCACCAGGCTGAGGCCTCCGGTGTCGAACGCCTTCTTCAGCGCCATCGGGTTGGTCAGCAGCCAGTTGGTCGGCGCGGCAGCGTCGACCAACTGCCGCAGCGCGAAATCGGCCTTGCGCCGGGTGACCTCATCCAGGTCTGACCGGTCCAGCAGATCCCGCAGGAAGCCCTCCAGCAGCGCATACTGCTGGCGCACCAGATAGAACAGCGGGTTGCTAGTCCAGGCCGGATCGGCGAACCGCGGATCCGGCTCCGGTTCGGCGGGGCCTTCGCGGTCCAACCCCATGCCACGTAGTGCTGCAGTCATGGCGGCTTGGGCGCTGCGCATGCCATACTCCAGCGCCGACTGGGACAACACTGCCGGATTCCCGGCGACCGAGAGCGCAAGCTTGCCCAGTGCCTGCCCCAGCCCGACGGGGTCCAGCTCGGCCATCGCGGAGTCGATGCCGAACAGCGACCGGATCGACGAGGCGATGTCGGCGGCGTCTTGGCGTGCCTCGTCTAGGGGATCACCGGTCGACGCAGTCACGGACAATCACCTCCACGCCAGCGAGCCTTCCGACCCCGAGCGTTGCACGCAAGTGGTGGGACCAGCATCGGGGCCTGGGCCTCCCTGGCAGTATCCATTGCCGTGCGAGCGGTGGTGAGCCGGGTTTCCGAGGCAGCGGTGCTCGTGGATGGCCAGGTGATCGGTGAACTGAACCGGCCCGGGCTGCTGGTACTGCTCGGTGTGACCCACGACGACGGGCCTGCCCAGGCCGAGACGATGGCGCGCAAGCTGCATGAGCTGCGGATCCTGCGCGACGAACGCTCTGTCGCCGACACCGGCGCCGGGGTGCTGGTGGTCAGCCAATTCACCCTTTACGGCACGACGCGCAAGGGCAGGCGACCCTCCTTCACTGCGGCCGCCCGCCCGGAACAGGCCGAACCCTTGATCGAGGAGGTCGTCGCCCGGCTCCGAGCCCGCGGTGCCACCGTTGCCACCGGATGCTTCGGCGCGACAATGGCCGTGCGCAGTGTGGCCGACGGCCCGTTCACCGTGCTCGTCGACGTGTGACCCCCTTCAAGGACTGCCAACCCGGGCGATAACTGCCCTCAAACGGCTATCAACCTGATCCGAAAATTATGTCGGGGACGGCGTGCTTCATTACCCGGCGGAGCGTGAGCGGAGCCGGGTTGGTGTGAAGGTGACGTGTTTGCTGGCGGTGGGTCAGGCTGTGGGTTCGAGGGTGACTC
>JALZHU010000425.1 GCA_030860695.1 Actinomycetota bacterium
GAGAGATGATTTCTCTCTCCTCGGCACGAATCTCCGCACCCCGCACTGACAATGACTCCCTTCCCTCTGCCAACAGGGACAATATGCTATCAATCTCGATGGTGCACTCACCCTATGACACCAAGCCGTAAATTACGGAGGTATGATTCGAAGTTATGGATGCCGGATCTAATCGAGGGCGGGACGTACCTTCCTCGGTGATCAACCACATGAGGATGGCGGCAGGCTAACGCCGGCGAGGAAGGACGCCGATGTTGAGCGTAGTGCCTGAGAGGGCGGCCGCGAAGACCTGGCCGCGGGGTCTGGACGAGATCGTGTGTGAGGTGCTCGACGGATGCTGGCCGAGGCCTTGGAGGCCGAGGTGAACCTCGTGATCGCGGCGCTCGCCGGGGCCACCGGGGGCGACGATGCACGCCGTCGTCGTCCGCCGGACGGTGAGGTCAAGCCCTATGGGGATGTCGAACAGACGATTTGTTTCAGATCATTTGGAGAATGTTTGTACGATCTTGGTTTTTCGGGCCCTTGACAGCTTCTCCGCCGCGCCCTATAGTGCACCCCACCGCGGGGCCGGCGCAGGCGTTGGCTTATGGTGCTGTTCTCACTTTGGCCTCGTTCAGATGCCCCTGCATATAGTTCTCTATGTCCATCTGCTGCTGTGTCGCGAGGTGGCCCCTGCCGGAGGCGTGGTTACACTGTCCATTTGAAAAGTGTATCTTCATGTTAACATTTATTTATAAAGTGTATCTTCATGTTAACATTTATTTATCGCGCAGGGGTTGCACACTGCACCGCCGGCGAGGAGGGTGGTGAATGGAAGGCATATCCAGCATGCCCCAAACCCCCGGGAGCACCAAGACATGCTCACTCAAACCGAAGACGGCCAACAGATGGCTGCCGCCGGCACGACCGCTGACCAACTCCGGGCCGCCGCGGTCACGACCACCCAGCGGATGCAGGACTTGATGGTGCAGGTCGTGCGCCAAGGGCAGGACATCTCACTTAAGTCGCTTCAGGTGTGGGCCGACTTGGCCCGCCAGCTCGACCCCACCGCGCTGCGCTCTCCCGCCAGTCCGGCGATCGTCTCCCTCGCTTACGACCTGTTCGAGAAGTTGCTCGCGGCTCAGCGTCAGGTCATCGACGAGCTCGTCGCCACCCAGCGTCAACTGGCACAACAATTCTTCGACACCACCGCCACCGCCGGTAAGAAGCTGGTTCCCCGGTAGGGCGAGAAAGTTGGTCGCGACCGAGTAGGGAGCGACAGCAGTACCACCGCGAGGGCTCCTTCCGAGAGGCCACCGGCGTTGGGTGCTTCACAGGAGTTCTTGGAGTTGGCGGGCATGCGCCTGCCCCCGTGGCGACACTCCATGTCGACGCTCCGACACCGCTGAGTACCTGAGATCGCGAGCTGCCGTGGACAACGCGGGGCTCGATCGGTCCTGTCCCTACGACCCATGCCCGCGAAGCCGAGCCGGAGCCTTTGCGAGACACCCGTCCGCAAACGGCCCTTGTTAGGCGTGTCATACCCGGGGGACAGCGGGCGGGCTGGGAACCCGAGCCCGTCACGCGCACTCGATCGAGTTCAGCTCGGACCACAACGACTACCCAGAAGGTGATTTCACGATGAGTAACTCCCTGCAACTGGCCCGTCAGTGGTGGGCCACGCTCAAGCAGACTGACCGTCAACGGGTCTGGGACGCTCGCCACCGTTACCTCCCCGGCGACCTCGTGGAAAGCATGGCCAAAGCCGGCGTGCCCGTCGTCAGCGACGGCCGCTGGTCCTGCGTCAGCGTCGGACCTACCGGTTTCACCGTGCCCATCGCCGTCCAGCAACTCCTACAAGGGCTATCCCAGATCCCCGACAGACACGGCCACTCGGGAAGCGCGTAGGGCGGCCCCCACACCCATATGGCAGCGGTCCGACTGACGCAGTGGCGTAGCCACTCGGTGAGGGTAGTGTTTGTGGCGACCGATTACTCTTCGTGCGCACGGCATCCTGGCCCGCGTCGTTTTCGACCTCATCATGACACCGGCTGTTGTTCACCGAGATGGGACACGCCGACATGACGTCGGTTCGCACTACTAACCCAGATCACGTCGAGGCGCACAGCGGGGCTGCCCGCGATCGCCCGGCACGCCTGAGCCTGAAGCCGAGTGGTGCCCCCAGGGGTGCTCTCGACGGCGCGTGGTGGCCACGGTCGACAGATCCCGCTATAGATCCCGCTATCGAGCTCACCGGACTGATTGAGGCAGTTGGAGCCCAGCGAGGCGCGGTCCGCCGGATCGCGCTGGACATGCCCGGATGAGACAGCGCTCCTCGCCGAATCCGGATCGACAGCGGCCGAAAGGTTGCCGTGGACTGGTTCCGGACCTCCGGTGTCCACGTGATCCGGATCGTCGGCACCGACTATCAGCGGATGGACGTGCTCCTCATCCCTGTCGACACTGAGCAAGCCATCGCTCACCTGGCGCTGACCATGGCTACCGACGGCCAAGATCCTGCAATCGTCGCTACTGTGGACAAAGCCTCTGCCCCCGTGTCACATCCGCCGGAAGCCCAGGCATCCTCGCGGGACAACGAAGAAGACGCCCCCGACCACCGTGCCCACGACCGGACCGGCGGCACCCCCTCCAGCGACGTCGTCGACCGCCGACGCGTCGTTGTCCTGCCACACGGGTCCAGCTGAACACAAGACGGCACCCCCCCGCCACCAACCCGTCACCGACTCCACTCCCCGGTCAGACCCCGAGAGCAGCCTTGGCGTCGCCCCTGGGGCCGATCTTGGCATTGAGGAGGCCACCGACATCGAAAATGGTCCAGCTGCCGAGGACCTCGCAGACGTTGAGGTCGAGGTCGAGGAGATCACCGTGGACGCCGACGAGGCCGAGGCGCCCAGTGGTCCCGGCGCGGAGGACTTCGTCTGGGACGAGGAGGAGGTGGAGCTCGCCAAACGCATCGAGGCGGGGCTCTACGCCGCCGAGCGGGTGCGCAGGGCCGAGGACCCGACCGAGAAGCTCTCCCCCCAGCTGCGCCGGGACCTGCGCTGGATCATTCGGGATGGTAAGCGCGCCAAAAACCACCTGCTGGAGGCCACCCTTCGCCTCGTCGTCTCGCTGGCCAAGCGCTCCACCGGCCGCGGCATGGCGTTCCTGGACCTGATCCAGGAGGGCAACCTGGGCCTGATCCGCGCGGTAGAGAAATTCGACCACACCAAGGGGTACAAGTTCTCCACCTACGCCGTCAACAGGGCACCGTCACAGTTCTGACCGCCCACGCCGGTCCGGCGACGGCCATCCATTCCGTGGCGATCAGGAGACAAATGACCATGCCCAGCATGCCCCAACTGGTGTCAGACGACCAGGA
>JALZHU010000426.1:0-1230 GCA_030860695.1 Actinomycetota bacterium
CTGCCTTGCCGACAATCTGACCAACCCGTCCGGCCTTGACCACCCCGGCTTCGGTGTGGTCCATCTCGACCACGATCACCCCGCCGCTGTCCAACGGCACCGCGACCAGCTCCGCCATCACCCCTCCACACTCCCCAGCCCTACGAACACGACCTGTCCTGCACTGATCAGAGGAGGGGCACACGCGCGTGATACCGACGCGCTATTTTCAAAGCGCTAACCGCCCAATCGTGAACTCAGACCCCCGACCACCGCAGCGGCTACGGTCAACGTCCTTGGCGGTTCGGGTGCTCGAACGCACCACCCCACGGGCTCGGGATACCCCGCCGGTAGATGGCCCAGCTACGTGAGAAGCCGCGATACGCAAGAGCTGACCTTGCTGTCCCGACAGGTCGCTGAGACCCGGATCTAACGGCTATCCGTAGATTTTCTGCGGATGCCGGGCCTGCTCGGTCTGGGATCGTCGGAGAGGTCGGACGTATTTTCACTGTTTACGAGACATCGGCGGGGGTGATCGTGGCTCGCATTTTCATCAGCTATGCCACCCCGGACCGGGTGATCGCCGACGAGGTGTCGGGTTGGCTGCGGGCAGCTGGTCATGAGCCGTTTCTCGCCCACGACCTTCGTGACGGGATCAACGTTGGCGAAGGTTGGAAGCAGCGTCTGTACCGCGAGCTGCGCGAGGTCGACGCGGTGATTGGTGTGGTGACGTCGTCATTTGTGGCGTCGAACTGGTGCTCGGCTGAGTTGGGGATCGCGGATGCGTTGGGGTGCCGGCTCATGCCGTTGTGCGCTGAGACTGGCGTGCTGCACCCGCTGATGCAGGACTTGCACTACGCGGACTACCAGGCCGATGTCCAGCAAGCCCGCGACCGAGTGCTCCAAGCGGTGCGGCTGCTGGAAGACGGTGGAGGAACGTGGCGGGAGGGCGACAATCCCTTCCCCGGGTTGGAGCCGTTCACCGCAGCGCTCAGCCGGGTCTTCTTCGGTCGCACGGCGCAGGCCCGTGAAGTGGGCAACCGGCTGCGCGCCGTGGACGGTACCGGCGGGATGCTGGCCATCGTCGGACCATCTGGCTGTGGGAAGTCGTCCCTGCTCAGTGCCGCGGTGATTCCGCTGCTTGAGGGGGATCCGGCATGGCTGACGGTGCCGACGCTGGTACCGGGCACCGATCCGCTGCCTGAGCTGGCTCGGGCGCTGGCGATCACGGCCAACCGTCTGGGCCTGGAC
>JALZHU010000426.1:1240-3358 GCA_030860695.1 Actinomycetota bacterium
CCGATGGCCTGCGCCGCGTGGCCGACGACCTGCTGGCTGCCCGCCCGAGCCCGCACCCTCGACAGCTACTGGTCACGGTCGACCAAGCTGAGGAGTTGTTCACCCGGACAACCCCGGCCGCCGTGGCGCGTTTCGCGCTGCTGCTGCGCGACGCGGTCGCCGGTCCGGTGCGCGTGGTCGCAGCAATGCGCTCGGAGTTCCTCGATGACCTGCGTGACCTTCCCGCGCTGGGCGGCGTGCCGATCGAGGCCTATGTGTTGGCCCCGCTGGACCGGGAGGCGCTGCGCGAGGTCATCGAAGGGCCCGCCAAGGTGGCCCGGCTGCGCCTGGAGGACGGCCTGGTAACTCAGCTGGTTGCCCACACCGATAGCGGCGAGGCCCTGCCGCTGCTCGCTTTCATCCTGCGGCAGCTCGCCGAGGGCCTGCCCGCCGGAGGCACGTTGGCCTTGTCCCGTTACCACGACCTCGGCGGTGTCCGCGGCGCACTGACCCGGCACGCCGACACCGCGCTCACCGACGCTGTCCAAGCCAGCGGCCTGACCGAACGCGAGGTGTTGACTGGACTGACTCGCCTGGTCACCGTTGATGAGACCAGTCGACGCGGCCGACGACGGATCAAACTCACGGGTCTTGCTGCGCCGCTGCGTGTCGCGTTGCAGGTCTTCGTCGAGCGCCGGCTGCTGCTTAGCGGCACCGATGATGACGGTCAGGTGTGGCTCACCATGGCCCACGAGGCCCTGCTCACCGAGTGGCGTCCGCTGGACACCGCCACCGCCGACGTCACCGCCGCCCTGCGCACCGCCCGGGCAGTCGAGCAAGCGGCCGCGGAGTGGACCAGCGCGGGCCGGCCCGAGCACTACCTCTGGGACGACAAACGGCTCACCTCCACCCTCGCCACGTTAGGGATGACCGGCGACGGCGGCAACCGCAACTCCGTTGCGCCTTCCCCGGTCGAGCTCGATGACGAGGCTCGGGCTTTCCTCGATGCCACCGCTCAGCGCGTCCGGGCCGCTCAAAAGCTCGAGCGGCGTCGCCGCACTCGCACCATCGCCGTGCTGTCAACCCTGCTGCTGATCGTGACCGCCGCGTCGATAGTCGCCTTCCACCAACGCAGCACCGCACAGACACAACGTGACAATGCCATCTTCAGCCAGATCACCGCACAAGCGGACCGGCTGCGCAGTACCGACATGTCCCTCGCAGCTCAGCTCGACCTCACCGCCTACCGCATGCAACCGACCCCGGACCTCTACACGGCGCTGGTCACCGATGCGAACGCCGCCTTGTCCACCCCGCTGACCGGCCACACCAATTTCGTTACCACGGTGGCGTTCAGCCCTGATGGGCGCACCCTGGCCAGCGGCAGCGTCGACAAGACCGTGCGCCTGTGGAACATCACCGACCCCACCCACCCCACACCCCTGGGCCAACCCCTCACCGGCCACACCGACTACGTCTTTTCGGTGGCGTTCAGCCCTGATGGGCGCACCCTGGTCAGCGGTAGCACCGACCGGACCGTGCGATTGTGGAACCTGACCGACCCCGCTCATCCCACACCCCTGGGCCAACCCCTCACCGGCCACACCAACGTCATCCGCTCGGTGGCGTTCAGCCCGGACGGGCACAGCCTGGCCAGCTCCAGCGACGATCAGACCGTACGGCTGTGGAACATCACCGACCCGACCCACCCCACGCCGTTGGGTCAACCCCTGACCGGCCACACCAACTTCGTCTACTCGGTGGCGTTCAGCCCGGACGGGCACACTCTGGCCAGCTCCAGCGACGATCAGACCGTGCGGCTGTGGAACATCACCGACCCTGCCCGCCCCACGCCCCTGGGCCCACCCATCACCGGCCACACCGACTACGTCCGCTCAGTGGCGTTCAGCTCCGACGGGCACACTCTGGCCAGCGGCAGCCGTGACCGGACCGTGCGGCTGTGGAATGTGACCGACCCAGGCCGCCCCACACCGCTGGGCCCACCCATGACCGGCCACACCAACTCCATTTACTCGGTGGTGTTCAGCCCTGATGGGCGCACCCTGGCCAGCGGCAGCACCGACCGGACCGTGCGATTGTGGAACGTGATCGACCCGGCCCACCCCACACCGATGGGCC
>JALZHU010000427.1 GCA_030860695.1 Actinomycetota bacterium
GCCTGCTGGCAGCCCAACGTTGAGATCGAACGACTCTGACGGTTAGGGCCGGGGCAGTATGGGAGGGGATTGTGATGGCTGACGAGGGACCAACGATCGCGGCCGTATCTGGGCGGCCGCCGCGGCTTACGCACGAGGAGCTGCGACGGGCCCAGGTCGAGACTCTGGAGGGGCCTCGGCGTCGGTACGGAATTGCCGCGCGGGTGTTGTTCACGTTGCTTGATGTGGTGTACGGCAAGCCGCTCACGTTGCGCAAGTTCAAGGTCCTCGAGTTGATCGCTCGGGTTCCTTACATGGCCTGGGAACAGGTTGCCTTCATCGCCATCACCCACGTCCATGCGCGCACAGGTATGGCCCGGCGGATACACGAGCGTGTTGCTGTGTCCCGCGCGCAGCAAGACAACGAGATGTATCACCTGCTTATCATCGAAGAGCTGATCGCCAGGTCGGGCCAGCGACAGCCACAGATTAAGTTCTTTTGGTTACCGCAGGCGATCGCGTTTGTCTATTATCAGTTGTCGTGGTTGCTGTTCGTGGTGAACCCGAGCTGGTCATATCGTCTCAACGCGGACTTCGAAGACCACGCGGAGCACGAATACATGACCATGGTCGCCGAACATCCTGACTGGGAAGGCGTACCATTCGAATCTGCGTTCGCTGACGACTTCGGCCACTTCGACTCACTCGCGGACGTGTTTCGGCAGATCGCCCACGATGAGCGGATGCACAAGCTCGAAAGTGAGGCCCTGATGAAGGAATCCCGGTTTCGCTGACTCACCCCACGGGTCATCGGTGCTGTGCCAGACATCGGAAATAGCGATGCAGTGATTGTTGGAGTTTTGATCACGGCGTGGTTATCGTGTAGGAGAAGGCACTTTGAAACAACTCCGCTTGACCTGTCGCATTAAGGCAAAGGCCGTCCTCGCCTCAGGTCGGGTGGGCCGATCGCTTAATACAACAGTGCCGCGGGACAGCCGTGGAAGCGACCGTGGCCGAAGGTCAAGACCCCGCTGCAGTTGATCATCACGCGCTTATCGGCTGGGCCCTGCGAAAGTGGCTGGGATGACGTCCCGGCCCCTGTCGAGTTCCCCACCGAGAGGATTCGGCATGGCCGGCCCATCCCAGGCATCGGTGACGGGCACGGTCGAAGGTCGGCCTACACCCGGTGACGGACGTCGGGTCTAGACGCGCAGAGCGAGTGGAAGCGCGCATTCTTTTACTGCTGTGCGCGTGGTGAACGCCCGGGCATGAGCGCGCTACGGATACGTAGCGGTCGGTGTGGCCTTTGGATCGTCGAGTAGGTGAGGTCCGGCGGACACCGGCGCTGTGTAGGAGGCGCTTGACACTCCTGAGACTCAAGCCGTGGGCAATGGCAATGGAGGCGGCGGTGGCGCCGTCGCAGTAGGCGGTGATCAGTTGGGCGATGTCGTGCTGATTGAGGCGGTCGCGCAGGCTTCACGGACATTTCGTGCTCGGTCTGGGGCACGCACGGGGCTCGCGAGCACCGCGGTGTGGCAAAGTCGCAGGTCAGCCGCTTGCACTGAGTGCGAGTAAGCGGCAAGCACCTCCACTGACGAATGCACAGGTCGTTCACCTGTGCATTCGTGGTACTGGGGTGTGCGAGTAGGTGCCGGCAGGTGGTGGCTCGGCGTAGCGATCTGTGGCTGCCACAGCAGTGTATCGGCCTGCACGATGATCAATTCGTTGTCGCGGAGCTGGTCGTCGAGGCGGTGTTCGTCGGTGATACGCCGAGACCACTAGCCGGATAGGCTATTGGACAGGCGCTCGGGCGTGCCGATGCCGGGTGCCGGGTCGCGGGCGGCTTCTTCGATCATGCGGTTGATCCGCTTGAGGATCGTTCGTTCGTTGCTCCAGGTGATGTAGTCCTCCCAGCCGTCGCGGTGACGCTGATCTTCAGGTGACGTCGTGCTGGGGGTTGATCAGTTCTTGGACTTTGGTGCGGCCGGCTTCGGCGGCGGCGATGCTGCGCGGCAGGCGCTCGGCGTTGGCCGGGGGGACCGCGGGAGATGGGCTGTCTCCAGGGTGGGCCACTCGTCGGCGGAGACTGTCAACGGCAGCCGAATCTTTCACGTGCCCTCGACAGCAGACGAGGTAGGCGGTGTCGGCCTGACGGTCTCCACGGGTTCCTGAGGGTCGTTGACCTGCTCGATCAGCGGGAACAGCCGCTTGCAGGCTTCGCTCGCTGACATCGCCATCGAACCAATTGATGCACCGGTGTGGCGCTGTGCGGGGTGACGATGCCCGTCTTCGGTGTGAAGCGCTGAATGCTTCTGCTGGCCAGCGCCGTGCATGGGGCGCGCCGGGCTGACCCTGTCCCCCGTCCGAGACCGCGGGTGTCGGGCCGATCCTGCCCGGATGTGGGTGCCCTCACGTGGGCAGCTCTCCGGCGGTTGCTGCCGGAGTCGACCTTGACAAATATACAATCGATCGGTTGTATGTTTGTTCGTGGCCGAGGAGAACGAGGACCGGGCGGACGCCCTGTTCCACGCGCTCGCCGACCGGACCCGGCGCGACATCATGCGCCGCGTGCTGGCCGGGGAGCACTCGGTCTCCGCGCTCGCGGCGAAGTACGACATGAGCTTCGCCGCGGTGCAAAAGCACGTCGCCGTGCTGGAGAAGGCCGGTCTGCTCACCAAGCGACGCAGCGGTCGCGAGCAGCTGGCCAGCGGCGACGTGGAGGCGGTGCGGTCGGTGGCGTGCATGCTCACCGAGCTGGAGCAGCTCTGGCGTGGCCGCATCGCGCGCGTCGACGAACTCATCGCATCCGACACCGACCAGAAGGACTAAAACCATGCCCGTGACCGACGTCCAGCAGGACCTCGACAACCTGACCCTGACTATCACCGCCGACTTCGCCGCACCGGTGGAGCGGATCTGGCAGGTCTACGCCGACCCGCGCCAGCTGGAGAAGGTGTGGGGGCCGCCGACCTACCCGGCGACCGTGGTCGACCACGACCTCACGCCCGGCGGCCGCATGACCTACGTCATGACCGGCCCGGAAGGCGACAAGCACGCCGGATACTGGCAGATCACGGCCGTCGACGAGCCGACGAGCTTCTCCTTCGACGACGGCTTCGCCGACCTGAACTTCAACCCGACGCCAGGAATGCCGGTCTCCCAGAACGTTTACACCTTCACCGAGCACGACGGCGGCACTCGCGCGACCTACGTGAGCACCTACGAGTCCGCCGAGGCGCTGCAGCAGGTGCTGGACATGGGCGTGGTCGAGGGCGCCACATTGTCGATCAACCAGATCGACGACCTGGTCGCCTCCTGAGGTGCGCCGCGGCCGGCCGTCTCGGAC
>JALZHU010000428.1 GCA_030860695.1 Actinomycetota bacterium
AGAGGCCGCACAGCAGGATAGGCAATCTCGCACCGTGTGAGGTCGAGCACAACTGGTGCCAAGAATTTGACAGGAATTGCTGGGCGCGGGATAATAACGGTGTCTACGAAAGCGGTCGGCCTCCACCCCGCCAAGGCCACCGAGGGCGTGCTGGCCGAGCTTGAAGCGCTAGAAGGTGTGATCCACCTCTTTGTTGTGCACGGGGCGTCGGTCAAGCCACCAGGAGACGTTGTCACCGCGCATGTGCTCAACCGCGAGGTCGACGCGGTGTTGGCGGTGGCGGCCCAAGCCCGGCAGTCCGGGCCGGTGTCGGTGAGCACCGCCGAGGCCCAAAGCATCCTTGATGAGGATGCTGCGCGGGCAATTAATGACGACGTCGATGAGTCGCCCTGGGAGGAGATCGAGCGGGGTCTTCGCCACCACGGCCAGCTGAACCGGAATTTCCTGGCGCTGATGGGGCTAGGGGCGGTGATCGCCGTGGCTGGGCTGGTGTCTGCTCCGGTCCCTCAGGCCTTGGCGCTGGCCGCGGCGGGCATCATTGCGCCGGCGTTTGAGCCGGTGGCCAAGCTCGCTGCTGGGCTGGTCCGCGGCAGTTGGTATGCCGTGCAGCGGGCGCTGATTGCCGTGAGCGGTGGTTATCTGGTGCTGGCCGTCGTCGGGGCGTTGGCCTATTTGCTGCTGCATGGGCTGGGGATAGCAAGTCCGGAGGCGCTGGCCGCCAGCGAGGGAGTCAAGATGGTCACCCATCCCACCGCGGCGGATTGGCTCGTCTCAGCTTGTGGAGCGGCTGCCGGCGTGGTGATCGTGAGCGCTTTTCGGCATGCGGTCCTCGCTGGCGCCCTGATCGCTTTGGCATTGGTTCCCGCCGCTGCCCTGGTGGGCGCGGGCCTGGCCGCCGGGGAGATTGTCATGACGCTGGAGGCGCTGCGGCGGATGGGACTCGACGTGCTGTTAGTGGTCGGGCTCGGCGCTGCGGTTGTGCTGCTCAAACAGCGTCTCATCCACCGCAACCGTCAGCCCTTGATCTAGAACCGCCTAAGGTATCTGACGCCCGCCCAAGCTGACTACGGTCGCATCGAGGGCTGTTTAGCGCGCGGCGCGGTCGGGCTCCGCCAGGTCAATGGGACGCTGATCGACGCGGCATGACCGTGCCGGCACGCCGCCGGGAATCGCTGTTTATCGATGAGACCTATGTCAAGGTTGCCGGACGGTAGATGTACCTGTATCGGGCGATCGACCAGCACGGGCAAGTCATCGACGTGCTGGTGTCCCAAAAGCGAGATCTGCAGCAACCCGTCGGTTTTTCATGTGCGCACTTCAGCAAGGCCCACGACCGCGCGAGGTGAGTACCGACCGAGCGCCTGCCTACCCGCGCGTGCTCGACGAGCTGCTGCCTGTGGTCTGCCACGTCATGGAGCAGTACTCCAACAACCGATTGAAGCAAATCACAGCAAACTGAAGTCCCGACTGCGACCTATGCGCGGCCTGTAACGGTTCCGTTCGGCACAGGTGATCAGTGCAGGGCACGCATTCGTGCAGAACCTGCGCCGCGACCACTACGAACTTGCACCGACGTCAACTCCCGGTATTGGTTCATGGCTGCCTTCGCCGAGCTCGCACTCGCCCTCTGATCTGGGCGCGACCGGCTGTGACCCATGCGTCCTGCCCACCAAAGCAATAAGGATCGATCGGAGGCCGCTGTTGCTGATATCAGTTCTCGGTAGCTTGCGTCGCGCGAGTGTAGGCGAGGTGCAAAAAGTCGGCACCCGCAAGCGCGGTAAATGTGGCTGCCGTCATCTGAGTAAATCGGGGCACGAAAATCAACCCGATCATGTGGGCGGTTACCACCCACATATCCAAGCAGAATGGGCAGGTGAGGAGCTCACCGATCGCGTGTCGTAAGCCACTGGGCTGCCGTACCTCCTCCTTCAGCTCGGCGGGTCCCGCCGTGCCCTGGTACCGGGTGAAGGGGGCGCGCAACGGACTGGTGGCTGCGGTCTTGCTCAGGGTGCGGGAGAGCTTGTGAGTACCGGCGGTGATCAGCAGCAGGTCGTAGGCGCCGATCCGCCGGGGTAGGCTCCGCCCGGTCAGCGCGGCCACCAACGCAGCAATTGCCACCAGCAGGGTAAACACCATCATCGCCGCTACATAACCACTCAGGGGGCGCTCCTCACCGTTGCGGTAGTCCTCGGCGTCTGCCTGGGCAGTGCGCTCCAGCTTGGATATCATGCGCTGCATCTACTCCACCTTTCGTTTGCGGTTTGGACGCGTCGTTCCGCTCCAGCGCCTTCGCGTCGTTGTTCGGCCGTACGATATAGACAGGGCGAATGAATCCTTCACCAGGGCCCGGTCAAGGTCAGTGACTGACCGTACTCGCTTCGGAAACCGGCGGAAGTGATGACGCGGTCCGCGATCAAGCCGGTGACGAATGAGTAGATGGCCTTGTGCGGAACTGTCAATTGTCTGCTCCTGCCGTGTCCAAGGCGCGCCAGTTACGTTCGGTTGTGTCCGAAAATATGACCAACCGTTCTGTCGACCCGTGAGTGTCAGTATCAACTACCCATCTCGCTCAACGGTAAACCCCGATTCTCACGTGTCGTGTGATCCGCAGGCTGTGTGCGCGGGGGCTTGAATGCCGTGTGCTGTGCGTGCAGGCGGGTCGGATTGGTGGACGCGGCCCGGAAAGAGGACGATGCCGCCGTGCTCACTGCCGTGCTGTTTGGGCTGGCCACGTCCAGCGCGCGCGTCATCGGCGCCCCCGTCGGTGCCCGCTGGAACCCGCCGAAGCAGATGACTGGGGTGCTGCTGGCATTTGCGAGTGGCGCGCTCATCTCGGCGCTGGCGTTTGAGCTGTTCGAGTAGTCGTTCGCGATGGGTGGTCCGGTGCGTGCCTGTGGGGTTCCAGAAGTCGGCCTGTGCCGCTGGCCTGGGTGATCGGTGTGCTCGGTCGGCAGGGCATGATCGTGAGTCGTGTCGTTGCGTCTGTTCTACCTAATCTTCCAGCTTGTGAACCTGCTGTTGTTGCTTGGCCGCTCGTCGAGGTCTAAAGATGTCGAGCTCCTGGTACTGCGTCACGAAGTCGCCGTGCTACGCAGAACCACCCCGAAGCCCCGCTTGGACTGGGCGGATCGCGCGGTGTTCGCCGCGCTCGTGCGGAGGTTGCCGCCGATGCTGCGGGGGCATCGCTTGGTCACCCCAGGGACGATCCTGCGCTGGCATCGGCGCCTGGTCGCCAAGAAATGGACGTATCCGACCCGCGTCGGACGTCCACCCGTCGAGGAGCCTGTGGCCGCGCTAATCGAGCGCATGGCCCGGGAGAATCAC
>JALZHU010000159.1 GCA_030860695.1 Actinomycetota bacterium
GCGGAAGAAGAACCTCAACACCATCGTGATCACCACACAGCCGATCATGATCACGCTGATGTGATCAAGAAGTCCGCAACGACACACACCACGGGGCCAACTCGATCACGGAAAGTGGGCCAGATCCCCAAGACCGACCCGCAACGGACCATCACCTATGACCCCGACCACCGCCCCGAGATCGCCAACCTCCTACTCACCGGCGCCCTGTGCACCGGCACCGACCCCGCTGATCTCGCCGACTCCCTCGGAGACCGCGGAGCGAGCGCCCTGAAGACCCTGGTTACTGAGTCGGTCAACGAACACCTGCGTCCCCTGCGCCGACGCCGTGCGGAACTGGCCACCGACCCCGGATACCTCCACCATGTCCTCTCACGCGGAAACGCTCACGCCAACCGCATCGCTGAGGACACCCTTAACCATGTCCGCCAAATTATGGACATGAGCTACCCACCGCACCGATAGAACATGCCGTGCCGGTACAGCACTCGATGCCACGCAGGGTACGCGCGGTGCTTGCCCAGGACGCACAGTCACCACGACTGGCCACACCCATGCACGATTGGTGGCGGCCCCCACCGCCCGGCCGGGCGGGCCAGGTTCCGGCCACGTGTTGACTGGTGTCGATGCGGACGAGGACAGACCCGAGCGGACCGCGAAGTTGGCCGTGTGATCGCACACAACCGCACTCTCATAGCCGATGAGCGCGCCTTCGATCCGGTAGATGAGCCTGGGGCGGCGTGCATGATCATCCATTCAGGACACCAGACAGAGGGTTGCCGAAGTACTCGCCGAATATCGGACGGATACTGCTCTCGGGCTGTTAGCGGGCAGAACATCACCTGGTGCGTAGCCAATCAGAATGCTGGACATGATCGTGCTGTAATGGATAGTCCTCCTCGCTGAAGAATTTTTCCGTAACACCTATGTGAGACTTCGCAGGTCGACGAATGCCGGACCGCTATCAACGAAGGCCAAGATCTGGTACGTCCGGTTGGGGTTCCTCCTGCGAGATGCGGCGTCATACGACGACCGTCTCGCGCACGGACTGGCTCTGGTGTGAACTACGAGGCGCCGCCCGCGGCGGACGTGGCAACAAATCACTTCCGCACATACCGGGCCTACGCGCGACCATAGGTGCATGCTGCCCCGCCGCTTCAGCACGATCGTCCAGGTGCCCGAGCGCCGTCGCTTCCGCGTGCTCGCCGAGGGCACGAAGTTGCTGGCTGAGAACGTGGCCACGCTGGAGGCCGATGCCACCACGCTCGACGTCTCCCGGCGTGACCGCGGCGCTGCGGTGCTCCGGTGCTTCGCAGAGGAGGAGGCAGCGAAGGTACTGATTCTGCTCGACCTCGCCCGCGCCGGGTGGCAGGACCACGCCGCGGTGCGGGCATGTCTGTCCAGCTTCTACTCCCACCTCGCCCGCGGACTGTACGTGAAGGCCTACGACGGCTCGCCTGCTGACCTCGCCGAGGTCCGCGGCTACGTCGATCACTTGCGACAGGAGTACTACTTGGACGGCCCGATGGACGTGGACTGGATCTTCGGCAACGAAGTACTGGCCAGCCGCGAGGAACGGCTCTACGTCGACTACGTCGAGATGAGCATGGCGACCGCCACTGGACTGGCCCGGCGGACCGCGCCACGATCTTCGATGCGCCCTTCAGCTTTCCGGCGCCGGCTAGCACCGTGGTGAGACTAGTGGCCGCCATGTGGCGCATCGGCCTGCTCACGGAGCAAGGACTCGCCGCTACCCGCGCTGTCTGGGACGGAGTGGCCGTGGACGACACCATGCACTGGTCGGACCTCCAGTCTCTCAACATCGCCGTCGTGAAGAAGCTCGCGGTCGTCCTGGGTCGCGCGTACGCCACCGAGGAGGACCGTGAGGCCGTACGTTACGTGGTCGGCCACTGGATCTTCCCCTTAACCAGCCTCGAGCTGACCATCGCCAACGTTGAGATCGCGGACTTGAAGCACGAGCGCGAGCGGTGGCTTGCTCACGAGATGGGCGTTGTCGACGATTACGGCCCCGACATGTAGACCCGCGGCAGCGATCGCTCGTTGGCGTCAGCGTGCCGCCACTACGCCCTCACGCCTGAGCTAACGTCGACACCCGGCACGCGGTCGAGTCAATCGACGCCTCGTCACGATAGGCGATCCCTTCGCTGAGAAGCCCGCGCGTGCTTACATGCTCAGGCTGCTGATCGTCACGATAGGCGATCCCTTCGCTGAGAAGCCCGCGCGTGCTTACATGCTCAGGCTGCTGACCGGGCCAACGGCTGCTGAGGAGACTCGATCGTCAGACATACTGTCGGCGGTCTCTTCTAGAGTTTCGTCCATGACAAATTCTTGGCCACGGGATCGGTCGACCGGCCCAGGCGGCGGACTGAGCACAGGCCCTGGTGGTGGATTGAGCACGGGTCCGGAAGGCGGTGCTTCGACTGGCCCGGGTGGCGGGATGAGTACCGGCCCGGGCGGTGGAATATCGACGGGGCCTGGCGGTGGATTGAGCACGGGCCCGGGCGGTGGAATATCGACCGGCCCGGGGGGCGGACTCAGTACAGGCCCACGCGGTGGCCTCTCGACTGGCCCGGGAGGCGGACTCAGCACAGGCCCGGGAGGCGGCCTTTCGACGGGGCCTGGACCGCACTACCGGAGCAACATCCCGCCTATCCATGTCTTCATCCCGATTTTGCGGCAGCGTAGCTACGGATGGGCGGCAGACGCACAAGCGAGAAGACACGGACTCGATCTCTAACGCCGCGGGCCACCTCAGCGGGCAACCCTGGTCGAGGTACGAGCCGGCGGCTTCTGGTCCGTAACTGTGCGTGGTCCTCCCGGCCAGGCTCAGCTCATGCACGCACTGTGCCGCAAGCGACCAGCGGCACGAGCGGATGTGGTGCTCCAGCCGGTCTCGGATGCAGATTCCCTACTAGTACGCCGGTTCGGCGTACCAGACATCGACGGGCTGCCGCTACGACTCGTCATAGGAGTCGATCAGGACGCGCTGACTCAGGAAGCCATCAGCAAGCCAGCGCATAGTTATCCAGGGTGAGCCGCCAGCTGCAATGTCCTCACATGCCGCTGTGAGCGCGCTTTGCGGCTTGAGCTGGTTTGATCCGCTGTTCGTGCTGTGCGATGCCGTGGCGTCACAGCGACTGAGCAGAGTTCGGGTTGTGCCACATAACCGGTGGTCCGATCGGTAGCCCCCTTGACTCTTATATCCGCAGGCCAACGGCGGTGTAGGGGCTACCGATGCTCCGGTGGGGTGGACCTAACGTGGCACAACCCGAACTCTTCGGTCCTCGTCGAAGGCCCGGAGATCGCCATCCAACCGGTGGGCATCCGTCGCCTTCCCGCAGGTGACGCCCGGTGAACGCGACAACGACCGTCCGAACGCGGCTGTGATGGTCACAAGATCTCCAGGACGGGTTGATAACCAGCATCGGTACGGTCATAGATGAGCAACGGGGATGAATCTGCGGGTCGCAGATCCGGCCCTGGAGGGCTGGCCGATCCCGTCATCGCCTGGACGAGCGGGTGTCGGAGCGCCCGGGAACATGTCTGCAGTTGATCGGAACACGGTCATCGAGAAGAAGGCCATGGTGATCGGTACGGAGTGGTTGATCAGGTCACGGCCTTGTGAACCGCGAGTTGCTCATGCTCGCATCTGCTGTGGCTTGGATCGCGCTGGCGGCGATGAGGTAGCGCCTGCACGGCTTCGACATTGAAGTGTCCCGAGCGAACCGGACCTGGCGATCATGCGACGTCGGCAACGGACCGCGGCATGAGCAACACCGCTGGCCAGGTCAACTGGCTTCGCCGTGGACAAGCTTGCTGATTCACGCTGCTATCCCCCAGATCGGATCGATCGTCGATGCCTCACCGTCCCCAGGGCTCTCATTGGCCTCTCATGCCCGGTCACCGACGCTGGAGTTGTCGGATCGACCGGAAGAGAAAGCGCAATGACCCACCGCTACGCAGGCACAGCGCAGGCCGAGCAGCCTGCCGTGAATTGGCGGCGGGCGACCCCCCGCGAGGGCGAACAGGAGCTGTTGTTTCCACCTGGGGAGGCAACCGATCCGAAGCGGTGGCGGGCCCTGGCGGTGAGCCTGGTCGCCGCGTTCATGAGCCTGCTAGACGTCAGCATCGTCAACGTCGCGCTGCCGTCCATCGAGCGCGGGTTGGGCGCATCCGCGGGGACCGTGCAGTGGGTCGTGTCCGGCTATGCGCTGACCTTCGGATTGGTGTTGGTACCGGCTGGCCGGCTTGGTGACATGTTGGGGCGACGCAGGATGTTCCTGATCGCCCTGTCGGCGTTCGTGGTGACTAGTGCATTGACCGGTGCGGCACCGACCACAGGGCTGCTGGTCGCCGCCCGGCTGCTGCAAGGCGTGGCGGGTGGTGTGCTCATTCCGCAGAACTCCGGGTTGATCCAGGACCTGTTCCGTGGCGCTGAGCGGGGCAGGGCGTTCGGGTTCCTCGGCGGCATGGTTGGGTTGTCCACCGCAGTTGGTCCGGTGGTCGGCGGCTTGATTCTGACCGCGTTCCCCGGTCCGGACGCCTGGCGGTGGGTGTTTTACGTCAATGTGCCGATCGGCTTGATCGCGTTGGTGTTCGCCGCCCGGCTGCTCCCGTCGACCGCAGGGGGCGGTTCGCGCGGCACGCACCTGGACCTGGTCGGGTCACTGCTGCTCGGCGCTGGCGTGCTGAGTCTGCTGCTGCCCTTGGTGGACGCCGAGGCCGGCGGCCTGAGTCGGTTTTGGGGGCTGTTGGGGGTGGCGTTGCTGCTGCTGGCGGTGTTCGTCTGGTGGGAGGCTCATACGGTACGCCGGGGTGGGCAGCCGTTGCTGGACCCGCGGCTGGTGCGCATTCCCGGCTACACCGCTGGGTCAGGCATCGGGCTGGTCTATTTCATCGGATTTACCGGTGTCTGGCTGGTGTTCGCGTTGTTTTTCCAGGACGGGTTGGGTTACTCACCGCTGCGCTCGGGTTTGGCGCTGACCCCATTCGCGCTGGGGGTGGCGGTCTCCGCTGTGATCGCCGGCCGCATGGTGCCTCGGATGGGACGCTGGCTGAGCGTGTCGGGGCTGGCGGCGGTCGTGGTGGGGCTGCTCGCCACGGCGGTGGTGGTACGCCACGTTGGCGGGGGCGCGGTGGCGTGGGCGACTGCGGGGCCGCTGCTGGTGGCCGGGCTCGGCGGCGGCATGGTCACCTCGCCCAACATCACGCTGACCTTGGAGTGGGTGCCGGTGCGGATGGCGGGCGCAGCAGGCGGCGCACTCCAGACGGCCCAACGCATTGGCGCGGCGATCGGCACCGCAGTACTTGCCACGGTCTTCTACCAGGTGCTCACTGGTTCCGGCCGAAACTACTCGGCAGCGATGTCCGACGCGCTGCTATGCGCGTCGGCGTTCATCCTGCTGGCGCTGTTGATGGCCGTCGCGGACCTCATAAGACGGCGACCTCACCACCTTGAGCGGCCCGCACGGCCGCCACGGCCCGAACACCACGTGCAGCACATCTAACGGGGTGGGCCCGGAATGCAAGGAGGATCTGTGACAACATCTCACAAGACGCGCCACCCCAGCGAGTTGGCGACCATGCCTTCGGACATCTCCCCCGGTGTTGGATTTTTTGACCGGTTCGCGTCCGCGGCGACTGCCTTCGCGTCTCGGGCGTGGTTTTTCGTTGGCTGTCTGCTGCTGGTAGTCATCTGGGCGCCCACGATCGTGTTGTTCACGGTGGACACCTGGCAGCTGATTATCAACACCGCCACTACAATCATCACATTTCTGTTGGTGGCACTGTTGCAGAACGCTCAGACTCGGGCGGACGCTGCGGTGCAGCACAAGCTCAACGCGATCGCTGAGGGCCTGTCGGACCTGATGAGGCATCTCGCTCAGGACAACCCCGAGCTACGTCGAGACTGCGAGGAACTGCGTATCGCGGTTGGCTTGGAAGACCGCGAAAGCGCCTGAGTGATCCCGCCGCGTCACTGCCCAGCAGTTCTCGGCGAAAGCCCGGCAGCGAGCGGGACTGTGTGCTCTTCCACGATGGCCTCGGTGGTGTGGTGCTCGACATCATCACGTCCTCGCGCGGGTCCTTGATCCGCACGCCGGTCGTAATCCTTGGCTATCCGATCCTTATCAAGAGTGCCCCGGTATCAGGCGCGGGTGCGAATCGCTCCTCGAACACTTCGCCGGTCGGGACCACGCGTGTTGAGTGTGCAGAAGTTGAGGAACGCTGACCGACTTCGACGCCGATGTGCAGCAACTGTTCGATGGCTATCTGAAATCGCTTGATCCGTCTGGGCGGGTCAGTGAGGGCCTCGACGCCGGCCCTTGACGCGTCGCATCCGAATTCGCTCGGTGTGCTAGGCAGCTTCGGCTTTTGAGAATGGAGTTTGTCAAGCAGATCCTAGGCCGATCGATGCCATCCTCGCCTTCGGGCTGGACACCCTCAAACCTGTCTCACCGACCACATAGATACAACGCCGGAAGGCAGTGCGCGTGGTGCAGCGCCAGCAGTGGGCGCTGCCACGCCCTGGGCGCGGCGACGCAGCTGAGCACGATGAGCAGGTCCGTGCGGCCATTGATGAGTATCTATGGGGAGAGAAAACGAGCGCGGCTGCCCCTTGAAGAGTCGTGGCAGGCCTCATACCGGATCTCATCATGCTCTCATCGTCGGCAGCGCACAGTGAGGTTCATGAATACTGAGGTTGTATCCGTCGGCAAGGCCAGGGGTGTGCGTGATGTTGACCAACCATGCCAGGACCCCGGAAGTGTCGTGACCTCCTCTGCGTCTTTGGTGGACACTGAACAAGGCGAGTATGCGTATCTGGTTGCGTTGCAGCGCCGCTATGCCAAGCTTGCGTCGGACGACTCGCAGCGGCAACGGCTGCGTGAGCAGTTGATTCGCGGCTATCTCCCGGTGGCTGAGCACATCGCTCGCCGGTTTGCCGGCCGTGGTGAGCCGTTGGAGGACTTGGTCCAGGTCGCCACTGTGGGTTTGATCAACGCTGTGGACCGGTTCGAACCCGATCGCGGTTGTGCCTTTTTTGCCTTCGCGGTGCCGACGATCACCGGTGAGTTACGTCGATATTTCCGTGACCACGGTTGGTCTGTGAGGGTGTCGCGCCGGCTTAAGGATCTGCACATCGCTATTAGGAGCTGCCAAACGGAGCTGTCCCAGCAACTGGGTCGGGCTCCCCGACCCAGCGAGATCGCGGAGAAGCTGAGATTGCCGGTCTCGGAGGTGATCGATGGGCTGCAGGCCGGGGAAGCCTATCGAAGCGCGTCTGTGGATGAGATGCTCAGCAGGCAAGGCACCGCGACTTTCGGTGAGTTTGTCGGCGATCTGGATAACGAGCTGGCCGTCATCGAGGACCGGGAGGTGCTGCGCCCGCTGCTGGCCGAGCTTGCACCCCGGGAGCGCACCATCCTCGCGTTGCGGTTTTTCCGCCAACTGACTCAGACCCAAATCGCTGAACAGGTCGGCATCTCACAAATGCACGTCTCACGACTGCTTAGCCGGACATTAGCTTTGTTGCAGGAACGCATGAACCGCTCAGGTTGCACGTACTGCTGCGATCAAATCGATTTGAGCGCGATAGCTGACTGCCACATCAGTGAGTTTTGTAAGGGAAGGGGAAACAGTGATGACTAGCAGCGAGCCGCAGGTGGTGGTGGTGACCGGTGCCAGTGGGGGCATTGGCCGGGCGAGCGCGCAGGCCTTCGGGGCCCGTGCGCGAAGGTGGCGTTGCTGGCCCGCGGGGAGTTGGGCCTGCAGGGTGCGGCCAAGGAGGTCGAGGCCGCGGGTGGGACCGCGCTGCCGATCTGTGTGGACACCGCCGACTACGCGCAGATTCAGCGGGCCGCTGATCGGGTGGAGCAGGAGCTGGGGCCGATCGACGTGTGGGTCAACGTGGCGTTCACCTCGGTGTTCGCCCCGTTTACCGAGATTGAGCCCGAGGAGTATAAGCGGGTCACCGAGGTCAGCTACCTGGGCTATGTCTATGCCACCCGTATCGCGTTGGATCGGATGCTGCCCCGGGATCGGGGCGCGATCGTGCAGGTCGGCTCGGCGCTTGCCTATCGCGGCATTCCGCTGCAGTCGGCATACTGCGGGGCCAAACACGCAATCCAGGGCTTTCATGACTCGCTGCGCTGTGAGCTGCTGCACGAGCGGAGCAACGTGCACGTCACGATGGTGCAGATGCCGGCGGTGAACACCCCGCAGTTCTCCTGGGTGCTGTCCCGGCTGCCCAACCACGCCCAACCCGTCCCGCCGATTTACCAACCCGAGGTGGCCGCCCAGGCCGTCCTCTACGCCGCGGATCACCCGCGCCGCCGCGAGTACTGGGTCGGGGGCACCACGATGGGCACTCTGATTGCTAACAAGGTCGCCCCCGGCGTCCTGGACCGCTACCTGGCCCGCACCGGTTATCAGTCCCAGCAGACTGATCAGCCCCGCGACCCGCACCAGCCGGTGAACCTGTGGGAACCCGCTGATGGCCCGCAGGGACGTGACTTTGACACTCACGGCATCTTCGATGAGAAGTCCACCACGCGCAGTTACCAGCTGTGGGCCTCCCAGCATCACGGGCTGCTTGCCATGGTGGGCGCTGGTGCCGTCGCCCTGGTTGGTGTGCTGGCTGCCCGCGCGGGCATCAGCGGCGACGATTTGAGACTGAGGAGGCGGGCAGATGCCTGTGCAACTGGAGGACTACGGGCTGATCGGTGACACCCACACGGCGGCCTTGGTGGGCTATGACGGCTCCATTGACTGGCTGTGCCTGCCCCGGTTTGACTCCGGGGCCTGTTTCGCCGCGCTGCTCGGGGACCGTGAGCATGGTCGGTGGCTGCTGGCCCCGGCCGGGGGCCACCGCGCTATCGGGCGCCGCTACCGGCAGGACACCCTAGTGTTGGAGACTGATTTCACCACAGCTGAGGGTGCAGTGCGGGTGGTCGATTGCATGCCCGTCCGCGGTCAGCGCCCGGATGTGCTCCGTCGGGTGGAGGGCCTGTCTGGGCGGGTCCGGGTGCGCAGTGAGTTGGTGCTGCGTCTGGAGTATGGCCACGTGGTGCCGTGGTTTCGGGAAGTGGGGCGGCGCAGCTCGGCGTTCGCCGGGCCGGACATGTTGACTTTGGATTCCGATGTGGAGCATCACCGCGAGGGCGAGGACGTGATCGCGGAGTTTTCCCTGGGTGTCGGTGAGCACGCGGATTTTCGGCTGACCTGGTCTCCGCCGCGGGCCCAGCCACCGCAGCACATCGATGTGGGCAAGGCGATCCAGGCCACTGAAACCTGGTGGCGCGACTGGACCGCCAAGTGCCGATACGACGGGCAGTACCGCGACCCGGTGATCCGATCGCTGATCACGCTCAAGGCGATGTCCTACGGTCCCAGCGGGGGCATCGTCGCCGCGCCCACCACGTCGCTGCCAGAGCAGCTAGGTGGGGTGCGTAACTGGGACTACCGGTTCTGCTGGATCCGCGATGCCACGTTCACCCTGCTCGCGCTGCTCGACGCGGGGTATCAGGCGGAGGCGGTGGCCTGGCGGGAGTGGCTGCTGCGCGCACTGGCCGGGCGCCCAGACCAGATGCAGATGATGTACGGGGTGGAAGGCGAGCGCCGACTCACTGAGTATGAGCTGGACTGGCTGCCCGGCTACGCCGGCTCGCGCCCGGTGCGCGTCGGCAACGCCGCCTCCACCCAGTTTCAGCTCGACGTCTACGGCGAGCTGATGGACGCCTTGCACCAGGCCCGCACCCACGGCATCCCGCCCGATGAGCCGGCGTGGGAGGTGCAACGGGTGCTGCTGGACTTCCTGGAGGGGCACTGGCGAGACCCCGACGAGGGCATCTGGGAGGTCCGCGGGCAGCGGCGACAGTTCACCCATTCCAAGGTGATGGCCTGGGCGGCGGTGGACCGGGCCGTGCGCGCGGTGGAGGACTTCGGGCTAGACGGGCCGGTGGGCGACTGGAAACGGTTGCGCCAGGAGATCTTCGACGAGGTCTGCCAACGCGGTTACGACACCAAGCGCAACACCTTCACCCAGTACTACGGCTCACCCACGCTCGACGCCTCACTGCTGCTGATGAGCTCAGTCGGGTTTCTGCCGGCCACTGATAAGCGGGTCCTGGGCACCATCAAGGCGATCGAAAAGGAGCTCTGCCAGGACGGGTTCGTGCAGCGCTACACCATGACCGAACAGGCCGCGCGCCTGGACGGGCTACCGCCAGGTGAAGGTGCGTTTCTGCCGTGCACGTTCTGGCTGGCCGATAGCTACCTGCTGGCGGGGCGGGTGGATGAGGGTCGGGAGGTATTCCAGCGGTTGCTCGGGCTGCGCAACGATGTGGGGTTGCTGTCTGAGGAGTACGACACCGACGCGCGGCGCTTGGTCGGCAACTTCCCCCAGGCGCTGACGCATCTGGCGCTGGTCAACACCGCGCTGGACCTGCACTCCCCCAAGGGCCAAGCCACCGTCGGGCGCGTACCGGGCAGGCACGATGAGCACGCCCTCGCAGCCGTCGGCCTGGCGACACCGGCTACCGGTGATCGTGCTGTCACTGGGTGGTCTGGCCGTGGCTATCATCCTCACGCTGTTTCAGCTCGGCGTCCTTGACTCGGTGTGGGAGCCCTTCTTCGGCAACGGCAGCCGTCAAGTGCTCACCTCCTCGCTGTCCCAGGCACTCCCCGTTCCGGACGCCGCACTGGGCGCTGCGGCCTACCTCGCCGAGGCGGTGCTCGAAACGATCGGCGGACCGCGGCGCTGGCGGCACCAGCCGTGGGTTGTGCTCGCCGCTGGACTAGTCGCCACCGGTCTCGGGGTAGCTGCGCTGGGCTTGATCAGCGCACAAGCGCTAATCATCGGGCACTTTTGCACCCTGTGCCTGACCTCCGCGGTGATCTCGTTGCTGGTCGCTGCCCTGGTCACACCCGAGGCCATCGCCGCCCTGCGCCAGCTCCGCGAACACCAACCCACCTAACCCACCCAGATGCCAACCACACCGCCCTTACCGTGACGAACTCGGGGCGCCGGCTCCGCCGCCTCCAACGCAGGCCCGCAGCCGCGTCATCACCGAGCTCAAGTCCCGGTACAGCCGAATGACGTAGTAAGCTGGTCGACTCCCACCGGGCGGCGCTGCGCCCATGTCCACATGACCTGTGCGGTGTCAAGGCGCCAGGACTAGCAGTGCCCGGCGCAGGCCAGCGCAGCTGGCGGTCGATGGTGATGTTTACACAGATCGCGGTCACGAACTTCGCCCGAGCACCAGCCTGTTCGAGCAGTGCGGTGTTCGCCAGTTACCGCAGCTTTGCACCGCCCAGCCGACCACCCGCCTCAGTGATGCCCAACCTTAGTTACGGTGGATGGGCAGCTTGTCAGCCGATCGCAGCTGGTGTGCGGTCGACGCGGGGTGTCGCATCAGGCGAGGGTTCCGCTGTTTCTGCCGCCTCCACGCGCCGACGTTGCGCGTACGTCGCGTGGTCGGCCCTGTGGTCAATCAGGCTAATCAGCGGGCGGCTGGGTGACCAGACGTCCGTACCCGGCCTTGCCGGACATGTCCAGACCGTGCCGCTCCTGGCTGTAAAGGTGAATTTCGAGCCCGTCCGGGTCGTGAAAGACGACCACCATGCCCAGGGTTCCCGGAACCACCTCATGCGGGATAGCCAGCTCGGTGAGCCGACGAGCCCACGCGTCCACCGCGGCGTTGTCAGCCACCGCGAAGATCACCGGATCGAATCCGGAGAGCCCGGCGATGTCCGGACGTTCCCGTAGCGCAAGACCGACACCGGGCACGCCCGGAATCTCGTATGCAACCCCGCGGACCACGCCGTCGTCGGCAGGGAACTCCGCACGCAACCGCAAGTCGAACAGCCGCTCGTACCAGGTCCGGCTGACCGCCAGGTCACGCACCGGGAGCTTGACGGCGAAGATCCCGTCCAGACGGGCTGCGGTCACGGCGCGATTCCAACAGACCCAACTTTGGCCCGTCAAGGAGGAACTCCGATGGCTCAGGCCCACCGTCACTTCGACAGTCGTATGGCAGGCCGAGGTCGACTCGTGGGCGGTCTCGATCCTGTCCTCGGCGGAGATCGGGAGAAATACCATCGCGGCAACAGAACAGTTCGACTTGGCCGCCGAGGCCGACGCCCCCAACCCGCGCCGGTTGCGTGCGCAATTTCCAAGAATGGCTGCGCACACTCGGTGCAGGGTTCATGCCTGCCATCGCGGCGCAGCCGTGGTTGGGCGTAATTTCGCGGCCTTTTGGATTGCTCGGCAAATCGGTTTGGAGGGGTGGGGTTGGTCATGGTGCCGGCTAGTGTAATGTCTTACGAATAATTTTGCAGATTTGTGTTATGCTGTGAGCTATGAGTCGAGCAGCAGCGTCGTTGGCGATGTCCGATCAACAGCGAGAAATCCTGGAGACCTTGAGCAGATCGCGGAGCGCGGCGCATCGAAGGGTCGGCGTAAGTCCCGCGTCGGTGCAGCGGATTTGGTCGGCGCGGGGGCTCAAGCCC
>JALZHU010000160.1 GCA_030860695.1 Actinomycetota bacterium
ATATGGCCGCTGCCCACTTCTATTACGTACGTTTCCGGGATGAATGGGTTACAGAGGGGCCTCGTCGGGGCCACGTTGGGCAAGTGGGCCGGTCAGCTCGGACTGATACGCGCCGATCCAGTGGTCGTCCCAGGCCTTATCGTACTTAACTTCGTTGCAGTACGGGTTGTAGATAGCGGTAAGTTCCTGGGTGATCTCTTCGCGGTGAGACCGCGCCCATCCCTGAACCTCGTACGTACAGATATGTAGTTTCCACCGCGAGCCGGCCCGAGCGATCCAGCAGTTGGCCCGCGGATGCTTGAAGGGAAAGCCGGCTTTAGCCATGTTGTCTGCGTGACCGACGTAGATAACCGCATAACGGTCGGGCTTGTTCTCGGGATCCGGCTTGTACATGATGGCAAAAACTGCCGGCCTATTCGGCGGCGTCCAGCCTCCGAGGATACGCGGACCCTCGAACGAGTAGCCAGCAAGGGACCCGAGGCGGATCATGTCCGGACCTGCTTGTTCATCTGGGATGTCCTCGTGTCATGTGACGTCGTGCTTAGTATAGGACGGCGGACGCTTCGCCTCACAGTTGGTCGTCTGCCGCGTCCTCGTCCTCGCTGATCGCCTCGACGCGCACGATCGGGTAGACCGGCAGCCCCGCCTTCTGGACTGCGTTAGCGAAATGCTCTTTACCCTTCTTGATCGCGTCCTCGCGGCTATCGGCGAACACGACGACCTGCGCGCCGTAGCGGTTTGTGCCGATGCCAGTCGCGATACCGCTGATTGGTGCGACAGCGTCGGCCAACTCGACGACTTCCTCAACCTTCATGATGCGGTCGCCCTGGGCCTCGATACCAACACTCCACCTTATCAACATAGACTCTGCTGGCCTCCCTAGCCGAGCTTTGGAAGCAGCGCGGCGAGTTCTTCAAGGCTGCTCAGGTCGTGGCCGGATAGGAGGACGTCGATGTGCGGTTCCGCAGCCATCATGCCAACGGTCTGAGGCTGGTAGTCGGGGTTGTTGCCCTTGTGCGGATTCATCCACACGACGTTGTGGCATAGTCGTGATAGCCGCTCCATAGCGTCGGAGAGCAGCTCAGGATCACCCCGGTCGAGGCCATCGGAGCAGATCACAACGACCCCGCCGCGGCACATGCCTCTGCGCGCCCACTTGCGGACGAACTTGTCGATTGAGTCACCGATGCGGGTTCCGCCTTCCCAGTCGACCACAAGCTTCGCGGCCCGCTCGAGCGCCTCGTCCGGCTTGCGGGTCTGAAGCGTCTTCGTTACGCAGGTCAGCCGCGTGCCGAAACAGAACACCTCCACCCTCTGGGAGATGCGCTGGGAGGCACCGCGCTTGGCGGAGTAGGCGAATTGGAGCAGAGCTCGCGAATAGTCGGACATGGATCCGGACACATCGAGGATGAGGATCAGCGGACGCAGCCGCATCCGGCGCCGCCGCCAGTACAGGTCGACCATCTCGCCGTGGGTGCGCATCGACTCGCGGATGGTCCGGCGCATGTCCGGCCTCTGCCCGTCGGACGCCGTTCTCGTCCGACGGGTGCGACGTTTGGGCGGGGTCAGTTTGATGCGCGCCATGATGCGTCGTATCGCATCGAGCTCTTCCTTGGTGCACTCGCCGAAAGACCGGTGCTTGAGGGTCTCGACGTTCGACGCCATCAGTCCGAGAAGTGTTTCCTCCTCCTGCTCCTTGCCCGACGGCTCCGTGGCCGGGATATCGAAAGCTGCTTCGGCTTCAGCGGCGGCCTGCGCCTTGAGCATCAGGACCTTTTGGACAGGGTTGTCGGAGGCAAGAAAAAATGATCTAAATACCTCATCGTAGACGACCAGGTCTTCGCGACGCATGATGAGAGTGGTCCGCCCAGCCCAATACAGATCGACCAGGTCTGTCGGATCCAGCGGCGCCATTGCCTTGCAGTAGGTCAGGATGTCCCCCGAGCCGACGGCTATTCCCTTCGAGCGCAGTGCGCGGCCGAAGTCGACGAGCACTGATACGAACCCACCGTGGTTGCGTGACATCGGTATCAGACGGATCCGTGCGGCGTCTCAGGCATGGGAAGTCACTTCCTTGAGATTGTCCCGCACCAGGTCGAGATCGTCGCGATCCTTGATGATCGAACCGAGGGTGGCATCGGCGACACCAGCGCTCAAGCTGGTCTCGCCAAGGAACGAAAGGGTGCGGGCCCAGTCGATGGTCTCAGCGACGCCAGGTGGCTTTGCAAGATCCATCTCACGGAGCTGGTTGACCGCTGCCACCACCTTGCGGGCGAGTCCTTCAGACACCTCGGGCGCCTGAACGGTGACGATCTCCACCTCACGATCGGGGTCTGGGTAGCCGATCCAGTGGTACATACAACGCCGCTTCAAAGCGTCGTGCAGATCCCGGGTACGGTTGGAAGTCAAGATCACCAGCGGCGGGCGTTCTGCCTTGATCGTGCCCACTTCGGGGATGCTGATCTGGAAGTCAGACAATACCTCCAGCAGGAAGGCCTCGAACTCGTCATCGGCGCGGTCGACTTCGTCGATCAATAGCACGGCCTGGTCGCCGGCCTGGACGGCCTGCATCAGCGGACGCTCAAGCAGGAACCTCGGACCGAACAGCTTCTCAACCGCCTCCTCCCCGCCGATGTCCCGATCCGACAAGGCGCGGATGTAGAGCAGCTGACGGGCATAGTCCCACTCGTAAAGGGCTTGGTTGGTGTCAATGCCCTCGTAGCACTGCAGCCGAATCAGATCACGCCCGAGCACTGAGGCCAGCACCTTGGCGATCTCGGTCTTGCCGACGCCCACCTCCCCTTCGAGGAGAATAGGTCGTTGCAGGGACATCGCCACGAACACCGCCGTTGCTAATCCCCGGTCGGCCAGGTAGTTGCCCCGGCGCAACATTTCGGTAAGTTCTTTGACGGTATCCGGATAGTTCATCGGGCGGTCTCCTTGACAACGCTGGCGGCCGCTGAGCGGCGAGATCAATCAGGTCGAGAGCTAGCCGCGTCAACGGTGTCGGCGGCGCAACGGGTTAACCTTTGGGGATCCGGCTGTAGCGGCCAGATCCCCTAGGAGCCTCAGTTGATCGTCTCATACCCGCGGGTATTCCGTTGCATGGCGTTTACGTAGGATGTCGTTCTTGGTATACCGGTAGTCGACGGTGCGGTGTCTTGACCCACGCGGTACGAGGTGGTGCGGTTTGAATCAGTAAGTGTAGTGGCTTTTTCGTCGGGCTTTGCGTCAACCGTTGGTATCTTGCGTCCGAACATGAGCCGTGTCCTCCCGTTACATCCGACCGCCACTTGAGCAAGCGGCGGCACCTACTCGTGGTGCCCTACTCCTTGTGCTCAGACGAGCCAAAGACGATATCCCTGACGCTACCAGTCTGGGTGCTTAGCTTGCCCTCGCGCTCGAGCTTGTTCTTCCACGCGGCGCGCAGATTGTTGCCCACCGACGCGTCGGGGCTGCTCGGTGTCTCGCCATCAGCCAGTCCCTGGAAGCCGACGGCATCCATGTTCTTGCACGCCTTCGTGTTGCCACATGCCTCATCGAGCTCAGCACTCGTCTGACCTTTCGCCTGCCAGATGCCACGCAGCGCAGAGAGCGCCTGCTTGCCCTCATCCGTCAGGTTGTCGGTCGGCCTTTCGTTCTCGCTCATGTCCGTGCACCCTCTCCGATGCAACTGGTCAGGGGATATATCTGGAAACCGTACCTGGCCTGGCCCACTCAGGCGAACGCTGGAGAACACATCAACAGCGATCCAGCTGTGGGCTACGACCGCGTTGCCTCCTCAAACCGGCGGTTTACCTCTTCCCAGTTCACGACGTTCCAGAAGGCCTCGACGTAGTCAACACGTGAGGCGGGGTACTGCAGGTAATAGGCGTGCTCCCACAGATCGAGTCCGAGAATCGGGATCTCTTCTGCGGTGAGCGGGGAGTCCTCGTTGGGGAGGCTGTAGACCACCAGCCGGTTGCGTGCCCGCACCAGCCACGCCCAGCCACTGCCGAAGTGAGCGGTCGCGACCCCCGAGAACCGATCCCGGAACGCCGCGAAGGAACCGAACTCCTCTGAGAGGGCGTCGGCGAGGCGGCCGGAGGGTTTCCCCCCGCCGTCCTTGCTCAAGATCGTCCAGAACAGGGAGTGGTTAGCGTGTCCTCCGCCGTAGTTGCGCACCGCAGTGCGGGACTCTTCGGGAACCTTGCCAAAGTTCCACAGCAAATCCTCGACGGATTGCTCGCCCGCTGAGCGCAGGCCAGCAGTCGCGCTCAGCGCTGCGTTCAGCTGATCGACGTAGCGGCGGTGGTGCTGGATGTGGTGGATCTCCATGGTTCGCGCGTCGAAGTAAGGTTCGAGCGCGTCGTAGCCGTACGGCAGGTCGGGAAGGCTGTAGGCGCTCATAGGCCCCTTCCGAACTGGCACTTTGGTGGTCCCGTAGTCGTCCATCGTACATGGAAAATCAGTGCGGGCGCGCTACGTGACCTCGCGAAGGTCGACACGGTGATCACCTTCGGCGGGGACAGCAGAATCCTCCTCCCGCAGCCTAGCTGTTAGACGTACGTATATGGGCCAGGATCGGTTCGGCTAGCCGTGCGGCTGCTGGCGGTCGCACGGCTAGCGGTCGGCTGGTATCGAGGACCGGTTTGCTGAGGACGGCTCCCGGCAAATGGCGGTGCGGCTGCGACATTTGGCGTAAAGCTCGGCTCTTCGTCGACCGGAACGCACCTGTGAGCGCCGTCGAGGAACCAGAGTTCTCAGGTGTGGACCAGCTGGCGACTGCGCGTCGTAGTGTGCGCCGTGGCGACGGCTTGCAACCAGGACGCCTGTCGTGGCAGCGGCGGTCTCTAGACAATTTGTCACGGCACCGACGGTTCCTACCAAGTACGTCCCGCCCCCACCAGGAAGGTCCCGGCAGTACACCCCCGGTTCGGCGTGCTCGGCTGCTCGGCGCTGCGTGTGCCGACTGGCCTGAAGTTGGCGGCCAGTAGGGGCAACTGCTCGCATCACTGAACTCAAGAGAGGCGGCGCTGGTGACTTCCCGAACACCACGCTTTTCCGCATCACCCAATTTAGCATCACCCAATTTATCGGCATCATCCCTTCAGGTAGTCGACAGCATCGAAAATGCACGATTGAGACGACTGTCCTTAGGCATCCTGAAGCGGAGCGGTGTCCGTGGCCGGCGGCTTGCGTTAACCACGTCGGTGGCTGGTCTCGCTCTTGTGGCGGTGGCGTGCGGCGATGACGGGACCGGAGGTTACGGTGCTACGTCGGGCACTGCCAGCGGGCCGGTGGGCAACCAACCGGGGAACCAGGTGACCGTGCAGATGACCGATTTTGACCTGGCCCTGTCCAATCAGGCCTTGACGCCGGGCACCTACACTTTCGTTGCGGTCAACGCTGGCCAGGCTGGGCACGCTATCGCGATCGACGGACCGGGCGTTGTGAATCAGCGTACCGTGAGTGTTCAGCCGGGTCAGTCAGAGAGCCTCACCGTGACACTGCAGCCCGGCAGCTACGACATTTACTGCCCGGTCGGCTCTCACCAGGCGAAGGGGATGAGCACGCAGTTCGCCGTCACCGGGGCCGGTGAAACTGGTAACAGCTCGACGGAATCGGGCAGCAGTACTGACGGCTACTCCGGGGGCTATGGCTACTGAACAAAATCAGATGTAGTAATCGGCTCTTCGCGGCTTTAGCCTTCACGGGTCAGCTGGATCTTCGGCCGTCCTCGCCTCGCGGCGGGCACTGCAGCTCCCGGCAGCTACTGACGAGGATTTTCGCAATGGACCGACACGACTGGCCGCGCCGGTCGGCGCTGCTCATGGTCGTCTGGCTACTAGGAGTGGCTTTGACCGCCGCGATGGTGTGGATTCACCTGTGGCTGTGGCTGGACGGGTATCAGGAGGTGCCGGTGATCGGCCCACTGCCTCGGCCCAGGTGAGCCGAGCCAGAGCCGATCCAGCCAGTTTCGACTCGCTGACCGCGGGCGGCGCAGCCGCAGCATCAACGATGATCATAGCCATAACCGTCGGGGACGAGTCCCTGAACTCCGTTCCATATTGAGCGAGCAACATCGGCAACGGCCTGAGCGGCATTGGGAATCGCGTCCGCGATTGGCTCTCCCAGTAAGTTCAAGAGAAGGAGGACTAAAATCACGACCACGAAGAAGTTCAGCACCCTGAGGATCGAATGCCCAATATTTGGTGCCGCCATCAGATTCCCTTTCTGTGCGAGTGGTGCGACCAGATAGTGCGCAGTCCTTCAAGGTCGTCCTTGGCGCCCCTGCTCCTGGAAGCTAGGACGGCTAGTAAGTTGGGGTCGAGTCGTGGATCAGCCAACTCGACTCTCCTGTCAAGGCCGACAGCACCTGCACACACAGTCATCATCTCAGCATCTCCTGCCGACATGACTGGAGGGATACGGCGGTCGCGAGCGTGCCTCGTGCCGGCTGCGTCGTCCGCCAGGTCCCGGTGTTCATTAACCGCAGCTACCTCAGGCCCGCGTCCCGAGACCTGGGTCAGTGGCATGCGCCCGCGCTCGGGTGCCCGACGCGCGTTGCCGAGCGCCGCTGTGACGCCCTGAGGCGGGTCGCCGTGTGTGATCACGGGACCTAGCGTACGGCCTGCGTCTAGATCCGCACACAGGGCGACGGTGTCCACTCTCGGAGTAGGGATCCCTCGGCGGGTGGTACCCGACCTTGCCACCCAGACGGCCCTTGGGTGTTCCCAGCCCCCGAACGAGACATGAGAACTGCTCGCCATCGCTTGAGCAGCTCTGCTGCCGAGCTCGGGGAGGCTGAGCGCACTT
This sequence comes from Actinomycetota bacterium, assembly GCA_030860695.1. Taxonomy (GTDB): domain Bacteria; phylum Actinomycetota; class Actinomycetes; order Mycobacteriales; family Pseudonocardiaceae. The sequence goes on from JALZHU010000160.1 coordinate 6,799, forward strand.
TGCCTCGTGCTGCAGCTACAGCGGACCCGGTGCTCCAGCTACATCGGAAGTGGTGGCTTTGGCGGCCTCAGCGTCCGGCGGGCTGTAGAGGTGTGCATGGATCAGTCGGATGAGCAGGTCGGTGTCCACGGGCTTGGTGACATAGTCGTTCGCCCCGGAGGCCAGGCTCTTCGCTTGGTCCTCCTTCATTGCTTTCGCGCTCACCGCGATGATCGGCAGGTCGGCATAGCGACTCAGGTTGCGGATCGCAGTGATCGTCACGTTGCCGTCCAATTCGGGCATCATGACGTCCATCAGGACCAGCGCGATGTCCTCGTTGCGTTCCAGCGCGCGGACTCCGGCCACTCCGTTGTCGGCGAAGACGACGCGCAGACCGTGGACCTCGAGCAGGCTGCTCAGCGCGAAGACGTTGCGCAGGTCGTCGTCAACGATCAGGACTTTCTCCCCATGGAAGCGCAGCGGCGCCTCGTCGCTCGCCGAGTGCAGCTCCGGCAGCGACCGAGCCGCCGACACCAGTTCCGGCGGGGTGAGCTCGTCGATCACGGTGTCCTGCACGGTGCCATCGGGAACCGCTAGCTGTGGCGCCGCGGCGGCTTCAGGTAGGTAAAGGGTGAACACGCTGCCCACTCCGGGTTCGCTGCGTACCGTCAGCTCGCCACGCAGCAGCTGGGTCAGCTGCCGGCTGATCGACAGCCCGAGCCCAGTGCCGCCGTAACGCCGGCTGGTCGTACCATCGGCCTGCTGGAACGCCTCGAATATCACGGACAGTTTCTCGGCGGGAATCCCGATACCGGTGTCCTCCACCTCGAACGCCACCCGAGCCGGCGCAGCGCGCAGCGCCTCGCTTTCTACCTCATCGGCAGACGCCGGCCGGATCCGCAGCGCTACCCCGCCCTCATCGGTGAATTTCACCGCGTTGGACATCAGGTTGCGCAACACCTGCTGCAGGCGCTGCTCATCGGTGCGCAAGATCTCTGGCAGCGCCGGATCGAGTTCCACGGTGAAGTGCAGCGCTTTCTCGGCGGCCAGTGGCTCGCACAGCGTCTTGACGTAGTTGACCACGGCGGTCATCGCCACATCGGACAGTGACGGTTCCATCCGCCCGGCTTCCACCTTGGCCAGGTCGAGGATGTCGTTGATCAGCTGCAGCAGGTCGCTGCCGGCGGAATAGATGGTCCTGGCGAATTCCACCTGCTTGTCCGTCAGGTTGCCGTCCAGGTTGTCCGCCAGCAGCTTGGCCAGTACCAGCGCACTGTTGAGCGGGGTGCGCAGCTCGTGGGACATGTTCGCCATGAAGTCCGACTTGTAACGCGACGCGGCCGCCAGCTGGGCGGCCCGGTCCTCGAGCTCCTGGCGGGCGAGCTCAATCTCGGCGTTCTTGATCTCGATGGCGTGGTTCTGGGTCGCCAGCAGGGCGGCCTTTTCGGCCAGCTCGGTGTTGGACTTCTGCAGCTCGTGCTGCTGCGCCTGCAGCCGCTGCGAACCCAAGGTCAGCTCCTGGGCCAGCCGCTGTGATTCGGCCAGCAGCGCCTCGGTGCGGGAGTTGGCCAGGATGGTGTTGACGTTCACACCGATCGCCTCGCGAAGCAGTTCAAGCAGGTCCCGGTGCACTGTGGTGAACTCGTTAACCGAGGCCAGCTCGATGACTCCCAACGCTTGGTCCTCGAACAGCAACGGCAGCACGAGCACGTTAGTCGGCGCGGCGGAGCCGAGGCCGGAGCTGATCGTCGCGTAGTCCGGCGGCGCCTCGGTGATCAGGATTGTTCGCTTGTCCAACGCAGCCTGCCCAACCAGTGACTCACCGAGGGCGAAGCGCCGCACCGCTGCTGGGTTCGGGATGCCGTAACCCGCCGTGAACTCCACCATCGGCGGTCCGTCACCCTCCGTGCGGACCAGGAAGAAGGCACCTTGCTGGGCCGATACCAGGGGAGTCAGCTCGCTCATCACCAGCGACGCGACGGTGGCCAGGTCTCGGTGGCCCTGCATGAGGCCGGACAGCCGCGCGAGGTTGGTCTTGAGCCAGTCCTGTTCCTGGTTGGTCCTGGTGGCCTCCTTGAGATTGGCGACCATCTGGTTGATGTTGTCCTTGAGCTCGGCGACCTCACCGGACGCATCGACGGTGATCTGGCGGGTCAGATCTCCTGCAGTCACCGCGGTGGCCACCGCGGCGATCGCGCGCACCTGCGTGGTGAGGTTGCCGGCCAGACGGTTGACGTTCTCGGTAAGCCGCTGCCATGTGCCGGAGACGCCGATCACCTCCGCCTGCCCGCCGAGCTTGCCCTCGCTGCCGACCTCGCGAGCGACCCGGGTGACTTCGGAGGCGAAGGCGGACAGCCGGTCTACCATGGTGTTGATCGTGGTCTTGAGCTCCAGGATCTCCCCGCGGGCGTCAACGTCGATCTTCTTGGACAGGTCGCCGCTGGCCACAGCGGTGGTTACCTGGGCGATGTTGCGTACCTGGCTGGTCAGGTTGTTGGCCATGAAGTTGACGCTGTCAGTCAGGTCCTTCCAGGTGCCGGCGACGTTGGGCACCCGGGCCTGGCCGCCGAGGGTTCCCTCGGTGCCGACCTCACGGGCCACCCGGGTGACCTCGTCGGCGAACGCGCTCAAGGTGTCGACCATCCGGTTGATGGTGTCGGCCAGCGCGGCGACCTCGCCGCGAGCCTCGACGGTGATCTTCTTCGACAGGTCACCACCGGCCACCGCAGTGGCCACCGTCGCGATGCTGCGCACCTGACTGGTCAGGTTTTCCGCCATGCCGTTGACGTTGTCGGTAAGCGCTTTCCAGGTGCCGCCCACTCCGCGTACCTGGGCCTGGCCACCGAGCTTGCCCTCGCTGCCGACCTCGTGGGCCACCCGGGTGACCTCGTCGGCAAAGGCGGAGAGTTGGTCCACCATGGTGTTGAGGGTGTTCTTGAGTTCCAGGATCTCGCCGCGGGCGTCGACGGTGATCTTGCGGCTGAGGTCGCCGCGAGCCACCGCGGTGGCCACCTGGGCGATACTGCGCACCTGACCGGTGAGGTTGCCGGCCATGACATTGACCGAGTCGGTCAGGTCGCGCCATGTCCCGGCCACCCCGGGAACCTCCGCCTGGCCACCCAGCCTGCCCTCGCTGCCGACCTCGCGGGCCACCCGGGTCACCTCGGCAGCGAACGCGGAGAGCTGGTCGACCATGGTGTTGAGGGTTTCCTTGAGCTCCAGCAGCTCGCCGGACACCTCGACGGTGATCTTTCGACTGAGATCACCCCGGGCGACCGCGGTAGCCACCTGGGCGATGCCGCGCACCTGGGCGGTGAGGTTGCCGGCCATCACGTTGACCGAATCGGTGAGATCGCGCCACGTCCCGGCCACCCCGGGAACGTGCGCTTGACCACCAAGCCGGCCCTCGGTGCCGACCTCGCGGGCTACCCGGGTCACCTCAGCGACGAACAGTGACAACTGGTCGAGTAATTTATTAACGGTATGCCCCAACCGGGCGAAATCGCCCCGGAGCGGCTGGTCAGATACTCGTGGCGAGAGGTCACCCTCGGATACCGCGGCCAGTACCCTCGCCAGCTCGGTGGTCGGCCGCGTCAAGTCATCGATCAAGCCGTTGATCGCACCCGCAGCCAGCGACCACCCGCCGCCGTCTTCATCGGCGAGCCGCTCGCTCGTGCGACCCTGCTGACCGACCGCCTCGCGCACCCGGACCAGCTCGCCGACCAGCGACTGGTTGCGCTGCGCGATCTGGTTGATCACTGTCGCGATCCGGCCGGCAAGGCTGGCGTCGGTCACTACCAGGCGGCGCCGGAAGTTGCCATCGCGAAGCTCTTCCAGGGCTAGCAGGATTCGTTCCAGTGCGGCGGGATCGACCGGATTCAGTCGCTCCGGAAGCGATTGTGTGACCGACATGGGCTGCGCGCTCACGATGAGCCTCCCAGAACGTCACGGTGCTTAGTGCCAGCAGAGTGCCATGATTGGGCTTCGGTTTCGACCCGCAGCACACCAGCCTGGGGCTATCCTCGTCGCGACGCGCTCGGATCGGGTGAGGAGATGCAGTGGCATCTGACGTGGACCCCGTTGCCGACGTGCTAGTGCCTGGGCTGACCTCATTACTCGACGACATCGACCAAGCCGTGATCGTGCAAGACAAGTCGGGCCGGATCCAGCTGCTCAACGTGGCTGCCCGTCGGCTGTTCCCCGATCTGGACCTCGGTGATGAGTTCGAGCGCAGTGGCGAGTCTTTCGTCGCCGAACCTGGCGGGCGTCGGGTCAGCGGACGGCTGCGGCGGCTTCCTGATGGTTGGAAAGCCTGGGTCGTCAACGAGGTCCCCGACAAAGACAATGTGGCTGACCGGCAGGACTTCCTGCTGGAGACTAGCCGAGCGCTGGTCACTGGGGTGGCTGACGATACGACGGCGGCCGCCCTGGTCCAGCTGGCTGTTCCGGTCCTGGGCGAGCAAGCCGCGGTGATCCTGCCGGCGTCGCGGGCCCGAGTGTCCTGGTGGCGCTCTGCACCTGGGGCGACCGACCCGGTTCAAGGCTTCGCCCGGGCGCCGGTCCCGCGGACAGCGCCGGTACTGGCCCGCGCGCTGCGGGGAATCAGCGAGGGCACCACCACGGTGCCGGTTGGCGAGTTACCTGCGCTGGTTGCGGTGCTGGGACCCGACGTCGCCGAGCGGGCGCCCGTCGTGGTGACACCCTTGCGCGGACCGGATGGGACCGAAGGATTGTTGGTTGTGGTCCGGCCCGTCGCACCCACATTGCTTGCCCACGTGGCTGAGCTGGCCGGGCCGACGATCGAGGCCGCGCGACGGCGGCGGGAACGGGTTGCCGCCCTGACCCAGCTGCAGATCCCGCTGCTGCCACCGGTACCGGAGGCACTACCGGAGCTGCCCGGGGTGCAGTTCGGCGTGGCGTACCGGGCTGCCGGTGAGCTCGCAGTGGGTGGTGACTTCTACCTGGTTCGCCCCACTTCTGATAGTGGCGCCCTGTTCGGTCTCGGCGATGTGTGCGGCAAGGGCGTTGAGGCTCTCGCCGAAAGCGGCCGGGTGCAGCACTCGCTGGCCGCCCTGATGGTCACCGAACAGGACCCGACCCGGTTGCTCTACTTACTCAACCGGGCGCTGCTCGCCGGCGGACGCACCGTCTTCACCACACTGGTGCTCGGCGCGCTACGGCCTGCTGGCGTGGGGTGCCGGCTCACGCTCGCCACCGGCGGCCATCCTGCACCGATGGTGCTGCGCGATGGCGGTCACGTCGACGAGGTGGGGGTGCCCGGCACCGTCGTGGGCATCCTGCCCGACGCCCGTTTCGGCCGGACCACAATCACGCTACAACCAGGAGAGACCTGCGTGCTCTACAGCGATGGTGTCACCGAAGCCGGGCGTCGCATCGGAGACAGCCAGGAGCAATTCGGGCCGGACCGGCTGGCAGCCTGCTTGGGCGACTGCGCCGGGATGACCGCACAGGCGGTGGCAACCCGCGTCGAGCGCACTGTCAGCGGCTGGCTGGGCCGCGACGACGGCGACGACCTTGCCGTACTGGCGATCCGCGCCATTGAACGCGGTGCGTAGCCGATGGCACCGATTGGGTATCCGATCCGCCCACATTAGGCCTGCTGAGGCGTGCGCTATATCGTGACAGGGTGGACAGCGACTTCCCTGCCGACATCATCGGACTGCAGGTTGCCGAGCATGGTTCTGACGCGCGCGTGGTCACCGTGACAGGAGAGGTCGATA
>JALZHU010000019.1 GCA_030860695.1 Actinomycetota bacterium
GACCGGGCCGGCAGCTCGACCGCGGACATCGCGGCGCCGATAAGCCAGCCCTCGTCGCCCACCCGCACCACCGCGATGGTCGGCGCAACCGCTGCCACCAGCAGCAATGCGCCAAGCAGCCATCGCGCCCACCCGCCGGTCGCCAGCACTGCGGCCACCGCAGCCAGCGCGAGCACCGCCAGCGGGGCCAGCGCAGGCAGCACCGCGGATCCGTCCACCCGCACCTCGACGATCCCACGCAGCGGCACGTGGAACGCGAGCTGGGCCCATCCGAGCATCGCCGCACCGCCGAGTGTCGCCGACGCCGCGATCAGCAGCACGATGGTGACCGCGAGCGCGCTGCGCGAGGTAGCGCGCTCAGGCACGCATGGACCCGGCGGGCTCACCGGCGGCCAGCCGCAAGGTGCCCGCCGCGGCGATGGCGGCCAGCACCGCACCCGCCTTGTTCAGGCACTCGGTGTCCTCGGCCACCGGATCGGAGTCGGCGACGATGCCCCCACCGGCCTGCACGTAGGCCACCCCGTTGCGGACCATCGCGGTGCGGATGGTGATCGCGGTATCGGCGTCCCCCGCGAAGTCCAAGTAGCCCACCACTCCCCCGTACACCCCCCGCCGGGTTGGCTCGAGCTCCTCGATGAGCTCCATCGCCCGCGGCTTGGGCGCCCCGGACAGCGTCCCGGCGGGGAAGCAGGCCGTTACCGCGTCGAATGCGGTGTGTCCCGGCGCCAGCTCACCCGTGACCGTGGAGACCAGGTGCATGACGTGGCTATAGCGCTCGATCCGGAAGAAGTCGGTGACGTGCACCGAGCCGGGCCGGCACACCCGGCCGACATCGTTACGACCGAGGTCGACCAGCATGAGGTGCTCAGCGCGTTCCTTCTCATCGACCATCAGGTCCTTCTCCAACCAGCAGTCCTCGTCCGGGTCGGTGCCGCGGGGCCGGGTACCGGCGATGGGATGCGTGGTGACCTTGCCGTCTCGCACCGTTACCAGCGACTCCGGGCTGCAGCCGACGATGCTGAACTCCTCGAGGGTAAGCAGGTACATGTACGGGCTGGGGTTGGAGGTGCGCAGTATCCGGTAGATGTCCAGCGGGTCGGCGTCGGTGGCGATCTCAAAGCGTTGTGAGACAACGACTTGAAAAGCCTCGCCGGCACGGATCGCCTCCTTGGCGGCTTCGACCGCAGCGTAGTGCTGCTCGGGGCTGCGGCGGCGCAAGAACTCCGGCGCCGGCCGGCTGAACACCGCCGCGCTGGCCGGTGCCGGCGTGCACAGCTTCGCGATCATCGCGTCCAACCGGGCCACCGCGTCGTCGTAAGCCTCGTCGACGCGATGCGGCGAATCGTCCCAGTTGATCGCGTTGGCGATCAGCGTGATGGTGCCCTCATGGTGGTCCAGCGCAGCGAGGTCGGTGGCCAGCAGCATCACCAGCTCGGGAACCCGCAGGTCGTCGATTGCCAGCTCAGGCAGCCGCTCCAGGCGGCGGACGGCGTCGTAACCCAGGTAACCGACCATCCCACCGGTGAGCGGCGGCAGGCCGGGCAGTGGCTCGGTATGCAGTGCCGCGACGGTCTGCCGCAACGCCTCCAGCGGGGTGCCCTCCCAGGGCTCCTCCACCCCGGGAAGCCCTACCGGCGGCGTCCCGCGCCAGACCGTGCGGCCACCGGACTCGGTAAGCGTGGCGGCGCTGTGCACCCCGACGAAGGACCAGCGTGACCAGGACGAGCCGTTCTCCGCTGACTCGAAAAGGAACGTTCCCGGCCGGCTGCCGGCAAGCTTGCGATACACGCCCAGCGGAGTCTCGCCGTCGGCAAGCAGTGTCCGGGTCACCGGGATTACCCGGCGATCGGTCGCCAGAACGCGAAACCGTTCCCGATCCAGCTGCAGCTGCCCGATGGCGGTGGGGTGGATGCTGACCATGGAGCCATTGTGCCCGGCCGTTGACCTCGGGGACGTTTCGGACATACCTTCTCATCGATTGTTGAAAAGGATGTTACGGTTTTGAGCGTGAATGAGCCGGCTGCGCGCGGCGGCCGCCCCCGTGGTCGCCGTCCCGCGGGTGAGGACACTCGTGCGGCGCTGCTTGACGCCGCTCGAGTGGAGTTCACCGAGCGGGGCTTCGATGGCGCGACCGTGCGGATGATCGCGCAGCGGGCCGGGGTGGACCCAGCGATGGTGAACCACTGGTTCGGGGGCAAGGACGCGCTGTTTGTCGCCGTCATGGAGATCCCGGTCAATCCCGACGAGATCATTCCGCGGCTCCTCAAGGGGCCTGCCGAACAACTCGCCGAGCGGATCCTGCGCACCTTTCTGTCCGTTTGGGACGCCAATGGTGGCGGTGCCTTGGCAGCGCTGATGCGCAGCGTGGCCAGTCATGAGGACGCCGCCCAGATGATGCGTGAGTTCGTCAGCCGGGTGATCTTTGGTCGGGTCGTCTCCACGGTGGCGCCGGACCGGCCCGAGCTACGCGCGGCGCTGTGCGGCACCCAGATCGCCGGGCTCGGGATGATCCGCTACGTGATCCGCCTCGAGCCGCTGGCTTCCGCCGACCACGACACGGTGGTCGCGGCGATCGCTCCTAACCTACAGCGGTACCTGACTGGCGTTTTGTGAACTGCACCCGTGAGTGGCAATACGAGTTATCGCTCTCATCGCCACTCACAGGCTGCGCAACAGCACTTCCTCGAAGCAGGTTGGTGACCCGGTGTGGCAGGCCGGGCCGGTCTGGTCGACGATGAGCAGCACGGCGTCGCCGTCGCAGTCCAGCCGCACCTCGTGCACATGCTGAATGTGTCCGGAGGTCTCGCCTTTTGTCCAGTAGGCCTGCCTGCTGCGGGACCAGTAGGTGGCTCGGCCGGTGGTCAGCGTGCGGTGCAGCGCCTCATCATCCATCCAGGCCACCATCAGCACCTCGCCAGTGCCGCGCTGCTGCACCACAGCGCACACCAATCCGTCGGCGTTGCGGGTGAGCTTGCCGGCGATCACAGGGTCCAGCCGGCTCACCGTACCGTCACCCCTGCCCGGCGCATGCCGTCCTTGACCTCGCCGATCCGCAGCTGTCCGAAGTGGAAGACGCTGGCGGCGAGCACCGCATCGGCGCCGGCCGCTACCGCGGGAGGGAAGTGCCCCACCTTGCCCGCGCCGCCACTAGCGATCACCGGAACGGTGACGACGGCGCGCACCGCGGAAATCATCTCAAGGTCGAAGCCTGCCTTGGTGCCGTCGGCGTCCATCGAGTTGAGCAAGATCTCTCCCACGCCTAGCTCCTGGCCGCGCGCGGCCCACGCCACTGCGTCAATCCCGGTGCCGCACCGCCCGCCGTGCGTGGTCACCTCGAAGCCGGATGGGGTTGGTGACTCTCCAAGCGGTACCCGCCGGGCATCCACCGACAGCACAATGCACTGCGCACCGAAGCGGTGACTGGCCTCGCGCAGCAGCTCGGGGCGAGCCACCGCGGCAGTGTTGATGCTTACCTTGTCCGCGCCTGCCCGCAGCAGGCGGTCCACATCGGACACCTCGCGGATCCCCCCACCGACGGTGAGCGGGATAAACACGCATTCCGCGGTGCGGCGGACCACGTCATAGGTCGTCTCGCGGTCCGCCGCGGAAGCCGTGACGTCGAGAAAGGTCAGCTCGTCGGCGCCCTGCGCGTCGTAGGCGGTGGCCAGCTCGACCGGATCGCCGGCATCCCGCAGTGCGGTGAAGTTCACCCCCTTGACCACCCGGCCGGCGTCGACGTCCAGGCATGGGATCACCCGCACAGCAACGGCCATCCACCCAGCCTATGCGGCGGTCTCACGAACCGCGGCCAACGCGGCGGGCAGGGTGAGCGCCCCAGTGTAGAGCGCCTTGCCGATGATCGCGCCCTCCACGCCGTCCGGGGCGAGCGTGGCCAGGGCGGCCACGTCGCTAGCCCCGGAGACCCCACCGGAGGCGATCACTGGCGCTTCCGTGCGGGCGCACACCTCGCGCAGCAGCTCCAGGTTCGGTCCGCGCAGCGTGCCGTCCTTGGTGACATCGGTGACCACGTAGCGGGGGCAGCCGTCGGCGTCCAAGCGCGCCAGCGCCTCCCAGAGGTCACCGCCAGAGGCGGTCCAGCCCCGCGCGGCCAGAATGTGCTGCCCGTCGACGATCCGGACGTCGAGCCCCACCGCGATCCGTTCGCCGTGTTCGGCGATCACCGCGCGGCACCAGTCTGGATCCTCCACTGCGGCGGTGCCCAGATTCACTCGGGTGCATCCAGTGGCCAGCGCACGCTGCAGCGACGCATCGTCCCGGATACCTCCGGAGAGCTCCACCGCGATGTCCAACCTGCCGACGACCTCAGCCAGCAGCTCAGTGTTGGAGCCCCGACCAAACGCCGCGTCCAGGTCGACCAGATGGATCCACTCGGCTCCGTCGGCCTGCCAAGCCAGCGCAGATTCAACCGGATTGCCGTAACACGTCTCCGTGCCGGCTTCGCCCTGCGTGAGGCGGACGGTCCGGCCCCCGGCGACGTCCACCGCGGGCAGCAACACGAAACTCACCCGCTCACTCTAGCGATCTTTGGTCGCTAGCCCGGCACCCGCTCGTGATCTCTCGGACCCCTGTTCTGCCCCCACGGGATACCCGACCCTCATCCGGCATGATGGCCCGCGTACAGCGCACGCCGGACGCAGATTGCGGCGAATACGTGGCGCCACGTCGCTGAGCTGAGGTGGTACTAGAAGCCTCTGCTAGCGTGCCGAACGGAACTTGGGAGGTCTAGTAGGGCGTGGTCGTCAAGCGTCGCTCCTTTGCCCTAGCGCGCAAGGGCGCCGGCTACACCCAGGAGAGTCTGGCCGAAGCACTGGGCGTCGATCGCACCACTGTGGCCCGCTGGGAGACCGGTGTCACTGAGCCGCACCTCTGGCAACGCTCCAAGATCGCTGAGGCGTTGGGGGTCTCACTGGAAAAGCTTGCTCGGCCACTTGGCGATGTTGGAGCAGCAGAGCATAACGCCGAAGTATCTGACGCAGAGGTCCGAGCGCTGGCGACGCCAGCCAATGCCCATACGCTTCTCAACGAGCTGGGGATGATGGCCAGCGCTTCGGGCTCGACGTGGGAGGAATACGTGGCTTGGCTGACCCGTCGGTTGCTGCTCAAATACGGCGTTACTGCTACTGCCTTGCCAATATTTGGCGTGGACCACGGTGCAGCAAGCGGTACACCTCTACTTGCTGCTCCACTCGTAGCGTCGTGGGTTGGCCCCATTTATGAAGCCGTTCTTCATCCTACTGATGCCGTACACCGCATGGCAGCGAAGTCGAAAGCAAAAGATAACAGCATCAGCCTGCCGCAGCTCCGCCTTACAATCGACAAAGCGATAAATGCTTCACTAACGTCAGATTATGTCCAGCTCTCGCGGTCCCTGCCGAAACTCATCGGAGGTGTTGAGCTAGCCGCTCTTACAGCTTGCGAGGCTGATCAGGTAAATACGCAACGTCTGTTATCGGATGTCTACGCCGTGGCCGGTTGGACCTTAATCAAGGCTGATAGTCCGACTGCTGCATGGATCGCTGCCCAAAGAGCCCTGCAGATCGCTGAACAAGCCGGTGATGTCCTTCGTGTAGCTGCCCGCGACGCGCTGTCTCGCCGAAGTGTATATGCGGGCAAGAAGCTTCGAGCAGGCCAGCCGAACCGCACTTCTGGCCGCGACCTATCTTGATACAGCGACGTCTGCACAGAAGAGCACGATTCTCTGCTTGCGCGGAGCAGCGCTTCTGAGCGCGGCGGCCGCAGCCGCACGGAAAGGTGATAACCGTGAAGCATACACAGTTCTCAAGGCAGCGGCTGGCTGTGCCGTGGAATTGCGCGAAGAGCGTACCGACTTTGGCACGGTGTTTGGCCCAGCTAATGTGGCGATTCACCAGGTAGCCGTCGCTGTCGAGCTGGGTGACACCAATGAGGCCATGAAGCATATCCAAAATATGAGCCTTGATCGGATGCCGAGGCAGCTTACCGAGCGTCGCTCCCGGTTCCTGATTGACGTTGCCCGTAGCTATGCGGCTCTCGGAGATGACGCGGCAGCCTTGGACGCCCTGCTGCAAGCTGAGCAGATCGCTCCAGATGAGTTGCGTTGCCACCGCCTTACGCATGAACTCCTGCGTAATCTGCTCACGCGGGAACGTCGCTCGTCCCAGCTTCGTGCACTCGCGGATCGCTGTAGGGTACTGAGCCAGGAAGCGTACAGGCATGTCATCCGCTGAGCAGAATGGGCAACACTATGGGGAGCAGCTACGGATTCTGCACTGGAATATCCACTCCTGGCGTGACTCATCCAGCACTTCCAACTTAGAGGCCATTGCCGATCTAATAAGCGGAATCGACCCGCATGTCGTCTCACTCGTGGAGGTTGACGAACCCTGGGGCCAGCCTGATTCCTCAGTGAACTGGCGAACCGCCTTGGGTACTCGTGGATATTTGTGCCAAGCTTCGAGTTCGGTGGCGATACGCCAGTCGGCGGCTTTGGCAACGCGCTCCTTACCAAGCTGCCAGTTGCTGCAGTCCAGCAGTGGCAACTTCTGTGGCCTCCCAGGCTTTACGACGGCACCGAACCATCCGAGCCTCGATCGGTGGTGTTCGCCAAGCTTGGATCCTTGCCTATGCCGCTTTGGGTTGGCAGTACCCATCTGCCTCGCAGTGACGCTCAAGCCAGAACAGACGCCTTGAGTCGGCTCGCGACACTCGCTCAAAGACTGGACGGGCAGTGGGTAGTCTGCGGTGATTTTAATACGCCGGCGTCATCCTGGCTCGATGAACTCCTTTCGATGGCGGTGTGCCCCGACCCAACTCAGCCGACCTATCCAACAATTGAGCCGGTCGAGCCAATCGACTACTGCGTTGCTTCGGCCGGACTCACGATGGAAGCCACCGTGTTGCCGGTTGCCGGCTCTGACCATCTACCATTGCTGGTCACTGCCCGCGCTTGCGGTTAGCGAAGTAGGGGCCCGTGGACATAAAGCAGGCAGACCATGTAGTGAATGTGGTTACGCGGAAGGCTTCGGAGCTCCGGTACGGCCTACAACGCGACGCCCGGCTGAAATTTCTGTGTGCCCATGGCCCGTGTTTCCAGGTCCCACCGTCCCACTCGGTATCTCCCGGACGACCGTTCTGTCCCCACGGGATGCATGTACTCGACGCGCCGCTGCCATCTTCTCCGCCTCCTGCCGAGCCAGCCCAAGTACATGCATCAGCTCGTCGACCTCCTCCAGCTCCATAATCGCTTCCCACATAAATAGCGGCACAATGGACATCCATACCTGTTCCCGATATGTCGTCACGACCACCGTCGCAGCAGCCCCCTCCGCTCCTTTGACGGAGATCCTGCGGAGTATACCCATGCCCGTGCTTGTGTATGTGTCCTGCGCATAAGGTGGATCTTCAGGCTGATTCTGCCTAGGAGAAGGCTTAGTCACGTGGCACTCCTGACCAACCGGAGCAGCTGAGAAGGCAGAGCACAGTGATGTCTGCCCGGCGACGCTTTCGCATTTCGTGGCTCACCAACGTTGCTCACGACTTCAACGGGGCTCGACGGTATGCACCGGAAGGGTAAGCGGGCCGTTGGTAAGAACGTCACCCTCGACGACCACTCCGGTCGTCTATCGGGCACCCATCCCCACGGTTTTCGTCGCCACACAGTGAAATCAAGCCGGACAATGACACCTTCGCCACGGAAGTGAGGCGATGCATCGTGGCCTCTATACCGATCGTGCAGGGACCCGGACACGGCTCTTAGCTAAGCCCGGCATGATGTCCAAGTACAGCGCACGCTGGACACGGATTTGTGGCGAGTATGTGGCGCCACGTCGCTGAGCTAAGGCGATGCTACAAACCCTCTGTTAGCGTGCCGAACGGGAATTTGAGAGGTTATAGAGCGTGGTCGCCAAGCGGTGCTCCTTCGCCCAGGCGCGCAAGGGCGCCAGCTACACCCAGGAGCGTCTGGCCGAAGCGTTGGGCGTCGACCGCACCACTGTGGCCCGCTGGGAGACCGGTGCCACCGAGTTTCTAGAAGATAAGCGCGGATTCTAGGCCACGGATACCACCCGAAGGCGGTCCCACCGTGTCCGGGCAGATGGGACTAAAGTGACGCAACGCCGGCCTTCCCAAGCCGAGCCCCGAGGATTGGGCGGCACTATGCTGGTAGCTCGACGCCACCCAGGGCGGCGAGCGGGTCGGCTAGGCGCTTGGCATCGCCTACCACCACACCGGTGAACCGGCTCGGGGCGAAGAATTCGGCGGCAGCTTCGGCGACCTGCCCGGTAGTGACCGACTGCAACCGGCGAGGGTGGACGAGCAGCCAGTCGAGGTCCAGGCCGAGGGGGGCCAAGGCGATGAGGTGCCCAGCCAGTCCCCGCTGCGACGAGGTGGCGATGATCAGTGACCCAATAGCGTAGTGCCGCGCGCTGTCTACTTCGGAATCATCGGGAGGCACCACGGCCATCCGACCCAACTCGTAGCGGGTCTCCAGCAGCGCGGCCGCGGTGACCTCGCTTGCGGTATCCGCATCGGCAATCAGCGTGGCCCCATGCTGGGTGAACTCAAAGCTGCAGTGCGCACTGTAGGTATAACCCTTGTCCTCCCGGATGTTCTCCACCCAGCGGGATGAGAAGTAACCGCCGAAGATCAGATTCGCCAGTTGCAACGCCGGGTAGCGCTCATGGTTACGCGGCACTCCTTGCGCAGATAGCCGCAACTGCGACTGCACCGCGCCCTCACGGTGCACCAGCTGCAGGTCAGCACCGGTCAGCTCGGGCAATGGAGTCAGCTCGGTGGCTGGATGGTCGGACTGCCAGCCCGCCAGGATCGACGCCACCATGTCCACCGCGCGGGCCGGCTCAATGTCACCCACCAGCACGAGGACAGCACCGCCGGGCACCACCGAGCGGCGGTGCAGGGCGCGTAATGCCGCTGGCCTTACCGCCGCCACATCATCAGCTTCCGGCCACTCCCGGGCGAAGGGATGGTTGCCGTAGCGGCGGCGCTGCAGCGCTTCCCGGGCGATCACCCGCGGCTGGGAACGGCTCACCGTAAGCCGCTCCACCAGGCGGTCCCGTTCCCGGGCTACTTCGCCTACGGCGTACGCAGCCGAGGTCAGTGCGTCGCCGAGCACGTCGAGCACCACGTCCAGCCCACTGGCCAACGCTGATCCCCACACGGACAGGTGCTCGGGGTCCACCGCTGTCTCCAGATCGCCCCCGACCGCGGCCAGTGCCCTATCGATGGCGAAGCGGTCGCGCCGCGGCGTGCCAAGCAGCAGCGTGGCAGCAAGCAATTCGGCGCGGGCCGCGTGGCTGCGATGTGTGCCACCGAACGGGATCTTCAGGCGCAGCTCCACCATAGGCACGGCGGGTCGCCGCACCGCGATCACCCGCAGCCCGCTATCCAGCGTGGCGTCCACAACGGGCGGTGCGTTGGGGGTGCGTGGGGGACCCAGCGGCGGTAGTGGGCGCGGCCCCAACTCGGTCCTGCCGATCTGCTCGGCGCTGCGGTGTAGCATCACGCCTCCTGCCTTGCCGAAGATCCGCTTGCGGGTTCGAGCATCGGTGCCGGTTCAACGATCAACACCGCACGGGAATCCGGCCGCAGGCCGGCGGCTGCGCTCGCGAGCTGCTCTGGGCCTATCGCGGCCACCATGGCCGGCAGCTCGGCCACCAGCTCGGCACGCCCGTGCAGCAACTCGAAGGCGCCCATCGCCATCGTCCGGGACACCAACCGGTCGTGTTCACGAAACAGTGCTGCGGCCCACCGAGCGGTGATCCGGGTCAACTCATCGGGGTCCGGACCGTCCGAGGCGAGCCGGGCGATCTCCTCGTCGGTTGCGGCGAGCACCCGGTTGACGTCCACGCTGGCCGGATGCATCGCGGTGATGGTGAAGGTGTCGGGGTCGCGAGCATCCAGCGGCGAACCAAACAGACCGCAGCCTGCGCCGATGTCGGTCACCAGCGCGTCGGTGTGCACCAGGCGCTGCTCCAGACGGGAAGAGTCACCGTCGGAGAGCACTGCAGAGAGCACCTCGTAGGCGAGGTAGCCATCGAAGCCGGCGGCCGGATCAGGCAGCCGGTATCCGATGGCCAGCGCGGGCAGCGGTGCGTGTGGATCAGGATGGTGGTGCCGACGCTCCCGGTCCGGCAATGGCTCGGCGAATGACGGCCGGCCGGGAATCGGACGGGCGGGGACGTCATCGAAATGTCGGTGCACCAGCTCGATAGCAGCATCCACGTGGAAGTCCCCCGACACCGTGAGCACCGCATTGCCCGGCGCATAGTAGGCATCGAAGAACGCCGCGCAGTCGTCCACGGTGGCCGCTTCAAGCTCGGAGAAGTCACCGTACCCGTTATGTGCGTTGGGGAAGGTGTCATAGAGCACCGGCGGCAACGTAATCCATGGGAAACCGCCATAGGGCCGGTTCAGCACGTTGAGGCGGATCTCCTCTTTGACTACATCGACTTGATTGCGCAGGTTCTCTGCGGTGATCCGTGGTGCCCGCATCCGGTCCGCCTCCATGAACAGCGCGCGCTCCAACGCCGCCGAGGGCAGCACCTCGAAGTAGTCGGTGTAATCGGGATGCGTGGAGCCGTTGAACAACCCACCGGAGGACTGCACGTGGCGAAAATGCTCGAGCTTCTCCAGGCTTTCGCTGCCCTGGAACATCAGGTGCTCGAAAAGGTGCGCAAAGCCGGTGCGGCCCTCCGGCTCAGAGCGAAATCCAACGTCATAGTGCACACAGACGACAACCACTGGGGTGGATTGATCCGGACTGAGCACGACCCGCAACCCGTTGGACAGTGTTTCTCGGTGCAGTTCGACTGTAGGCGAGGGAATGCGGGGCGAGGGGGTGCGGGTCATGGGCCCACCCTACGGCGGGCTGCGATCCAGCTGCTGCGCAGCCGCCAAGCCAGCAGCGAACCGGCGATCCCGGCGACGGCAACACCGACGATGCCGAGGCGCTGCACAGCCAGCGTCGCGGCTGGCGGCCCCGTCCCCGCGAGACGCACTACCACATCGTCCGCCGGCAGCGGGTCGGGCACCTCGACGCTCAATACCTCACCCGGTCGGTGACCGCAGCCGTCCAACCGGGCTGGTATTACGCGACCGTCGAGCAGCTCGACGCGCAGCTCGTCCCGGGCGTTGGATGGACCGCAGAGCACCGCCTGCACCACGGTGCCACTGGCAGCGCGGACATCGCCGCCGCCAGCGGATGGCCACAGCAGCCACCCGATTACCAGCATCAGGGCAAGCATTACCGCACCGACGCTGACAGTGCCCCTGGGTGTCACCGGGGCATCGTAGCCAGTCAGCACTCCAGTAGATCCCGCACTGATCCCCATTCGGAGCCGAATGGCGCCCGGGCGCCAGGGTTAGAGAGGGCGCAGGCCGGACTCGAGAGCGCCGGATTGGAGTGCGTCTAAGCCGAAGGCTTGCACGGGGCCCAACGCTCCCGAGCCGAGCACGCCGTGCTCAGCGGCCCGTTGCGCACCCCAGGCAAGCAGGTCCGCGGTGAGCTGGTAGGGATCGCCCGCCACCAGGCGTACCTGCGCTACTGCGGTGCCCGATGCGTCATAGGCGATGCTGATGACGTGCGGCGTGACCCGCGTCAAGGCGACCGGATCAGGCTCCTCGGCGACCCTACGCACCGCGAATTCCCCGATTCGACGCGCCAATGACCGCGCTCCGGGCAGCGCCAGCAGCGCCGGGGTGACCCGGGAAAAAAGCTTCAGTGCGGACGTCGCGGGTCCGAACCACCCAAGGTAGACGTCCACCTCGGGCAGGCCCTCGGGACCAGCGAGCCGGGGCAGCGCGTAGTGCTCCGTGGAACCGATGGTCAGCGCTGGGCAGTCGCGCCCGCTGATGGGAAAGGTCCGCATCCGTGATCCGATAGGTTCCGCCCGGATCCCGTCTCGCCAGGTAAAGCCCTGCTCGCCGGCCAGCCCGACAAGCGAGGCGAAGGTACCCCGGCTGAACGCTTGGGCGCGCCCCACCCCACTGATCAGATATCCGATCTCTATCCGATGCACCGCACCACCCGAGCGCCGCAGCGCAAGGGCGCCGGCAAGATTGCCGGGAACATAATCGTGGCCGAACGCGGGAATCAGGCTGGCCCCGGTCTGCTCGGCCAGCGGGCCGAACTCGTCGAAAACCCGGCGTATGAACGGAGGCTCACCAGTCGAGTCGAGATAGATCGCTCCCGCATCAACCGCTGCCCTCAGCGCGGGCTCGCCGAGCCGTAAGAATGGGCCGACGGTGCTGACCAGCACGTCACCCCTGCCGATCAAGGCCCGCACCGACGCGGCGTCGCCGACGTCGGCAGTCACCACATCCAGCTTGCCGGGTCCCAGGTTTTCGAGCCCCAGGTTTTCGACCCCCAGGTTTTCGAGCCGGCGTGCCAATGACGCGAGCTTGCCCGCATTGCGCCCAGCTAGGACGGGTCGCAGACCCCGCCGCACCATCGCCTCCGCCACCCGCCCGCCGGTATACCCACTCGCTCCGAACAACACGATCACAAGCCACTCCCGTTATGGAGACATATCGGTGCAATCAGCGGCCAGATAGCCCCGATATGGTTCCATGTTGGGGGCTGGACGTTGGGGGCTGGACGAGAACTAGTCGGTGCGGAGGGCTTTGGCTAGCTCGGCGCGGCTGCTGATGCCGAGTTTGGCGTAGGCGTTGGCCAGGTGGGCCTCGACCGTTCGTACCGAGAGCACCAGCCGCTCGGCGATGGCCTGGTTCTTCATACCCTGCACAACCAGGCTGGCGACCTCCCCCTCCCGGGTGGTCAGCGGTCGCGGTGCTAGCTGCTCCAGAGCGGGGGTGCGGATCTCCTCACAGGCTCGGGCCAGGCTGGCGGCTCGGGCTGTGGAGGCGGCTGCTCGACGCCGGTCACCAGCGCGCAGGTGCGCCGCAGCAGCGTGCGCGGCAGCGTCGGTGGCCAGCAGCCGGGCTCCTATCATCTCGAACTCGGCGGCCACCTCGTCCAGCGGGCCACCGGCGCTGGCGGCCGCCGCCTGGGCATGCGCGCTGTAGGCAGCCACCAGCGGGCCCTCCACCTGCCCGGCCAACTGGCGCAACCGCCCCACCACCTGGCTAGCCCGCCCTAACCGGACCGCGGTGTGGAGCGCCTGCGCCTCCACGGCGCGCTGACCCATACCGGCCGCCACCGACGCCGCCCGCAGTGCCCGATCGGTCGCCTGGCAAATGCGATCGTCAGCGGCCGCCTGCCAGGCCTCGGCCAGCAGGAATTCCGGCTCGAACACCGCACAGTGGTGCCCAACACCGCTGCCGTCCAACAACCGCCGTGCCGCCGCGGCGTCGCCGAGCTGAGCGTGGGTTTGCGCCAGCAGCGCGATACACAGCTGCGCAAAACCGCCCGGGTCGCACTGTCCCAGACCGGCCACCGCCTCAGACAGCCACCGGATGGCGGTGCGTGGACGTCCGGCGGCCAGCGCCGCCCACCCGATATGGGCAGCGGCTAACGCATCCCCAGCCCACTGCGGCTGAGCCATACACCACTCGTGCAGCTGGGTGGCCCGAGTTACGGCATCATGCACGCGGCCGGCCAGCAACAGCGCCGACAGCTCACCATGAGCCAGGGTCTGCCGGCACAGCGCCATCTCCGGCTCAGTCGTGCAATGTACAAGCGCCGCCCAGCCATCCGCCACTGCCGACAGCGCCTCGGTGATGCGACCCCGCGCGGCCAACCCCGCCCCGGTCGCGCCCGACGCCCACACCACCGCCTCCGCGCTGACCCCCTCCGACGCCAGAATCTCAGCACCGGACTCCGCGGCCTGCTGCGGACGTCCGGCGAAAAACGCCAGCACGCCGTGGACCGCGCTGATGCGCCGGCACATCTCATTGTCAGCCGCGTCGGCCGCTGCCTTATGAAGCATCGCCTCGGCCTTTGCCACCTGGCCCAGGCCGAAGAACAGATTCAGGGCCCGCACCACGGCCAGGCGGGACCGGTCCTCGGCCGAAGTGGCAAACGGCGCTGCAGCCGCTGCCACTTGCTCGGCCTCATCGGGCTGGCCCTGCCAGCGCACCGCCTCCAGCAACGCCAGGTGCGCCCGCATGCCGTCACGGCCGTCGGTGCCGTCAATCGACGCACGGGCCAAACGTGCGGCATTATCGTGATCGAGAAGGGCGTTGGCGTGCACCGCGGCATCGGCAAGCAGGCTGGCGTGCGCACCGGGCTGGTCACTGTCCAGCAACAGCAGGCCAGCGCGCAGCAGATCGTCCTGGCGCTTCCAGGGCAGGTGGGTATTGGCCAGCCGGCGGCGCAGCCGGCAAGCGTTGGCCTCGGGCAGCTGGTCGCGCACCACCGTGGCATAGATCGGGTGGGCCAACCACACCTCGGCACGCCAGCCGCTGTTCACCACTGTCACCAAGCCACGGCGCTCCAGCACCGCGACCACCTCGGGGTTGATCAGGCTGGCCACTCGCCCCAGACCTAGCGGCTCGTCGGTGGCCAGTAACTCCAGTGCGGTCCTCTCGTCGGCACCCAGTCCTCCCAGCTGGCTCTGGACGATCTCCCGAAGCCGAGGGGTGGGTTCCATCCGCCCCTCCCAACGCCACACGCCATCGCGCGTCCGCAGGGCACCTGTGTCACAACCGCCCTCTACCAGCTCACGGAGGAAAAGGACGTTCCCGCGGGTGGCCCGCCACAACCGCTCGATCGTGCGGCTGTCCACCACCCCGCCGAGCACACTGGTCACCAACCGGTCCAGCTCCACCCGCGGGAGCTGGGCCAGCTCCAACCGGTCGGCCAGTCCGTTTTTCCACAGCGTCACCACCGGATCGGGAGCTGGCTCGCCGGTCCGCACGGTCAGCACCAGACACGCCGTGCGGGTCAGCGCCAGTTGATGGAGCAGCGTCACCGACAGCTCATCCAGCAGATGCGCGTCATCGATGCCGATGACCAACCGGTGACCCTTGCCTTGCTCGGCGATCGCAGCGCCGGCGCGCTGCAACAGCGTCAACGGATCAGACACCGTTCCCACCGCGGGCAGCAGATGCGCGACTGCGCCCAACGGGATCGTGGCCGCCGCGCTGGTCCCGGCCGCCCACCGGGTCACCCGACCACCGCGCTTTGCGGCCGTTAGCGCTTCCCGAGCAAGCCGTGTCTTGCCCACCCCGGCAGGACCAGCAATAACTACACTACGCGATTCTCCACCGGTCACACGCTCAGCAATGAACTGCAACTCTGAGTCACGTCCGGTGAGCGTCCAGGAATCTGTCCTCATAGCTGACCCGACCAACGCGCTCGGCACCTCGCGCTGGTCGGGGGCACTGCTGATGGCGTGGCTCGAACAGCCAGCCGCCCCTGCCCCCTCTGACACATTGGCTACGCCCCCCACGTCGCGCCAATAGCTTACGAGCTACCCCTAGAGAGGAGCATATGCGAACCGTGACGAGATCGCCATGGTCGATATGTCATCTCTGAATGTCATCTCTGAAGAACGTGAATGCTAGCGTTTAGTGCAGGTTCATAAGAACCTACGGGTAACAGCGCGTGCTCACGTGGTGACATGCTGCTCGCAATTTCGGCTAGTATCGATTGTTCGGTCACGCAACAATCGTCGTCAATTACTTACGGTGAATCCTGTACGATCGACGACATTCCCGACGTCTGCGAGCGAGTGACCCGCGGGGTGCCTCGGTAGCGCAGCATCGATGTGCCCGCGGTCTCCGCGGCTAACGTGTCGGTGACCGTGACGGTGGCGTGGCTGGCCCCGGAAAGCGTCGCGTCGAGGCGGCGGACAGTGAGGTCTGATAGCGGTAGTTGGCTGGTGCCCGCCGCGCTGAGGCGTAGGTCCTGAACCTGCCCAGACAGGGTCAGGGTGCCGGCGCCGGAGACGGTGGCCTGCGCCTGACCGACTGTGGCAGGGCCGGTGACGGCGCTGGCCCCGGCAACAACTAGCTGCAGCGTAGGGCTGGTCACCGCGGGATTCAGCATGACCCGACTGGCGCCGCTGGTGGCCAGCCGGTCGAGCTGGCCCACGGTGACCTTGGCGGACAGCGAAGCGTCCCGGACACTCATGCCCGGCTTGATCCCCAGATGTAGCTCGTCGCCGGTGACGGTGGCCTCGACCCGCTCCACCAGGTTGTCATCCATCGTGACCGTCGCCTGCTCGGGGCTGCCTATCCTCAGGTCCACCACAAAATTGGCCCCGGCCACTACCGATGTGACCCCGGACAGGTCGATCGACCGGCTAGTCAGCCGGCCGGAACCGGCCACCGCAGCAGGATCGGAGAAACTGCCACCGGGGGCACCACGTACCCCGGGCGCACCATCTGCACCGTCTGCGCTACCCCCACTACCGCCATAACCGTTGCCGCCCCAACCGCCATAACCATCACCACCATCGCCCCCGGTGCCGCCCGCGCCACCGGCACCACCCGGGGCGCCCTGACCGCCGTCTGCGCTGCCACCCTGACCGCCATAGCCGTTACCGCCGCTACCGGGACTACCGGGGACGCCTCTGGTGCCCTCGCTGCCTCCGGTAGAGGTACCCAGACAGCCAGCCAGCAGCACCACCGCGGCCAGCACCGTCACCGCCCGCAGCGCCCGACCGGTCACCGGCACACCATGGCCCCCGGTACCCGCCACTACGACCTCCTCGCGCGCAACCGCGGCCGACCCCAGCGCGTCCACGCCGTCCGAAGCGGACCATTGAAGATCATCCACAGCAGCAACATTGAACCCACCCAGGGCAGCAACAACAGAATGATCTGGATCACGCCCAACGTGGTCTCCGCGGGTTGTCCGGCCGCCGCCGCGGCGCCCACCGCCTGGCTCAGTTCGACCAGCCTGACCCACACGACCGGCAGCAACTTCGGCACCACGATCAAGATGGCGATCACCCAGTACAGCAGCGCGGGCACCACGATGGCCACCCACAGGGTGATCGTCCGACGAACCCAGGGCTTGAGTTCTAACACCCGAGGATGAGTGGGCCGCCGGGGAATCATGCTTGCCAACACCGGTCCCAACCGGCTGAATAGGTCCGGCACCCCAATCAGATCGCTGAGTATGTAGTACCCATCCAAGCGGATCACCGGCAAGAATTGAGTCGCGGTCTCGATGTGCAGCGCCACGATGCCCACCAGCAGCCACGGCGACTCCGTCAACAGGTAGGCGACGCTCATCCCGGCGATGAATATCGCGTTGAAGTACACCCCACCCAGATCGGTCCGCAGCCGCCCGGCCCGGCTCAGACGGTAAGAGTCGGTGACCGTGCTGTACAACGCCGGCCACACCAGATACAGGCCAAAACCCATCTTCCCGGGCCGAGCGCCGCCATACCGGCACGCACCGACATGCCCGCACTCGTGAAACACCGCCGATGCAAAGATCAATGCCAGCACGAGCAGCGTCAATGCCGGCTGATACACCAGCGCCAGGGCGCTGGGCACGATCTGCCCCAGACCACCCCGCGCGATGATCGCCACATCCAAGGCCACAAATGCCGCCAATGCGGCCAGGATCACCGGCGGCCAGAACATCGGCTTAAACACCCCGGCGATGCGCCACACCAGCCACTCCGGAATCACACCGACCCGGAATTTCAACGCCAGCAACGGATCCGACTTCACCACCATCTTGGGCGCTTCACCGGCCTGCGCCGTTCCCGGATCTACCGCCATGATCCCCACCGGGCGTAACCGGTTGTCAATCAAATACGACACCTGCTCAGCCGACACAACCTTGCCGAACTCGGCACTGAGCACATCCGCAACCTGAGCCAGATCACGCTGACCATCCAGGCTGGCTGCCAGTAGATACAACAATCGAGGCAGCTGGATGACCTGCCCATCAACCCGACGCACGATGTACTTGGGCTCCTGAAAACCAGATCCCTGGTACTCCCCGATCAGCTCAGTGCCCTCAGCCAACCGCGGTACCATACCCCCAACATGCCCAGAATCAACCACCACACGTTCAGTATCGATGACGTCCTCCCCGACTCGAAACCCCGCTCCGCCGAATCGAAACATGGCCGAATCGAAACATGGCCGAATCGAAACATGGCCGAATCGAAACATGGCCGAATCGAAAACCGCTGCCCCAAAACACGCCATGAGTAGCATTTAGTCAATGCCACCCTACCGACGCCCAACGTTGTAGGCACGGCCCGTCACTACCTAGTTTTTCCGGCGCCACTGCGTAACATCACGGCCCACACCACGTTGCGGGAGGGGCGACCTCTGTCCGCCCCTCCGCACCAACGCCACCGCACGCGATCACCTGATTGCCATTGGCCCCAGCTTGCGAATCAGCTGTATGCGGCTCCCCCAGTACCGCCACTACCGGCGCCGCCTACACCGCCGTAGCCGGTACCAGCGGAGTTGGTCTGGTCGCCAAACAAGTTGATGTTGATGAGGTTAGCACCGAGGCCGCCCCTGCCAACGCCCCCGCTTCCACCCAGGCCGCCGTTGCCCCCACGACCGCCAACGGCACTGAACAGCGACAGCACAGTACGGGCCGGCAGCAGCTCCACGTGCTGCCCGTCGAGCTCGGCCAAGCTCAGTGCATCAGACATAGATCCTCCTAGGAAAGGTGGTCCCGTGGTCTCCAGATGACCCGGGAACTACAAGCACCGCATCGGTGACAGTGCCGATCCGGCGCACACATACCCTGCCCACGGTGACATCCATGTGGCAATCAGTAGCCATACTTAACTCTTCTAGGTGTACTACTTAGACCACTTGCGCCGCGCAATACTTAGATAGTTGCGGATGGTACGGAGTCCCTACGACTCGGAGTACCTATGGCGAACGCCTCTCGACAAACGATTTTCCCTGGTAAATGCCCTAGAAAAGATAGGAGAGGGATGGCCGCGGTCCGGCCACCCCTCCCTGGCCAACGGCGTCACACCCGAAAGGACGGCAGCCGACGGCGCCCGGTCGACTCAGCTCAAAAGGGGTCCCCCAGTACCGCCGTTGCCGCTGCCGCCAGCGCCACCGAAGCCGTCACCGGCGCTGTTGGTCTGGTCGCCGAACAGGTTGAGGTTGATGAGGTTAATACCGAGGCCGCCTCGGCCGACGCCGCCCTTGCCACCCTCGCCGCCATTGCCGCCACGGCCGCCGCCACCGGTGCTGAACAGCGACAGCACGGTGCGGGCCGGCAGCAGCTCCACGTGCTGCTCGTCGATCTCAGCAAAGCTCAGTGCGTCAGACATCAAATTCCTCCTAGGAAAGGTCATCCCGGGTGACCCGGGCCAGAAATACCTCATCGGTGGCAGTGCCGATTCGGCTGCCCATACCCTGCCCAGCAGTAACGTCAGGTGGCAATCAGTAGTCACACGTAACTCGTCCCGTGGTACTACCTAGGACCCAACTGCATTTCGAATACGTAGCCGGCAAAAAGATCTACGGAGACTTGAGAGCGCTGAGTACCTATGGTGGAAGGTTTCCAGTGACTTCGGCCGACCGAAGGGGGTAGCCGGATCCGGCCACCCCCTTCGTTAACACCCGCCGCACGCGATCAGCAGGTCGCCCGACGGAACCCAACTCAGCTGTAGTTGGTTCCACCCTTACCGCCATCGGCGCTGCCGCCCGCGCCGCCGAAGCCATCACCGGCGCTGTTCTTCTGGTCACCGAACAAATTGATGTTCAAGAGGTTAATACCGAGGCCCCCCCGGCCGGTTCCGCCGTCGCCGCCCACGCCGCCATTGCCGCCACGGCCGCCGCCACCACCGGCGCTGAACAGCGACAGGACAGTACGAGCCGGCAGCAGCTCGACATGCAGCCCGTCGATCTCCACAAAGCTCAGTGCGTCAGACATCAAATCCTCCTAGGGAATATCGTCCCGGTGGTACCCGGAGACTTCAGAACACCTCATCGGCGGCATTACCGATTCGGCACCACATACCCTGCCCGCCAATAAGGCCATGCGGCAATCAGTAGTCACACGTAAATCCTTGGGTGGACCACGTAGCAGTGATGTCTTTTCATTCCAGACACCAAATTGCTACTGTGGAGGTCGAGGTCCGAACACACTGATAAGTGGGAAGGAGGGGTGGCCACAACCCAGCCACCCCTCCCCATAAAACGGCACGCCGCACGATCACTCTGATCGCCAGCGGCACCGACTCGACTCAGCTCTTGTCAGCTCCGCCAGTACCACCATCGGCGCTGCCGCCCGCGCCGCCGAATCCATCACCAGCGCTGTTGAACTGGTCACCGAACAGGTTGAGGTTGAGGAGGTTAATTCCGAGGCCGCCCCGGCCGGTGCCACCGTCACCACCGTAGCCGCCGTTGCCGCCACGGCCGCCGCCAGTCGCGCTGATCAGCGACAATACGGTGCGGGCCGGCAGCAACTCCACGTGCTGACCGTCGATCTCAGCAAAGCTCAGTGCATCAGACATCAAATTCCTCCTAGGAAAGGTAGTCCCGGTGAACCCGGGGGCGACAAACGCTTCATCGGCGGCATTACCGATTCGGCACCACATACCCTGCCCGCAGTAAGGTCACAAGGCAATCAGTAGCCACACGTAACGCGTCTCAGTGGACTACTTAAACAGTGGGCCCTCAACAGCGAGCTTGCCTTTTGGATACGTAGGCGGCAACGACATGCGCCCCATATACGACGTATCTAATACCTACTGCGAACGCAGCAGAGAGGGAAGGGGCGGCCGTGTGGCCGCCTCTTCCTTGAGCTCTCACGCGAGCGAAACCTGATCGCTGGAGCAAATGTCGGCTCAGTCGTCGACGCCAGCACCACCAGTAGTGGCACCGCCGTCGGCAGCCCCACCAGTACCACCGGTTGCGCCGGTGACGTAGTTGTACACGTCGCCCTCGGTGTAGAACCAGTTGTCAAAGAGCGCCGCCTTGCCCTTAGCGTCGCCGCCTTCGCCGCCGGTGCCGCCCATGCCGCCGTTGCCGGCATCACCACCGCGGGGACCGCCGGTGGCGAACATTGACAAGACGGTACGTGCTGGCAGGAGCTCTACGTGCTGCCCGTCGATCTCTGCAAAGCTCAGTGCATCAGACATCAAGTCCTCCTAGGAAAGGTGAGTACCAGTGGACCCCGGGTGCAGAAAACCGCCTCATCGACTGCCTTTGCCGATTCGGCACCACTTACCCTGCCGAGAGGTAAGGTCATGCGGCAATCGGTAGTCGCACGTAAATCCGTAGGGCGACTACCTAGCGGTGGAATCGCTTTTCAAACACGTAGCCAGCGGCGATATTCTACGGAGATTGCAGACACCGGGTACCAACACGTCAGCCGACGGGAACGGTGCGCAGCAGATCTCGCAATCCATCGGCGTCGAGCAGGTCGGCAGGGCGCACTGTGCGGTTGTCCCGGACATAGTGGAATACCGCCCGAACGCGGCTCAGCGGGGTGCCAGACAGCGCTGACCAGGCCAGCCGGTAGGCGGCGAGTTGCACGCTCACCGCGGGCGGGGTGACCTCCTCGGGAACCGTCCCGGTCTTCCAGTCGACCACCGTCCAGCCACCGTCGGCGTCGGCGAACACGGCATCCATCCGACCGCGCACGCCTATCCCGTCGAACACGGTCTCAAAGGGCACCTCGACGTCGTACGGGCTACGCGTCGCCCACTCGCTGGCGAGAAACGCCGCCTGTAATAGTCCGAGTTCAGTGTTCGGGGCGGCTCCCTCGTCGGCAGCACCGGGCAGTTCATCATGGTCAATCAGCCGGGTGGAGCCGAACCGGCGTTCCAGCCAAGCGTGGAATGCCGTGCCCCGGCGCGCCATCGGGTTCGGTGGGAACGGCAGTGGTCTACGCAGCCGCGCAGCCAGCGCCGAGGGGTCATTGGCGAGTTCTACAAGGTGGCTCACCGACAGGTGCGCGGGCAGCACGACCCGGTGCTGAGCGTGGCGGGCATCTCGCTCAGCGAGCAGCACGTCGATCTCTCGCTGCCAGCCTTCTGCGCTGGGTGCTCGTGCGTGGTTAGCGCTGCTTTGGAGCTCCAACGCGGCGAGCACCAGCTGGGCGCCCTCAGCCACGGCATCTCGGTGGGCGCCCAGCGGGTCAGCCGGCCAGGGCGCCTGCCGCGTCGCGGTGCCTAGTGGGTTGGGTTCTCCCTCGCCGGGCGCCGGGGCCCACTGATCGATCACACAGCGTTCGACATCGCGACTCTGAAGCAGGAAATCTGAGGGCGACCGGGGTGCGTTCCCAGTCTCACCCCAGTAGTGGCCGCTGACCAACAGGGACCGCTGGGCGCGGGTGACTGCGACGTACAGCAGCCGGCGTTCCTCCGTCAGCCTGCGGGTATCAAAGGCCTCCTCGTGCGCCGAGAGTGCCCCGGCGAGCTCTTTCTGGTCGGCTCCGACCGGCAGCGCGAGGCGGGGAAGGTCGGCGCGGTCGCCACAGAGCAGCACCGGCAACTCGGTGACCGTCCGCAGCCAAGACGAGCTCTTCTTAGCCGCCGGGAATACGCCGTCTACCAGATGTGGGACGGCCACCACTTGCCATTCCAGGCCCTTGGCGGCGTGCACGGTGAGGATCTGGACCCGGTCGTGGGCGACCTCAACCTCACCCGGTTCGAGACCATCCTCGGCGTCCTCAGCGGTGGCAAGGTACTCCAGCAGCGCGGGCAAGCCAGCCAGCGGGCTGGCCGCAGCGAAGTCCGCCACCACGTCGGCGAAAGCATCCAGGTGGGCCCGGCCGACGTGCCCCGGGCGGGCCAGCGACTCGGTGTCCAACAGCAGGGTCCGTTCGGCGTCTGCGACCAGGTCGGTCAACGGTTGAGTGACCCGCCTCCGCAGCGCTCGCAACTCTTCAGCCAGCGTGTTCAGCCGCTGGTAGCCCAGCACGGAGTAGCGGGTCGGATCACCGAGTGAATCCAGCGCGTCGACCAGCCCCGCTTGGTCGGCAGACTCTCTAGGTAGCTCCCCGGCCAGGGCGGCCAGCACCTCCTCCGGGGCGGTGCCCTGACCCACTGGGCCCCGGCCCGCGGCGGCCTCACCCGCTGGGGTCCCGTGATCCATTGTCAGTTCCCGGGCGCGCTCCCACAGCGCGGCCAGGTCGGCCGCACCGATCCGCCACCGCGCGCCAGTTAGCAACCGCATCGCGGCGGTGCCGGCTAGCGGGTCGACGAGCAGCCGCAGCACGCTCACCAGGTCGCGGACCTCCGGGGTGTCCAATAACCCACCCAGGCCAACCAGCTCGACAGGGACATCGTGAGAGCGCAACGCCGTGGCCAGTGCTGCCATGTCCGCGCGGCGGCGCACCAGCACCGCGGCGGTCGGCGGGGCGCCTCGGTCGGCCACTGCCGAGTGCCAGCGGGCGGCGATAGCAGCGGCAACCCAGCTCACCTCGGTACGGAGATCGGGCAACAGCGCACAGCGGACCTCGCCGGGCTCGGCACCGTCTCGGTAGCGCAATTCGCCGACCTGCACCGGCCCGCTGCGGAGCTCACCGGAGATCGCGTTAGCCACTGCGAGCACCTCTGGAGGGTTGCGGAAGCTGGTGAGCAACCCACGGGTCACCGCTGGGGTCCCGTCCGCACGGGGGAAGTCGGTGGTGAACCGCGGCAGATTGGCCGCGCAAGCACCGCGCCAACCGTAGATTGACTGGCAAGGATCGCCGACCGCGGTGACCGGGATCGCGCTGCCCGCAACTCCAGCCGTCGCAACCCCGTCCGTCGCGACCCCGGAGATCGCAACACTGCCGAATAACGACCGCAGCAGCACCCGCTGAGCATGCCCGGTGTCCTGGTACTCGTCGAGCAGCACGGCGCCGAAGCGGGTCCGCTCGACCGTCCCGACTTCCGGATGGTCACGCGCCAGCTTGGCAGCGATGCCCATCTGATCACCGAAGTCAAGGACCGCCTCGCGCCGCTTGAGCTCGGTGTAGCGCTCCACCAGCGGCAGGATCGCCAGCCGGGACCGTTGACTCTCTACCACCCGTTTAAGGTCGGCGCGCAGCGGACCCCGCGGACGTGGGCCGGGGGGAGCCGTGACCAGCGCGGTAATCAGCGCCTCGGTGGTTTCCCACAGCTCGGTTGGCTCGCACAGGTGCTCGGCAAGCTGCCCGGCCAGCCCGAGCACCCAACCGGTGACCGTGCGGGGCACTTTTCCGTCCACATCGAGGTCCGGTTCCCAGCTGGTTGTGACCCGGTGTGCGAGCTGCCACGCGCCGGTCACGGTGAGCAGCCGGGCCCCCGGATCGGTGGGTAGCCGCAGCGCGTGCTCGGCGACCAGCCGGCCGGCGTAGGCGTGGTAGGTCAGCACGGTGGCCTCACCGGCCAGCACCGCGGCCCTGCGCTGCCCGGTGGGATCAAGTCTGTCCAGTACCCCCGAGCCGGCGAGCCGGCGCAACCGCGCCCGGATCCGCTCGGCGAGCTGCTGAGCCGCCTTGCGGGTGAACGTCAGTCCGAGCACGCGCTCGGGTGTGACATACCCGTTGGCGACCAGCCACACTACCCGGGCCGCCATCGTTTCGGTCTTGCCCGAGCCGGCGCCCGCAACCACGAGCGTTGGCTCAGCGGGGTCGGCGGCGATGATGTCGGCCTGCTCCGTAGTGGGGGACGCGATACCGAGTTCCGTGGCAAGCTCGATGGGCCCGATGCCGCTAATGTGTCCCCTGTTCTTGTCGGGCGCCATCGTCATCCCGTCACCTGCCGGCCGGACTCGTGCAGTGGACACGCGGTTCGCGAGGGGCACCGCTCGCAGTCACCGGTGTCGATGGCGTCGAACCCTGGCCCCGCGGTGCGCCGGGCGGCCTCGCGCACGACGTTGCGCCAGTGCGCCAGGGCCGGCCCGTCCAACGGCTGCTGATCGCGCTGCACCGCCGTGCGCGCGGACACCTGGACGATGCGGGCGCCGCCGGGTTCGGCGGCTAAGCCGTGCTCGGTGAAGGCGCCATGCGCAGCGGCGAGCTGGTAGACCGCCAGCTGTGCGTGATCCTGTGCGGCTTCCTTGCTGACCGGGGTCTTGCTGCTTTTCACGTCAACGACCACTGGTCGGCCGCGGCGGTCGCGCTCCAGCCGGTCCACCCGTCCGCGAAGCAGCACGGCGGTGCCGTCAGCAGGGCCCTCAGCGGCACCATGAGCAGAGCCGTCAGTAGGGGGAAGCTGTACCTCGATCGGCTGTTCACAACAGACCTCCGTGAGCTCACCGCGGCTGTCGCGCCACCAGCGGCGAAACATCTCGACCATCTGACGTACCCGCTGCTGTTCGGCCCGGGAATACCAGGGAGCACCCGCGTCGACGCCGGTCCAGGCCTCGGCCAGAGCATGTTCCAGCTGCTGGTCGGTGGCGCCGGCCGCAGCCGCCTGGACCAACCTGTGCACCAGCGATCCGGTGACCGCGGGTAGTGCCCGGACGTCCTCGCCTCCATGGCGGGTGAGGAGCCAGCGCAATGGGCAGCTCGACACCAGTTCCACCAGCGACGGTGACACGCGAGCCGGCTCGCCCAGCACCCGCAGCGGGGACTGGCTTGACAGCGGCACCAACCCGTACCAGGAATCGGGGTGCGCGCCAGGTACGCCAGCCTTAGCCAGCTGCGCCAAACCGGCAGCCGCACTCTGCCGCCGTGCGCTGCCCTCGGCTGGATCACAGCACACCCGACGCAGCTCGGCAACGAGTTCGGGCAGAGTCAGACCGCGGTCTCGGGGGGCCACTGGCCGCTCGTGTATTGACGTGTCGGTGCCCGCCAGCTCATCGAGGAACCGAGAGGGCTGTTCGTCTTCCCCACGCACCGCGCTGACCAGCAACCGGTTCCGGGCGCGGCTGGCCGCCACCAGCAGCAACCGCCGTTCCTCGGCCAGCAGCGGCGCGGTAGGCGAGACCGTGCTGGATTCGATGCCCGCGGTGGCGTCGATGAGGTGTTCCACGCCGAGCAGGGAGCCGCGCAGCCGCAGGTTGGGCCAGCTCGCCTCTTGAACCCCCGGTACCGCGATAAGTGACCATTCCCGGCCGGCTGCGGCATGCGCGGTGAGCACGGTGACGGAGTCGCCCTGTGGGGAACGCGGAGCTAGCGAGTCGCCGGGTATCTGCTGGCCGGTGAGGTAGTCGCAGAAGCCGAGGACGCCGGCCGGGCCGCCATCGGCACCGGGGAGCCGATCGGCGTAACGAGCGGCGGCATCAAACAGCGCGACCACGGCATCGAGGTCGCGATCAGCCTGTACACCGGCCGGGCCGCCGCGCGCCGCAGTGGCGGCCCAGCGCTGCGTAAGTCCACTGGCCTGCCAGACCTGCCACAGCACCTCCTCGGCGCTGTCCCCGCGCCGGGCCGCGCGAGCAGCGATGGTCAGCAGCTCGGCGAGTCTCCTTGCCGGTGCCGCGGTCCGGTCGTCGAACCCGTCCGGCTGACCCTCATGACGCAATACGTCGACCAGCAGTGCACCACTGGCCCGCTCACCGCCGGTGGCGAGCTCACGGCGACGCAGCTCCCGGCGCAGCCGGCGCAACGCTAGCGGGTCGGCACCGCCCAGCGGGGAGGTGAGCAGTGCAGCCGCCATCTCCTCGTCGAGGGCGGCATGGTGCACGGCGCAGCGCAACACCCCCAGCAACGGCTGTACCGCGCCCTGGCAGGCCACGGGCAGCTCCTCGCGCGGCACCGCAACTGGCACCTCGGCGGCGAGCAGCGCCCGGCGCAGCACCGGCAGCGCCTGCACGGTGGAGCGCACTAACACTGCCATGTCCGACCAGGCCACCCCGTCCAGCAGGTGGGCGCGACGGAACTGATCGGCCACCCACGACGCCTCGGCCGAGGCGGAGCCGAATACCCGGACGGTGACGTCCCCATCGGGCTGCTCCCCTGCCGGGCCGTGCAGGTCGGCACGAGGGCCGGGCAGCCGGCTGGCGAGCCGGGATACCGCGGCCCGCACCGCCGGAGCCATCCGGTGGTCGGTGCACAGCCGGACGACCGCGGACCCGCCGGTGGTCAGCAATCCCGGGTCGGCACCGCGAAAGGAGAAGATCGTCTGGTCAGGATCGCCGAACAACAGTAGCTCGTGCGCGCCCGCGCCGAGCCGAGTCACTAACCGGGCCTGCAACGGGTCGAGGTGCTGAGCGTCGTCGACGATCAGGTGACGCACCCGGTCAGACTCCCTGCGCCGCACCTCTGCGTCGGTGTCTAGCACCAGCAGCGCCTCGGACACCAGTTCGGCGGCGTCCAGCGCTGGCGCGGTGGCCTGCGGTGCGGCGGTGCCCACGGACCCACGCAGCAGCATCACCTGCTCATAGCTGCGGAAAAACCGCCCGGCAGCCACCCACTCGTCGCGCCCGCTGGAGCGGCCCAGCGCGATAAGATCCTCCGGTGCTAGCCCGCGTTCTGCGGCGCGCATCAACAGATCCCGCAGCTCAGCGGCGAAGGCTGGCAGGACTAGTGCCGGACGTAGCCGCGGCGGCCAGCCCCGCCCGCCGGCTTGGAGCTCACCCGCGAGCAGCTCTCGGATCACCACGTCCTGCTCGGGGCCGGAGAGCAACCGGGGTGGCGGCAGATCCTGCAGCGACGCCCGCAGGCGCAGCACGGCAAAGGCGTAGGAGTGCACGGTGCGCACCAGCGGTTCCCGCACTGTCGGCGTAACACCATGCGCGGCGAGCTGCTCTACGATGCGTGCCCGCAAGTCGGCTGCTGCCCGGCGGCTGGAGGTGAGCACCAGCACCCGCTCGGGGTCCACCCCGCGACGCAGCACCCGGTCGGCAACGGTGTGCGCCACGAGGGTGGTCTTGCCGGTGCCCGGGCCACCTAACACGCGCAGCGGCCCGCCGGCATGCTCCAGCACTCGGCGAGCGTCGGGGCCCCAGGTGGCGATCCGGGGCATCGTGGTTACGGAGCGAATCAGGATGGACACGCTGCGCATGCAACCACGCCGCTCCGACAGTTCGCGGCGCGGGAGGATGGTGACAATGGACGTCGAGGAGCTGGACCGGGTGCGCAGCGTGGTAGCTGCTATCCCGGTGGGCTCGGTGCTGGCCTACGGCGAGGTCGCGGCCCGCGCGGGGCTGCCGGGTCGGGCCCGGTTGGTGGGCCGGATCCTCGCCGAGGACGGCCACGACCTGCCGTGGCATCGGGTGCTGCGCGCCGACGGCACTCCGGCGCCACATCTCGCCACTGAGCAACTGGCCCGGCTGCATGCCGAGGGGGTGCTGGCCGACGGCGGGCGGATCCCGATACACCGCTACCGCGCTCACGCACCTCACGAAGGCGCCTTCATCAGGTCAAGGGGTGGATCCAATCGCTGTCGGGGTGCTGACACCACACGTATTGCTCCTCGAGGGTGACGGTGAGCCCGAGCGCGGAGGGGTGGGGTTGGCCGAGCTGGGTCCAGGACTGGTGGGCGGTTTCAATGGTTTGCCAGGGGTTGGGGGCGCCGTCGAACGTGACGAGTTGGTGATCAACGTCTCTGGAACATAGGGCTCATCGACGGTGTCCGGCTCGTCCGTGCCGTCGAGAATATTAGATGTCTTCTTCGTCTCTACCCCATGCTTTGGCGTCTTCTTATGCCTACCCCGCACGGCTCGACCACAAAACTGGCAGCAAACGGGCGCGGTCTCACCGTCATGGAATCCGTGTCCGTTGACAGGCAACCACGTGTTGTTAGCGGGAACCGCGCGAAGGCCAACGGTCCAGCGCCACCGACAGGACCCTTCCGCCCCATCGTTCCGTCCCCTCCTCGCGACCCGATCTTGACATCAGCCTGCCCCGCCGCCTCTCTTGGCGGCCACCCAGCTCCCCCAGATGGTCTAAGCTGGCCATTTGCGGTCTCGGCGCCGAGCGCGACCGGCACGCCGCCGACAGGATCGTCATGCCAGCACCGTAGCGAGTGGGTTGCGGACACCGCCGGGACCATGGCAGTGAAGCAGGCGTGTCACGGCCGGGCAAGATTGAGAATTCCAAGGATTACGGCCGCGGGAAGCAGCAGAAGGATAACCCGACCTTGCAACGTCATGCCATACCGTAAGACGCTAAGCGGTCGTCGAGTTGGCGGACGGCAGTGGTGTGGTTCCACGGCTGCAGCTCGGCGCGGCCTTGCTTCAATCGCTCGATCAGCCGAACCGAGCTGTGACGCGCTGCTAATTCGCCAGCGTCACCGAGCAGCCGCGCCGCCTCGTCGATCTCATTGCACTGCACATACGCCATTGCAAGGTGCGCGACGAAGAAAGCCTTGTCTCGAATGTTTGAACGATCCAGAGACGTGAGTGACTGCTGTATGTATTCAGCAGCGGGCTGCCATTCGCTCAGTTCAAGGTGACACGAGCCGCGATGTGCGAGATTGACCGCTTCGGTATAACCGCTGTAGCTCGGGTCGTGGTCACCGGCCGCGGTAAGTGCGGTGTGGGCGGTGTCAAGTGCGGTCAGGCAGGCGTCCCGTTGCCCGTCGGCGGAGTAGGCGCGGGCGGCCACGTCGGCGGTGTAGGCACGTAGGCGCATGTCGTCGGTGCGCTGAGCCCACTGCCCGGCCGCCACGGCGTGGTCGATGCCGATGCGCGGCTTGCCCCGCCAGGTCGCCAGGTGGCTCATCTCGCACAGCACGAACGCACCCAGCCCGACATTCTCCGCCTCGTGGGCCAGCGCGCGGGCATCCTCGTAGTAATACCCTGCATGGTCGAACTGCTGGAGATCAAACGACAGCCACCCCGCCTGACGCGACGCCTCGCTCAGCGCCGAGAGCAGCCGAGGCCGCAGGTCGGCAGGGCAGTCGGGCACCAGCACGCGAGCCAGATCACGCTGGGCCAGCACGGTGTCCAGGACAGCTTGCGGGCCCAGCGCGTAATCCTGGCGCCGGCAGTGCCACAGCACCGCGTCGATGTGCTCGATGACCTGCGCATCAACCCGACTCGACCTGCTGAGCACCGAGACCACGCGCTGATGTGCGTCGCCGACGAGGGTCGGAAACACCGACGCAGTGGTTGCGGCCCAGGCCAAAAGGCGCAGCACGTTGCGACGGTCCATGGTGTGCGCCCAACTACGGAGAAACAGGACAAGCTGATGGTACGCCTGGCCGCGCTCACGGGGCGTGGTGAGCGCATCACGATCAGACGATGCCAATGATCCCAGGTACTGCATCAACAACGCAACAATCCTGTCTGGCAGCTGGAGACCGGTTGCCGTCGCCCACACCGCAGAATCGCTGGGCAAGGCCAGCGCGGTATCAGGTTCGCACACCATACCTACCGTTGGCTGTGCACTGGCCGTGGCGTCACGATGCCGGAAATCAGGCAAGTCAACGAGCAAATCAGCGACCGAGCACTCGTACAGCTCCGCCAGCTTACTGAGGTTGTCAAAAGAAGGAACATGCCCGGTACGACTCGGCCACTGCTCCCAGTAGGAAAATGTCTTGTAGGTCTTCAACTCATCGGGCCAGCGCTTGTTCCATTCATCAGCGGCCTGGCGTTGACTCCACTCGTGAGCATAGCGGAGGGCCACCCGAGCATTGAAACGGTATCGCTGCCGGAGCACGTCGGCGACTTCCACCCGCGACTTGCCCTCGGCCCGCAGCGCACGCACCAACTGCTCACGCTGCTGTTTGCGACTACGCGGCTCACCCATAACACTTCCTCAACATCGTGGCCTTGCCTCCATCGGTGGCCTTTCGGACATGGCAGATGGACGCTACCGGTATGGGCATTATCCGACCCAACCCAGCACAGAAGCTCCTTACACGGTCAGGACACCGCTGCCAAAGATCGCGAGTGCTGCCGGTAGGTCATCACCGCAGACTCGGCCACGGTAGTGATCAAGGCTCCAGGGCCGGGACGACGAGTCACCCGAGCACGCGGTTGGTGTCCCTTGCCGGTTAGCCAGCGCTTCCTCCCAGCGCAGGCCGGAGTACTGGCAGGTCACCATCCCCCGAATCGCGCTGTTCTGCGGATGGACTCGCCTCGGTCCTGGGTGCCGTTCAGGCGGCAAAAGACGAGCACACGGGCGGAATTGTAGGCGTGGAAAATGAGCGCAACTGCCAGGCAGACACGGACAACATGGGTCATAGTGGTGGTACAGACCAATGCAATAATCAGGAAGCAACGCACGCCATCGACCACAGCATCAGTCCCGGCGTATCCTGCCCCGAGACCGTGCTAGTTACCCGCATGACGGACGGCAGCTATCTGCTAATGAGCTATCCGCATCGGGAACGGGCGGCATTCGTGGTGCGAGACGATGCCGGTCCCTTACGGCAGGCACTTCATGCGGTGTTGGGGAGCTCCGTGGACGAAATTACCTGCGTAAACTACCCCGACAATGGGATGAAAGACGGCGTGCTGGGGAGCGGGTCGCTTACCTTCCCGGAACATAGCGTAGAGCCGTACTGGAGCCGTGAGCCACAATAGTGCACCACAAGACGCGA
This sequence comes from Actinomycetota bacterium, assembly GCA_030860695.1. Classification (GTDB taxonomy): domain Bacteria; phylum Actinomycetota; class Actinomycetes; order Mycobacteriales; family Pseudonocardiaceae. The sequence continues at coordinate 31,278 of JALZHU010000019.1, forward strand.
ACGCCTCGCCACACCTCAATCCAAAGCAGAAATCGAGAAATCGAGGACGTGATGACCTCCTGGTACCTGCGATCCCTAAGCGATCATGACACCCACTGCGGCCACCTGCGCCGTGGCAGGGTGCTCGCCGCGTGCGGCATGGAGTTCTTACCGCTTCGAGCGTGGCGAAAGCATGGCGCGGCGCTGCCAAGCGAACCGCCCGACCCTGATCAAGTTTGCCTGGAGTGCCAGCGCATCCAGGTCAAGACCCCCGGCCAGGGCTCCAGTGGTTGAGCTCTCCCTACCGTGCCGGCTGGACTGAGCTTGCTGAGATCCGGGTGCTTGGGCAACTGTGGCTCCACGCCAGAACTGCATGAACAACCGTGAGCGTCTGGAGGACCCAGCACCGGCTGTGGGCTGAGCGGTTGAAGCGCCTGCTTGATCATGACGATCAGGACGTCGCGCGTCTGGCCGCCGTGGGCTGGGTGCTGCTGGCTCAGCACCGGGTCAACACACGGGGGCAGTGCCGGTTCTGCTTCCGGTCCCGCCCAGCCTGGTGGCCTGTGCGACGCCGTACGTGCACGGTGTATTCGGCGTTCATGGTGGGAATGGACCAGCCGTTTCATATTGTGCGGAGGTGGGTGCGGGATTGGTAAGGGCGAAGTGGTGTGCACACCCCTACCTCGCACAGCGGTCCAAGAAGTAGTGTCGGTCACTCCAGGTGAGGTAACTGTCATGTTACAGTATGTAAATCAATCGGAAACTGTGTGACAAAGAGCTGTTACGCTTATGCTGCCCATATCATCTCCTGATCATGGGCGGTGCTACGAGTGGACAAGTTATACCAGCTCGCAGCGCCGACTGGACACTCTCAGGCCAACCTGGAATATGAACGTCATGTTACGGATGTCGCACCGTTATCCCGGTGACGGTGTGAGTATCAACGGTCCTTCTTGAAGGCCAAGAAAACACCGTCTAGGGTAAGTGAGAGGCCCCCGTGAACGTGAATATCACCCGAAGAGGTGTCGTCCGTGCCCGATACCCGCGATGGCAGCCCCAATATCGGAAGCCACAGTGTCGGCATGGACACCGGATTCACTGATTCTCTGCTGCGTATTGGCAGGCATTTCCAGCGCGGGGAGGCCTCGGCCGATCTGCGCACATTACACCAGATCGGTGGCCGGTCGGCTGACGTCTTCTATCGGGACCGCTGGGCCTACGACAAGGTGGTGCGCTCGACCCACGGGGTGAATTGCACTGGTTCATGCTCGTGGAAGATCTACGTCAAGGACGGGATCATCACCTGGGAAGCGCAGCAGACCGACTACCCGTCGATCGGCCCGGACAAGCCCGAGTATGAGCCTCGCGGTTGCCCACGCGGTGCGTCCTTCTCCTGGTACACCTACTCGCCAGCCAGAGTGCGCTACCCGTATGTGCGCGGCACGCTGCTGGAGCTATATCGGGAAGCAAAGCAACGGCTCAAGGATCCGGTGCTGGCCTGGGCCGATGTGGCCGACGACCCGGAAAAGGCCCGCCGGTACAAGTCGGCCCGCGGCAAGGGCGGGTTCGTCCGAGCCGAGTGGTGGGAAGCCGTCGAGATCGTTGCAGCCGCGCATGTACACACCATCAAACGCTACGGTCCCGATCGTATTGCGGGTTTTTCGCCGATCCCGGCGATGTCGATGGTAAGCCATGCTACCGGCGCCCGGTTCATCTCGCTGATCGGCGGGGCCATGCTGTCGTTCTACGACTGGTATGCCGACCTTCCGGTGGCCTCCCCGCAGGTGTTCGGCGACCAGACCGATGTGCCCGAATCCGCCGACTGGTTCGATGCCGGCTACCTGATCATGTGGGGCTCCAATGTCCCCGTCACCCGCACGCCGGACGCGCATTACATGACCGAAGCCCGCTACCGGGGTCAGAAGGTGATCGTGGTGTCACCGGACTATGGAGACCACACGAAATTCGCCGACGAGTGGTTGCCAGCACGGCCAGGCACCGACGCCGCGCTGGCCATGTCCATGGGCCATGTGATCCTTAAGGAGTTCTTCGCCGACCGGCAGACACCTCGCTTCACCGACTACGTCAAGCGCTACACCGATCTGCCGTTCCTGGTCACCGTGGAAAAACGAGGCGACAGCGGCGCCGAAACCTGGGTCCCCGGAAAGTTTCTCACCGCGGCAGATCTGGGCGACACCGGCGAGGGTGCTGAGTCCAAGACCGTGCTGCTGGACGGGATCACCGGGCAACCGGTCGTCCCGAACGGTTCGCTGGGCCACCGGTTCACCCGCTCCGGAGAAGGTCGCTGGAACCTCGACCTGCATGGCGTGGACCCGCTACTCACCGTGTATGGCGGTGATGTCATAGAGGTCGCGCTCCCGCGGTTCGACACCGCTGAGCCCAGCGTGCTACGCCGCGGCGTGCCGACCCGGATAGTCGCCGGCAGGCTGGTCACCACGGTGTTTGATCTGCTGCTGGCCCAGTACGGGGTGCACCGGCCGGGACTGCCGGGCAGCTGGCCTACCGGCTACGACGATGCTGAGCAGCCGTACACGCCGGCCTGGCAGGAGTCGATCACCGGTGTGTCGGCGGCCGCGGCCGAGCGGATCGGCCGGGAGTTCGCCGACAATGCCGAGCGCTCCGGCGGCCGGTCGATGATCCTGATGGGGGCAGGTACCAATCACTGGTTTCATTCCGACCAGACCTACCGCTCGTTCCTGACGCTGGTGATGCTCACCGGCTGCCAGGGGGTCAACGGCGGCGGCTGGGCGCACTACGTCGGCCAGGAGAAGTGCCGGCCGATCACCGGCTGGTCGACGCTGGCCTTCGGCCTGGACTGGCAGCGCCCACCACGCCAGATGCAGGGCACCGTGTACTGGTACCTGGCCACCGACCAGTGGCGCTACGACCCGTTCACTGCCGAGGCGATGGCGTCACCGCTGGCGCAAGGGCAGTTCACGGGGCGGACTGCGGCCGACAACATTGCGCTGGCCAGCCGGCTGGGCTGGATGCCCAGCTACCCGACGTTTAACCGCAACCCGCTGAACCTGGCCGACGAAGCGCAGCGCCTGGGCAAGGACGCGGCTCACCACGTCGTCGATGGGCTGTGCACCGGACACCTGCAGTTTGCTTGTGAAGACCCGGACGCGCCAGAGAACTTCCCGCGGTGCCTGACCGTGTGGCGAGCCAACCTGCTCGGCTCCTCAGCCAAGGGCAACGAGTACTTCCTGCGCCACCTGCTGGGCACCGACTCCAACGTGCAGGCCACCGACCGCGATGGCATCCGCCCCGCCGACGTCGCCTGGCGGGACGAGGCGCCGGTTGGCAAGCTCGACCTGCTGCTGTCGCTGGACTTCCGGATGACCAGCACCACACTGTTCTCCGACGTCGTGCTGCCCGCCGCCACCTGGTATGAGAAGCACGACCTGTCCAGCACCGACATGCACCCCTACGTGCACGCCTTCTCGCCGGCGATTTCCCCGCCGTGGGAAACCAAAACCGACTTCGAGGCGTTTCACCGGATCGCCCGGGGCTTTTCCTGGCTGGCCGAGAAGCATCTCGGGGTGCGCCAGGACATCGTGGCCGTACCGCTGCAGCACGACACCGCCGATGCCACCGCGCAACCCGGTGGCCGGGTACTGGACTGGAAGGCCGGCGAGTGCGAACCGATACCGGGCAAAACCATGCCGCGGCTGGTCGTAGTAGAGCGGGACTATCCGGCGATCGGCGAGAAGATTGCCGCCCTCGGGCCGCTGGTGGAGCGCGTCGGCCTGACCACCAAGGGCGTCACCGTCTACCCGGACGCCGAGGTCGACTACCTGAAGGCGGCCAACGGCGTGATCATTTCCGGGAGGGCCGCCGGACGGCCGTCCCTGGCCAAGGACACCCACGCCGCCGAGGCCATCCTGGCGCTATCCGGTACCACGAACGGCCGGCTGGCCACCGAGGGCTTCCGTACTCTGGAGCGGCGCACCGGCACCACACTCGCCGACCTCGCCGCCGAGAACGAGGGCAAGCGGGTCACCTTCGCCGACACCCAGGCCCGCCCGGTGCCGGTGATCACGTCGCCGGAGTGGTCGGGCAGCGAGGCCGGCGGCCGGCGCTACGCCCCGTTCACCATCAACACCGAGCGGCTCAAACCGTGGCACACCCTGACCGGCCGGCAGCATTTCTACCTCGACCACGACTGGATGGCCGAGCTCGGTGAGCAGATGCCGATCTTCCGGCCACCGCTGGACATGACCGGGTTGTTCGGTGAACCGGCCGTCGGCGCGATCGAAAGCAACGGACACCGCGCGGTCACCGTCCGATACCTCACCCCGCACTCGAAGTGGTCTATCCACTCTACCTACCAGGACAACCTGCACATGCTCACGCTGTCCCGCGGGGGCCAGACCATCTGGATGTCCGACGTGGACGCCGCCAAGATCGGTGTGGCGGACAACGAGTGGATCGAAGCGGTCAACCGCAACGGCGTGGTCGTGGCACGGGCGATCGTCAGCCACCGGATGCCCGAGGGCACCGTGTTCATGTACCACGCTCAGGACCGCGCGGTCGACGTGCCCCGCACCGAGAAGACCGGTAAGCGCGGCGGCATCCACAACGCGCTGACCCGGCTGATGATCAAGCCGACCCATCTGATCGGCGGCTACGCCCAGCAGTCGTTCGCGCTGAACTACCACGGTCCCACGGGCAACCAGCGCGACGAGGTCACCACCATTCGCCGCCGCGGCCAGGAGGTGACCTACTGATGAAAGTCATGGCACAGCTGGCCATGGTGATGAACCTGGACAAGTGCATCGGCTGCCATACCTGCAGCGTCACCTGCAAGCAGGCGTGGACCAACCGGGGCGGCGTCGAGTACGTGTGGTTCAACAACGTGGAGACCAGGCCAGGACAGGGATATCCGCGGCAATACCAGGACCAGCAACGGTGGAAGGGCGGCTGGACGCTGACCAAGCGCGGCCGGCTGACGTTGCGCTCGGGCTCACGGGTCAAACGGCTGCTGAACATCTTCGCCAATCCCGACCTGCCGACGGTGGCCGACTACTACGAGCCGTGGACCTACGACTACGACAACCTGCTGTCGTCACCGCCGTCGGACACCACCCCGGTGGCCCGGCCCAAGTCACTGATCACCGGCGAGGACACCGCGGTGACCTGGGGCGCGAACTGGGACGACGATCTCGGCGGTGGACCCGAACAGATCGGTCGGGATCCGGTGCTGGCCAAGGTGTCCGAGCAGGTGAAGCTGGAGTTCCAGCAGACGTTCATGTTCTACCTGCCGCGGATCTGCGAGCACTGCCTCAACCCGTCGTGTGCGGCGTCCTGCCCATCCGGTGCAATCTACAAGCGCAGCGAAGATGGCATCGTGCTGGTTGACCAGGACCGCTGCCGCGGCTGGCGGCAGTGCGTCACGGGGTGCCCGTACAAGAAGATCTACTTCAACCACAAGACCGGTAAAGCGGAGAAGTGCACGTTCTGCTACCCGCGGGTGGAGGTGGGCATCCCGACGGTCTGCGCGGAGACCTGCGTCGGGCGACTGCGCTACATCGGGGTACTGCTCTATGACGCGGACGCGGTGCTGGCCGCAGCGTCAATGCCCGACGAGAAGGATCTTTATCCGGCGCAGTTGGGCGTGTTTCTCAACCCGCACGACCCGCGAGTGGTGGCCGAGGCCGAGCGGGCCGGCATCTCCCAGGAGTGGATCGAGGCCGCGCAGGCGTCCCCGGTGTACCAGCTGATCGTGGACTACCAGGTGGCACTGCCGCTGCACCCGGAGTACCGGACCATGCCGATGGTCTGGTACGTGCCGCCGCTGTCCCCCGTGGTGGACGTGCTAGCCAGCACCGGGCATGACGGCGAGGACGCCGGCAACCTGTTCGGTGCCATTGACGCGCTGCGCATCCCAGTGGAGTACCTGGCCGAGCTGTTCACCGCGGGCGACGCCGGGCCGGTGCGGGCCGCGCTGCAGCGGCTGGCCGCGATGCGCGCGCACATGCGCCGGGTCAACCTTGGAGAGCCGGTCCGACCGGAGATCGCCGAGTCGGTGCGCCTGACGCCGGCCGAGATCGAGGGAATGTACCGGCTGCTGGCCATCGCCAAGTACGAGCAGCGCTACGTGATTCCCAGCGCGGCTGGCTCGGATGCGCACCGGCTGGATGCCCTGGCCACCGGGTGCAGCCTGGACTCTGGCGGCAGCCCCGTGAGTGGCGATACGAGCTATGGCT